>CAJUQF010000105.1 GCA_910588315.1 uncultured Christensenellaceae bacterium | reverse complement strand
TATACCGTGGCTTTTTAACTCGTTTTTCAACTGCTCGTAGTTTTCGATTATACCGTTGTGAACGATCGCGAACTTGCCGTCGGCGGAAAAATGCGGATGAGAATTTACATCGCTCGGCTTGCCGTGAGTCGCCCAGCGCGTATGTCCGATCCCCGTACGTCCCGCGAGAGGCGAATCTTCGAGTTTGCTTTTAAGCGCGGAAATTTTACCGATCGATTTAACGCATTCGATCGCGTTATCGGAGGAAACGGCGATGCCGCTCGAATCGTAACCGCGGTATTCAAGCCGCTCGAGTCCTTTAATAAGTACGGGAACGGCATTTTTGCCGCCCGAATATCCGATTATTCCGCACATAATATTCTCCTTTGTAATTAGATATTCGTGTTGTCGTCACCGTGTTCGTCCGTTTTTTGCGGAATATCGGTTTCGGACTCGGGTTTGTATATTATCAGTTTGATTATAAGAAAAACCACGACGAGCGCCGCTATTATTGCGAACGCCGCGGTAATGTAATTGACATACGGCTGAAAGAGAAAACTTATGAGCGTTATTATGGCGCATGCCACCGCATTTCCCAAAAGCACGCCGATAACGGCTTTGACAAAACCTATCTTCAATATGGACGCTACGGCGCTGCCCGTCCATACGCCGGTAAGCGGGAGCGGCACGGCGACGAACAGAGATACGCCGCCGATTTTTTTTATGTCCGATTTGGTTATTTTGAATCCCTTATTATCATCGTTTTCCTGATCTGTCGCGAGCGAGCGGGACTTCTTTTCGAATTTATCATATAAAAATTTGCCGATCTTGGAAAACAGTTTTGTACGAGACAGCGCGTTTATGATTGGTATAAATACGAGGATCAATATCGGCGCCATCAGCGACGAACCCAAAAACGCCCAACCGAAAGCTTCTCCGGGCGTCAACCCCATGCCGATGCCGAGCGGTATGGCAAGGCGCGCTTCGGCGATCGGGATCATCGACAGCAAAAACACCGTAAGTGCGGCGCCGAGCGACGCATTCATAGATTCGGCTATAGAATTTACGATTCCGTCCATACCGATATATTATAGTCTAAAAAATATAATTATGTCAACAGTTATAGAGTAAATCGGCAAAAGGCGAATATTTGCATGCGATATATATGCTTTTTTATTGCGCAACCGCGAATTTTGTCGCATATATATTGACAAATAACCGAAAAATATATTATAATTTCATTTGTAAATAAATCGGTATGGCTTTTAATATCGATCCGGAGCGAACATGGGCAAATATTTCGGAACAGACGGTATAAGGGGCAAGTACGGCGACAATCTCGACGCCGCGCTTGCTTACAAGGTCGGACTTGCGATAGTGGGCTATTTCGGCAAGGGCGCGGTGGTAGTCGGACGCGATACGCGCGTTTCAGGTCCGGAAATCCAGACCGCGTTGCTTGACGGACTCAAACGCGGTGGGGCAGATGTTCTGACGGTCGGAATATTGCCTACTCCGGCGATAGCCCGTATGGCAATAAAACATAACGCCATGTGTGGTATAGTTATATCCGCGTCGCATAATCCGCCGGAATACAACGGCATAAAGATATTCGACGGCAGTGGCATCAAGCTCAGTGAAGAGCAGGAAGGCAGTATCGAATATTATATCGATAACCCGCCCGAAGTGCGTGCGGTGGGTTCCGTAAACGAGATAGCCGACGCGCAAAAGCAGTACGTCGATTATCTCGTAGAGACCGTCGACTATGACATGAGCGGGGCGAAAGTTTGGTTGGATTGCGGTTACGGCGCAGCCGGTACCGTTGCAAAACAGGCGTTCGAACGACTCGGCGCAACCGTTGCGATAGAAAACTGTTCGCTCCGCGGCGAAAAGATAAATTGCGGATGCGGTGCATTGCATCCAGATTACGTTATGCATTCGATGGCGGAAACCGATTATAAACTCGGATTTTCGTATGACGGAGACGCGGACAGACTCGCGTTCGTGTTCGACGGAAAGGTCATGGACGGCGATTCGGTGCTCTATAATCTCGGCAGAGAAATAGATCTCAAAGATAACGTTATGGTAGGTACTATACTTACAAATACCGCGCTCGAACGCAGGCTGGAAAAAGACGGACGCAGACTCGTCCGTACGCCCGTCGGCGATAAATATATTTGCGATCTCATGCTCAAAAAGGGCTATAATCTCGGCGGAGAGCAGAGCGGACACTATATAGTGTATCCGCAGGCGACGACAGGCGACGGGATCATGTCGAGCATGCTTATTACCAAAACTTTATACAAAAAAGGCAAGCTCGGTGAATTTATAGAACTCAATTTGTTCCCGCAAAAAGCCATTGCCGAGTATGCCGATCAATCTATTATGTACGATAAAGGCATGATAGACCTTATCGAAGATTACACCGCGCGGCTTGCAGGCATAGGCAGGTTGATAGTTCGTATGTCCGGTACGGAGCCAAAGGTGCGCGTTATGTGCGAATGTGAGGATCCGCGCAAGATAGACGAAGTGTTGTCCGTGTTCAAGCGTTATATAAATACTCGCACGAAATAAATCGATCGGGTTACATACGTCGGGTTTTTGCCTGCGTTTTAGCGCACTGCAAAAATATCCGTCCGTTTTGTGGCGGACAGGCAATTATGTTGACAAAATCGAATTGTTTGTGATAATATATCAGTCGTAAGTCAATAATCAGAGGAATAATGTCCGACAAGCAAAAGAAAGTTCGTGATAACTCCGAACGTAATACGATAATAAAACGTGCATCCGCCAGAGGACTTTTGTCGCCGCGCTATCGCGGAGTGTTTTTCACGTTTATACTCGACATAGCGTTTTGCTTCGCCGCGTTTTGGTTGGCGCGCATGGCTATGTTCAAGGAAGTCGCTTTTCCGCGTAATTATCTCGATTTCGAGATACCGATAATGATAATCACCGCGGCGGCGCCTGTGTGCATGCTTGCGCTGTTTAATTGTTACAACGTCGTATGGAAGTTTGCCGGAAGGATAGAGTTTATCAAATTCGTTGCGGCATACGTCATATCGTCGGTCTTTTTATTGGTCGTTAAGCTGATACTCAAGGCTTCGTTCAACGTCGAGTATTGGGGAACGCAGATCGCGCTTTATATGATTTTCGCGGTTATCTTCACTGCGATTCCGAGATTTTTCTACATGTTCGTCAGTTATATTCGGCATGTCAGACGCGGAAACTTTCCTCAATCCAAAAGCGATCAACCCATTCGCACGATAATTTACGGCGCGGGCAACATAGGCTCTGTTCTCAATAACAGATTTATATCAAATGCCGACGAAGGGTATTTGCCCGTTGCATTCATGGATGACGACAAGGACAAGCAAGGCAAATCGATAGGCGGTGTCTCCGTTGCCGGCGGTCTCGACGATATCGAGCGCATAATAGAACTTTATGAACCGGAAATATTCGTTATAGCCATTACCGATCTTACGAAATCACAGCTCAAGTCCATTTACGAGCGGCTCGGCAAATACAATATTCCCATAAAAATGTTGCCGCCTATAAGCGACGCGCAGGATATCGCAAACTCGTCGCTCACGTTGCACGACATAAAAATCGAATCGCTGCTCGGAAGAGACGAGTTTAAGGTAAAAAAAGAACTCATCGATCTGTCGGTCAAGGACAAAGTTGTCATGGTCACCGGCGGCGCCGGCTCGATAGGGTCGGAACTTTGTCGTCAAGCGTTGATTTTCGGTTGCAAACATCTCGTTATTTTCGATCAAAGCGAAAACGGAATGTTCAATATCGATCAAGAGTTCTGCAAAAAGTACGATACTTCGCGTTACTCGCTCGTGATGGGTACGGTACGCGAGGCGGACAAGCTTGCGTGGGCGCTTGATAAATTCAAACCGGAAACGGTGTTCCATGCCGCTGCTTATAAGCACGTTCCCATGATGGAGATCGCACCGACAGAAGCGATAAAGAACAATGTGTTCGGCACGAAGAACGTTATAGAGCAGTGTCAAAAAGCCGGCGTCAAGCGCTTTGTACTGATTTCCACCGATAAAGCCGTCAATCCGGCAAACGTAATGGGCGCAAGCAAGCGTCTTGCGGAAATGCTCGTGCAGACACGCGCGGAAAACAGCGAAATGCAAATGGCGGCGGTCAGGTTCGGAAACGTTCTCGGATCGTCCGGATCGGTCATCCCCACTTTCTTGCGTCAAATTCGCGAGGGCGGTCCCGTTACTGTCACCGACAAAAACATCAAGCGGTACTTTATGACTATTCCCGAGGCCGTGCGTCTCGTGTTGCAAACGGGCGCGCTTGCGTCGAGCGGCGAGGTGTTTGTTCTCGACATGGGCGATCCCGTGTATATATACGATCTTGCGTGTAATCTTATAAGGCTCAACGGGTATGTGCCTAACAAAGATATCCAAATAGTTATATCCGGTTTACGCCCCGGCGAAAAACTTTTCGAAGAGTTGCGTTACGACAAAGAAAAGGTCGATGCGACTATGCACGAGGGTATATTCGTTACCAAGCTCGAATCCATCGATAAAGCCAAGTTCGACAGAAATCTCGCCGAGCTTAAGAAGATCGCTACGAGCGAAGACGAGAGTGCGACGGAAAAGAAAGTTTTCGAGATAGTGCCTCGCGAAGCGCGCGAACAAGCGCTTAAAGAACGCGAGAGCAGTATACGCGCCGCGGAAGCGGAGGCGAAAATGACCGACGATATCGTTGTCGACAAAGTCGTGGCATAACTTTACACGTATTCAAATAAATTATAGTATCGGATTTTCGGAGGTACGGTCTTGAATATGTTATGGTGGCAAGCCATGGTTTTGGGGCTTGTACAGGGATTTACGGAGTTTTTGCCGGTATCGTCGAGCGGACATTTGATACTTGTCAGAGAATTGATGGGACTCAATACCGGCGAGTCCTTTTTATTGTTCGACGTTATGGCGCATCTCGGCACGCTGGTGGCGGTAGCTATAGTGCTGTTCAGACCGATACTCGACCTTTTTAAAAAGCCGTATAAAAATCTATTGATGCTTGTCGTCGCAACGATACCTGCCGTCATAATAGGTTTTGCATGTAAAGGATTTATAGAAGATTATTTCTCGACCGCAAAATATCTGTGTTTCTTTTTTGCACTCACCGCGATACTCATGCTTGTCAGCGAGTTTGTGGCAAAACGCAACAAATCGCCTAAAGACCTGAATTGGGGTAGCGCTATCGCTATGGGACTTATGCAAGGCGTGGGAGTGTTTCCCGGCGTTTCACGGTCCGGCTCGACTATTTTCGGCGGTACCGTTGCGGGGACGGACAGTAAAAAGATCGCGACGTTCTCGTTTTTGATGAGCATCCCCATCATTTGCGGCTCGTTATTGTTAAGCATTATAGACGTAGCGCAGGCGGGAACGATAGCTTATATCGACTGGTTTTCCATATTTGTAGGCGCGGCGACAGCGTTCGCGTCCGGATATATCGCCGTGCGCGTTATGCTTAAAATTATCGCCAAAGCAAACTATAAATGGTTCTCGCTGTATCTTGCGGTAGTGGCGATTTTAACTTTTACATTCTACTTTCTATAATCTCGGTGGCGTATACATTGGACGGATACGGGCTACGTTCGGCAAGTCGCCTCGGTTGTGTAGGTGGTTCTACACGCCCTTCAGCGACCTGCCGACAGTTGCCCGTCTACGCCGCGTATCCGCCGCCGAGACTTTTCGGGTCGAATTTGCTTTTGCGGGTTTTAAGCGACGCCTTGCAATTGCACGATATCGCTGACGCAATACATTCGCGCCGAAACCGCTCGTCGGCTTGTCTCTCACCGATACTTGCGACATTTGGATATCAATTTGCGGACAAATTCGTTATGTACAGGTTCTAATTGAACGAACGAAATAATATAATATTTTATTGGTTTTAAGCACGAAAAATGTGCGGCGGTCATATAAAACAAATATGATTGCTGTATTTTTCGGTGGAATGTCGTGCGAACACGACATAAGCATAATTACGGGACTCCAGACGATGTCGGCATGCAAGGCGCGTTGTGTCGGCGTGTATATCGATTCTTCGGGTGAGTGGTGGGCGTCGGACGCGCAGAATTTTTCGAGCGTAAACGCCGTGCGCAACAATAAGTTCGACGGCAAAAAAGTACATCTGCGACCGGACGGAAAGTTGTACGTAAAGAATAAAAAGTACTGTTCCGTCGATGTGGCGGTGTTATGCATGCACGGAATACTCGGCGAGGACGGCACTCTTCAAGGCTATTTGGAAATGTGCGGTGTGCCGTACACGGGAAGCTCCGTGGCGGCGTCCGCCATCGGTATGAATAAATTATTGTCGAAGACTGCGTTCAAGGCAGCGGGTTTGAATGTCATGCCATACATAGACGTCGAAAAATCAAGCTATACCGCCGATGCCGCGGAGACCGTTATCGGAGCGGAAAAACTCGGTTATCCGCTTATAGTAAAGCCGTGCAATCTCGGAAGTTCCATAGGTATTTCGATCGCGCATAATCAAGCGGAACTGTTTAAGGCGCTTAGGATCGCATTCGAGTGGGACGATACGGTAATAATCGAAAAAGCGCTCGAAGACTTTGTCGAAGTCAATTGCGCGGTACTCGGCGATCACACCGACGAGAATTTGATCGTATCCGAAACCGAGCAGCCTGTGGGGTGGAAGAACTTTTTGACTTTCGCAGACAAATACGCCGGCGATGTCAAGTCGGTACGGCATAAGATCCCCGCGGACGTCGGCGCCGAAATAAATGAAGAGATCCAAAGGCAAGCCGAGATCGCGTTCAGAGCGATAGGCGCAAGCGGAGTCGCACGCGTGGACTTTTTGGTAAAAGGCAAAGACGTTTATGTAAACGAAATCAACACCATCCCCGGCTCGCTGGCAAGCGGACTTTTCGAACGAGACATC
>CAJUQF010000104.1 GCA_910588315.1 uncultured Christensenellaceae bacterium | reverse complement strand
CCGCAAGGCTCGCTTTTGCTCGGCATAAGGAATATATCCGCACCGGCATAGATCTTATGAGATAAGTCTTTATCGAAAGCGATTATAGCGCGCACCCTGTCGTCGTAAACTTCCTGCATATGCGAAAAATAATTTTCGTAATCATATTCGCCTGTTCCGAGAATAATAAACTGCACGTCACGCGCAAGAAGTTCCGGCATTGCCGCTCTAACTATGTCCAATCCTTTATGTTCGGCAAGACGCGTTATCATGGCAATAACAGGAACATCGCTGCGTATAGGTAGCCACAGTTGTTTTTGCAATCCTGCTTTATCTATCGCCTTGCCGCTTTTATCGTTTGCGGAATAATGCGCGTACAGAGACGGGTTGGTTTCAGGATCGTAAGTAACCGTATCTATACCGTTGAGAATGCCGCGCAGTTTATGTTTATTTCTATACAAATCCCCGTCAAGCCCGTGAGAATACTCCATAGTCATGATCTCTTGCGCATATGTCGGGCTTACGGTGCTTACCGCATCCGAATAGTCTATTGCGCCTTTCATTAGGTTTATCTCGCCGAAATGTTCTATACTGCCGAACTCGTGATCCGGTATGCCGAATACGTCGCCGAGCATATTACGATTGAACCAACCCTGGTATTCTATATTGTGGATCGTAAATACTGTTCTGATCCCGCCGTAACCTTGACGGTACATATAAAACAGCTTGTAATAAATGGGTACAAGCGCGGTCTGCCAGTCGTTGCAATGGATGATATCGGGAACAAAATCAAGCCGCGGCAACAGATCGAGAACAGCCATGCTGAAAAATGCGAAACGTTCGCCGTCGTCGCCGTGTCCGTAAAGACCGTGCCGTTTGAAATAGTATTCGTTATCGATGAAGTAGAAAACGGTATTGCCTTCTTTCAATCTGAACAGACCGCAATATTGATTACGCCAAGACAGTTTGACAAACGTCCAACAAACAAACTGCAAGTCGCTCCGACGATTCTCCGGAAAGCTCTCGTAAAGCGGCAATATTACACGCGCTTCATACTCGCCGCCGTCGTTGATAGCACGCGGCAGGCTACCGAGTACTTCGCCAAGTCCGCCGGTTCCGGCAAACGGCGCCGCCTCCGATCCTACAAACAGCACTTTGCGTTTACGTTTAAGCGCTGTAGCTTTTTTATTTTTAATCTCCGACGTTTCGATTTTGACGGCTGACTCAAGTTTACCGGCAGTTTTTTTGACGGCTTTTTGTTCTGTCTTTTTGGTAGGCATATTTTCTCCTTATATAACGGCCGATTTAGCGATGAAGTACGGATGAGTTTCGTGACCGGAAAGAGTGCGTCCTTCGAGTATGGTGACCAATTTATCGGCAATAACACAGTTTAGACTGCTGTTCTGACCGATGACGGAGCCTTGAAAAACGATTGAATTAGTTATCTTGGCGCCCTTTTTCACTTTTACGCCGCGGAATAAAATAGAGTTACTTACCTCGCCCTCGATGACGCACCCATCGGCTATCAAAGAATTGGTGACTGTAGCCGAACTCATAATCTTGCAAGGCGCGCTGTCACGAACTTTAGTATATATATTTGCGCCGTCTCTATAAAACAGCTCATCGCGTATGTCCTTGTTCAAAAGCTCCAATGAGTGTTTATAATAATTTCCGAGACTGTCTATATTTGCAAAATATCCGTTAACTACATATGCGAATATGCGGTATTTCGAACATCCTCGAGCCAACACGTCACGCGTAAAGCTGTTATAATTCTGCTCTGCCGAGTTTTCTATAATATTAAGCAAAAACTTCCTGTTCATCACAAAAATATTGGCAAACACCTGATGGGCGCCCAACTCTTTGTCGGTATTCGTAACTTTTGTTACTCTGCCGTCGGAATCGGTATCGATTATAGTACGAGGTTTTTTATTGACAAGCTCTTTCTTGCGCGTAACAATGGTTATATCGGCATGATTATCTATATGCGCCTGTATAACATCGGCAAGGTTTATGTTGCAAACGTTGTCGCAATCGCTTATCACAACATACTCTTCATCCGAACGCCTGATGAACTGACTGTTATTCTTTATCGTGGCGAATCTCGATTGAAACACGCTCATATCTCCGTCGCCGTACGGCGGTAACATAATCAAGCCGCCGTTTTTGCGAGAAAGATCCCAATGCTTTCCGTTGCCTACGTGATCCATCAGAGATTGATAATTTGTTTTCGTTATAACACCGATCTTGGTAATGCCGCTGTTTACCATATACGGCAATACAAAATCTATCAGCCTGAATCTTCCGCGAAACGGTACGGAAGCGAGAGATCTTACCGCAGTAAGCTCTCCGACGTCTTTATCATGAAGATTTCCGAATATTATTCCCAATGTTTTCATAACATACTTCCTTTATCGACTATCTCGCCGTGCTTTATTTTCGTTCCGTTTTTGATTATTGTATCTCTGCCGATAAGCGCAATACTGTTTTTATCCGACGTACTGTCGCCTATTATCGCACCGTCGCCGATCACGACGTTATCATCGACCATACCGTAATTTATATGTACGTTTTTACCGATGACCGCACCGTCCATGACGACACTGTTTTCTATCACGGAACCCTCTTTGACGGTAACGCCTTCGCCGATGACCGAGTTGATAACTTTACCGTATATCTCGCAACCGGTAGTCATGATCGAATTAATGAATTTACCGGTAGCGCCTATATACGACGGCGGCAGCGGCTCGTTGCGCGAATATATCTTAAACGACGGATCGCCCAAATCAAACGCCGGGTGATCGCCGAGAAGATCCATGTTGGCTTCCCACAAACTCCTGACCGTTCCTACGTCTTTCCAATATCCTTCGAATGCGTAAGCAAACATTTTGCATCCGGAATTCAACATATTGGGTATAATATTTTTCCCGAAATCATTGACCGATGTTTTATCTGCCGCATCGGCATTGAGTTCGCGAACAAGCACATCTTTTTTGAATATGTATATTCCCATGCTCGCATGATTGCTTTGCGGCTTTTTCGGTTTTTCCTGAAACGATGTGATACGCATATCGTCGGAAAAATTCATTATCCCGAAACGGCTTGCTTCTTGCTGCGGAACGTCTATGACCGCTATCGTACAATCGGCGTTGTGTGCGACATGCTCACCGAGCATCTTGGAGTAGTCCATTTTGTATATATGATCGCCCGACAGTATTAGCACATGCTCGGAATCGTACTCGTCTAAAAAATGCAGGTTCTGATATATGGCATTTGCCGTGCCTTTATACCATTCTCCGCCAGCTTTGGCTTGATACGGCGGCAATATATGAACACCGCCGAAACTTCTGTCAAGATCCCACGGTTCGCCGTTCCCGACATATTCGTTGAGAATAAGCGGCTGATATTGAGTAAGCACGCCTACGGTATCGATGCCGGAGTTTGTACAGTTGCTGAGCGGGAAATCGATTATACGATATTTGGCGCCGAATGAAACAGCCGGTTTGGCTACGCTATTGGTCAGCGCAAAAAGCCGCGTTCCTTGTCCGCCCGCAAGAAGCATGGCTATGCACTTTTTCTTTTTCATAAACTCTCCTTTCTGTTTGTGAAAATTTCCACCGTATTGCAATCTATGCTTTTTTAATTGCCGATAGTATTATATCATATAAAAGGTTAATATTCAATAGGTTTTTAAAAATTTTAATGATTTTTATTACATTGATTTTTCAAAATCGTGTCACAATTTCGTGCATAAAAAAACGTGCCGACTTACTCGACACGTTTTTTTGTATATTGACGATCAAACATTTATTTCGGGTTCGAACGGTATATATTTTTGCGATTCGAACATCGGGTCGATATATTCTCTCATAAAATCGGTAACTTGTCGAGACGCCCTGCCGATAAAGTTAGACGGTTTTAGTATCCCGTCGATTTTATCTTTTATCGCAGCAAAATACGGATCTGCTTTGATCCTGTCGATAAGATCGTTCTTCTCGCCGCGTTCTTTGACCGCTTTTGCGCTTTCCATTGAATGCCTGCGAATAAGTTCATGTAATTCCTGTCGATTTCCGCCCTCTTTAACGCAAGCCATCAATATTTCTTCGGTGGCCATAAAAGGCAATTCGTCATATATCCTGCGCTCTATAACTTTGGGATACACGACCATATTTTCGGTTATATTGATATATATGTTAAGCACGCCGTCAAGCGCAAGAAAAGCCTGCGGAATAGTCAAACGTTTGTTTGCGCTGTCGTCGAGCGTGCGCTCGAACCACTGTGTCGAGCTTGTCACAGCCTCGTTAAACGTCATGGATTCGACGAACCTTGCAAGCGCGCAAATTCGTTCGCTACGCATGGGATTGCGCTTATATGCCATAGCCGACGAACCTATTTGAGATTTTTCGAAAGGTTCTTCCACTTCCTTAAACGACTGCATTATACGGATATCGTTGGCAAACTTATATGCGCTCTGTGCGATTTGGGAAAGCAACGATACGACCGAATAGTCGAATTTGCGAGTGTATGTCTGACCGCTTACCGCAAAGACTTTTTCGAATCCGAGCTTTTGTACGACTTTTTTCTCCAACTGCTTTACTTTTTCGTGATCTCCGTCGAAAAGTGATAAAAAGCTCGCTTGCGTGCCCGTAGTCCCCTTTACTCCACGCAATTTATACTCGGACATAAAGTGCGTCAAATCATTGAAATCGAGATAAAGATCATACAGCCACAGCGTGGCGCGTTTACCGAGCGTCGTAAGCTGAGCGGGCTGCAAGTGAGTATATCCGAGTACGGGAAGATCTTTGTTTTCGAGCGCAAACTTGCGCAGTTTATCCATAACGGTCAGCATTTTGCCGCGTACTATCTCGAGCGCCTCGTATATTTGAATAAGTTCGGCGTTATCTGTAACGAAACAACTCGTCGCACCGAGATGGATTATAGGCTCTGCCGACTTTGCCTGTGCGCCGAATGCGTGAACGTGCGCCATTACGTCGTGACGTACTTTACGCTCTTCTTCTTTGGCGTAATCGTAATTTATATCGTTCGCAAATTTTTTCATTTCCGCGATCTGCGCGTCGGAAATATCGAGACCGAGTTCTTTCTCGCTCTCCGCAAGCGCTATCCACAGTTTGCGCCACAGTTTGAATTTTCTGTCGTCCGAAAATACTTCGGCTGTTTTTCTATCCGCATAACGTGTTATGAGCGGATTTTCGTAAATGTCTTTCATTTAAGTCAAACTCTCCGTGTAAGTGTTTTTGCGTTACGATAAAATATTTTATCGAGTGATTCATTAGAATATCCCATATCGCGCAACCCGTCGATCACGCAAAACAACTTATCGTAATCGCAAAGATCGTTTGGTATATCTGCCGAACCGTTATAGTCGGTTCCGATAGCAAGACTGTCATCGCCGTATTTACTTACGAACCTATCTATAACGGCTATGAAATCTTCTTTTGACTTCGCACCGGAAAAAGACGATACCGCGCAAAGCCCTATAACTTTATTGCGAGAAACAAGCTCATTTATTTGGTTTGCAGTCAAGGATCGCGCGTTGTCGTTAAAACCCGTGTGAGAACACACTATGCGATCAGCGACATCCAAAACGTCGTAAAAGCTTTTTCGGTTCAAATGTGCCACATCGACATAACACCCGCTTTTTTCGATACGGGTTATCGCCCGTCTGCCGAGCGGTGTAAGTCGACCCTCGCCCAGCGCGCCGCCGGCAAACGCATTGTCGCCGTTCCAAGTCAGCGAGCAATACAGTAAATTCGAAAAATCAAACGTTTCGAATAAATCGTTTTTTGCGGTAAAACCGATATTCTCTATCGCAACCGCACATTTCAGCGATATGAGCTTTTTTACGGTGCTGTCGACAAAAGAACAAGCATCAGACAGCTCATCGGTCCAAATCGCCGCGGTGATTTCTGCTTGCTCGTTTGCAGACAGATAATGTTCGTAGTCCGAATAATTGTAAACAGTGGGAAAATCATTGTGCAAATCGAATATCATAATCGATTTATATGCACATTATCAGCCCGCTTATTCTTCGATCTCGTCTGTGACCGCTGTGGAAATCTGCAAAATAGGTCTGTAAAAATTAGATTGTTCGAGTTCGTCGATTCGGAATTCGGATAGCAGAAGAAAGTCATCCGTTACACGCTTGCATATTTTAACAAGTTTAAGACGCGTTTTATCGGTTTCCGCCGAGAAATCCACATACTTGTTCAGTGCCGGCGCACAGCAACACGCGCAATCGAAAAGCAATTTTTGATAAGCGTAATACTCGTCGTTCTTTATCTCTTTGATCTTATTTATTGACTTATCGAGCCGATCGAATTCGGGAACAAAGTAAGTCGTTACGATCTCCAAAAGTTTTTCATAGTACTCGTGCAAAGAGATACCTATATTGGCATCGATCTCGTAAGAATCGACGAGAAAACGCGTCAACATATCGCAGTAATCGACGATATCGACAAATTTCGGTACGCGTATCTCCACACGCTTTTTGTCGACAGCCACTACGCGCGGCAAAAGCAATCTGTACAGCATCTCGAAACCATTGAAAAACAGTTTTGCATGCTGTCTTACCTGTCGACTACACATAGACTTATAACAGTTGAGATAAGTGAATCTAAGCGCCTTATCGCACTCTTTTAAAATACTTTCGTACTCATCTATGTTTGTAACGATATTTTTCTTTTTAGCACTCGCCTTATTCATGATATCGAACGTTTTAAAGCGACTGAGAATTTTATCGTTGAGATTATAGTTTTGAGTAAAGTCCGGAGAATATTCCCTGGAATCGAAAGAACTGTCAAACGAATGTGCGAAGAAACAAAAATCATTGCAAAGCGACGTTAATTGCTTATACTCGGAATCGTCCGGCGCATGCAAATCTTCACCGACCAAAACTGTCTGCACCGCTTTATAGCAAATCTTG
>CAJUQF010000103.1:1643-6981 GCA_910588315.1 uncultured Christensenellaceae bacterium | reverse complement strand
GCAGTTGCTTCTCCGCTTGCTTTATACTGCAAAGCGCCGCCTGCCGCGTTATGCCGAAGTTTTCGGCGATCTCCGCAAGCGACAGATCGTAATCGTAATAATTACGGACCATCTCACGTCTATGTTCGGTAAGCAATGCTCCGTAAACATCGCAAAGCCGGCTGATATTCAAATCTTTGCTCATAAAAAGGTGTAAAGAGATTTTACTTTACACCTTGATTATACACCATAGCTTTATATTTTGCAACTGTTTTAAACGGTATTATTAAATTTAAAATTCTATTCGCCCATTATGCCTGCTACGAAATCTTCCGAATCGAAATCCTCTAGATCGTCGATCCCCTCGCCGCCACCGACATATACAACCGGGACATTGAGTTCGCCGGCTATTGCAAGCACGACGCCGCCCTTTGCCGTACCGTCAAGTTTAGTCAAAACTATCCCGTCTATATCGATCGCCTCGTTGAATATATCGACCTGAGAAATCGCATTCTGTCCGGTAGTGGCGTCGAGTACGATATAATTATAAACCGTCGCATCCGGGAGTTCGCGTCCTACCACGCGTGCGATTTTCTTCAGCTCTTCCATCAGATTCTTTTTATTATGCAACCTGCCGGCGGTATCTATCAACAGAACGTCGCCGTTTTTGCTCTTAACGCTCTGTGCGGCGTCGTAAACGACTGCGGCGGGATCGGCGCCTTCCGCATGCTTTATGATACGCACTCCCGCACGTTCCGCCCACACGGTGAGCTGATCGGCGGCGGCGGCACGGAACGTATCGGCGGCGGCAATGGTGACAGACTTACCTTGCGATTTGAATTTTTTCGCAAGCTTGCCTATCGCCGTTGTTTTACCTACGCCGTTAACACCGGAAAGCATTATGACAAGCGGATAATCATATTCCGGTTTCTCGTTCTCGTCCAAAAGCTCTATCAAATTTTTGCGTAATATATCGCGCACCGCGGCAGTATCGCGAATGTGATTCTTGTCTATATCGTCTTTAAGCCTGTCCATGATTTGATCGGTCGTCTCGGCGCCGACATCGGACATTATCAAAGTTTCTTCGAGTTCGTCGTAAAACTCATCGGTAAGCACACCGCCGGTAAAGAGTTTATTAAGCTTGTACGCTATTGCTTCTTTTGTACGCTTAAGCCCGTTTTTTATCTTGGAAAACAGTCCCATAATACGACCGATACTCCTTTTATGATTATTACTCGCTCTTGGATTTTGGAATAGCTACCGCGTTTTTAAGCGCGTCGCCGAGTCTTACGGAAACGATGGTGGATACGCCTTCCTCTTCCATTGTAACGCCGTACAGACAGTCCGCCTGCTCCATAGTGGGTTTTCTGTGCGTGATAACTATGAACTGCGTGACCGCCGAAAACTTCTTTATCATGCTCGCAACTCTGCCGACGTTGGCATCGTCGAGCGCAGCCTCGATCTCGTCCAAGAAACAAAACGGCATGGGACGAAGTTTCATGATCGCAAACATTATCGCAATAGCCGTAAGAGTTTTTTCTCCGCCGGAAAACAGCGATATGGATTGTAAATTTTTAGACGGGGGTTGTGCGATAATCTCCACGCCGCGCAACAACGGATCCTGGTTTTCGGTAAGTTCCAGATCGGCGTTTCCGCCGCCGAAAAGTTCTCTGAATATCTCTCGGAAGTTAGTGCGAATCTGTTCGAAACACGCGTCGAAGTCACGCATCATGTTAGCCGACATTTCTTTTATTATACGCTCTTCGTCGGCAAGGCTCTTCATCATATCGTCGCGCTGTTCGGACAGTTTACCGACTTTCTGCGAAAGCTCCTGCGCTTCCTCGATGGCATTTTCGTTTATGCTCCCGAGATTTTGGATCCTTCTGCGCAGTTTTGCGATCTCTATTTCGCCCGTTTCGGGATCGTAATTCTCTTCTTTGAACTCCAAACAGTTCTCGTACGCAAGCCCGTAGTTTTCGAAAACCGCGGCTTGCATATTTTCCATGTTGACGTCGACTTGCGCAAGTAAAATTTCCTGTTCGTGCTTACGTTCCGTCAACTGAGAAATAATATCGTTGTATTCAAGTCGGGCTTTATCGCTCTCTACCGTCTTGATATTGAGATCGGACTTATACTGAGACAAACCGTCGAGCTTGGCTTTTATCTCTTCTCGGCGTTTATCGTTGCCGTCGGTACTGCTTTCGGTCAGTTGTTTTATTTTGTCGTCGCACTCCTGCATGGCTCGGTTATTACCGAGAATTGTCATGTTATTGCTCTCGATACGCGCGGCGGTCGATACGGCTTCGCTTTTAAGCCGTGCTATCTCGTTTTGCAGCGCCTCGACATCTTTTTCGAGCGTAACTATCTGCAAATTCTTTTCGACTACATAATTGTGCGAAATATCGCGCGTGCGCCTAAGTTCTTCGAATTCTTTGTCGATACGCGCATTTTCTTCGTTACGTTGCGCAACCGCGATATCGTCATCGACTTCCACTGCGTTAAGATCGGCAACGACGTCGTTAAACCGCGACATAAGCTGCTCGAGCGTTTTCTCGTCTTGAGCCTTATTTTCAACGTATGAATTCAATTCGCCGATAAGCGCAGTATTTTCCGCGGTCTTGGCAGCATCCGCAAGCTCGTAATCGTGAATATCTTCCGTCAATTCGCGTATGCGTTTCGATAACGACTCGTTGAGCCGAGTCAAACGATCGCGCTCTGTCTGCAACGTATCTATCTGTGCTTTAAGCGTATCTATCTGAGTCGCAAGCTCTTTAAGCGAACGTTCGTGCGAAAAAACGTTGGACGCATCGGAACGCTTACTTCCGCCCGTAATAGCGCCCTGCGGCGTAACGATATCGCCGTCGAGAGTAACTATACGGAATCCGTATTTGCTGTCGCGCGCGAGCGAGATCGCGGTATCCATATCGTCTACAATTACAGTAGCGCCGAGCAATCCTTTTATTACGGGATCGAATATCTTATCGTGCGTGACCGCTTCCGTCGCAACGCCGAAACAACCCGGTCTACGCAAAAGCGGCATCAAATCGTGATCTATCGAGCGCGGTTTAAAACTCGTTATAGGCAAAAACGTAGCTCTGCCGTAACGATTGTTCTTTAAATGCTCTACGAGCAGTTTTGCGTCCTGCTCGTTTTTGGTGACTACGTTATTGACCGCCGAACCGAGTGCGACGTCGACCGCCGCCTCGAACCCGTCTTTCACCGTTATGACCTGTCCGACGACGCCCACTATCGCATTACGGATAGTCATATTGCTTTCGGCGTCATCCAAAAGTTTGCGTACGGCATGAGAATATGCGTCCTTCTGAACGTCCTCAAGCACGCGCCGACGCGACACCAATGCGGAATAATCCTGCTTTGCCTGACCTATTTCCAATCCGAGCGACGAAAGTTTGTCCGCGCACTCGGCATTATTTGCCGCACACTCGTCTTTCTGCTTTACAAGGCCGTCGCGTTCCGATCTCAATTTTTCGAGTTCGGTCGTTTTGGTTTCGATATCCGCAGTGGACGCGGCAATTCTTCCGTCGAAATCGGCGACACGACTTTTGACTTCTTCTATCTGATCGGTAAGCGCGGCGCGCTCGGCAGTAAGTTCTCCGACGCTGCGATTGACCGCCGCCTTTCGTTCCATAGCGGCAAGCAACGCTCTTCGCGCATCGTTTATAAGCGTTTCTTCTGCAACGACTTTACTGTCGAGACGCTTATACTCGACCTCCAAACGCTCGTAATCCTCACGAGTGGATTTAAGCAAATCGTTTTTGCTTTTAAGCTCTTCCTGACGCTCGGTCGCCGAGACCGTAAGCTCGTTATAATTGTCGTTGAGCGTAGCGTTTGCGGACATAAGCGCCATATTTTGACTGCTTATGCTATCGAGCTGTTGTTTGTACAAACCTATCTTGCCGGAGATTTTCTCTTTGTCGACAGACAGATCCATAAGCTCGTTGCGATACTTTTCGAGATTGCCGTCGATAGCCTGCAACTCCGCCATCGCATCGTTATAATCGGACGACGCCGCAGCGTAGGCTTTTTGATTTTCGGCTATCTCGGCATCTATACCGGCGATCACATCGGAAAGCTTGTCCTTTGTATCCGACGCCGTTTCGAATTTGTTTATGTAAAGATTGATTTCGTGGTATTTTAATTTATCTTTAAGCTCGCGGTATGTTCTGGTCTTTTCCGCTTGACGCGCAAGCGGCGCAAGCCGCTCGGTATCTCCGCTCAGTATATCGTTGAGCCGAACGAGATTTTCGCGAGTGCGCGCGTTCTTGCGCTCCGCCTCGTTCTTCTTGTACTTGTATTTACTTATCCCCGCCGCCTCTTCGAAAACGGCACGGCGATCCTCGGGCTTGGCATTTATGATCTCCATGACGCGCCCCTGACCGATAATCGTATAGCCTTCGATAGCAAAACCGGCATCGCGCAACATGTCCGTTATGTCGCGCAATTTACAAAGACTGCCGTTGCGGTAGTATTCGCTTTCGCCGGAACGGAACAGCTTACGCGAAATAACGACTTCTTCGTATTCGTAAGACGGGAAAAGCGATCTGTTGTGATTATCGAAAGTAAGCGATACTTCGGCATACGAGAGCGCTTTGCGTTTTTTCGAACCGTTGAAAATAACGTCCATCATCTTGGATCCACGCAAAAGCTTTGCCGACTGCTCGCCAAGCACCCAGCGTACGGCATCCGCAACGTTGCTTTTACCGCACCCGTTCGGTCCGACGATAGCCGTTATGCCCTCGCCGAACTTGACCTCAAGTTTATTTGCGAAGGATTTGAATCCTATCAAGGACAGTTTCTTGAACTTCAACGTCTTAAATTCCCGCAGTTACACAGTTATTTTTATTGTATCACACTATACATAAAAAATCAATCGAAATTTTGCGTAACGACACGAATTTTAGAATTTTCGAGTCTTTATTTTAAAAACTCCAATGCGCGCTTTGCCGCTTCGATCTGCGATAGACGTTTCGACTTACCGGTGCCGCAAAACCTTTGCGAACCAACGGTAACGGTCGACGCGAATCCCGCGCCGGATACGACCGTCTCATATACCGCCGCCATACCGCGCGCCGCACAGAATACCTGCAATGCGCTTTTATAATCGGTCACGGGTTGAACATCGGCATAAAAAATCCTGTCGAGTACCGATCTGCACGCATCCAAGCCGCCGTCGAGATAAACCGCGCCGAGTATCGCTTCGAAGAGATCGGAACGCGCTTTATCCGAGAACCGTGATTTATCTACACCCGCTCCGACACGCAAGTACTCGATAAACCCGAGCGAATCTATTATACGTGCCAGCGGCGTTCGCGAAACGAGCGCGGCGCGGCGCGACGAA
>CAJUQF010000103.1:0-1633 GCA_910588315.1 uncultured Christensenellaceae bacterium | reverse complement strand
TGCAAGAACAATCGCTCGCCCACCAAAAAATTGAGCGCACAATCCCCCAAGAATTCTATGCGCTCATTACCCACCGCCGGATGCTCGTTGACAAACGACGAGTGAGTAAACGCCGCCGCAAGGAGATTTTCGTTCTCGAACTCATACCCGATGCACGACTGTATTAATTTTAACTCCGAGTTATTCGCCACAGTTTTCCGATTGTTCGGGTTCGCGCGCCATACCGTCCCTTATGCTGTCCAAAATATTATGCTCATACATTCTGATAATATTTCTAATGGACGCTTTTGTCGATACTTCGTTGGACGATCCGTGAGTTTTTACGACCAATTTCTTTACGCCGAGAAACGCCGCTCCGCCATACGAATGATAGTCCATTTTGCCTTTGAGTTTTTTAAGCGATTTTTTAAGCAGCAAAGCGCCCATCTTCGACTTAAACGATGAGAACATCGCTTTTTTGATCTCGCTCATGACCATTTTCGCCGTGCCTTCGACCGATTTAACAAGCACGTTCCCGTCGAATCCGTCGCAGACTATAACGTCGTAATTGCCGGTAAGCGCGTCGCGCGCCTCCATATTCCCCTTAAAGTTCAACGGCAATTCTTTCAGAAGCGCATAAGTCGCACGCGAGCGTTCGTCGCCTTTATGCTCTTCGGTTCCGACAGACAGCAATCCGATCGCGGGATTTTCTATACCGAACAACGCCTTTACGTATATATCCGCCATGACGGCGAACTGCGCCAAGAATTCCGCAGTGGAATCGACGTTTGCGCCGGTATCGGCAACACATACGAGTTTGCCGTCTATCGCGGTCGGCATAAGCGAGGCAAGCACCGGTCTGTGCACGCCTTTTATCCTACCGATCATAAGCGTCGCGCCCGTAAGCACCGCACCGGTAGACCCGCCGCTGACAAGCCCCACGGCATCGTCAGACGTCTTAAGAATATTTATTGCGCGTACGAGCGAAGAATCCGGTTTGTTGCGTATCGCGCGCGTAGGAACATCGTTATTGTTGATAATATCCGGCGCGTGTTCTACGAAAAAATTTGCGGGGACGTTTTTGCCCGTCACCGACTCGATAAACGCCTCGTCGCCCACGACCACTATATCGTAACCGCGATACTCGTTTGCCGCTTCTATTGCGCCACGCACCATCTTATCGGGATGATCGCATGCTCCTATATCGACAATGATCTTCATAAAACATCCTTTTCCACCAAAAAAATACCCCGCCGAAACGGGGTAAATTTTTAGTCGTTACCTTGATTTTTTTCGATTTTCAGTTCGGTATCGTAGTAGCCGCAGCTGGGACATACACGGTGCAACTGAACAAGCTGATGACAATTTTTGCATTCTACAAGCGCCGGCGCGGACAATTTCCATTGCGATCCGCGAGTGTGCGTACGCTGTTTCGAAGTTTTATGTTTGGGGACAGCCATAATCCACCTCCTTGTGTTACGGAATGATTATACAGCATTATAACAATCTTGTCAAACATTTTTAAATCGAATTACGGATTTTTATATAAAAATGCTTGACAAACATATGATTAAGTGATATATTTACTATGCTCGCTTACGAAAGTGAGCATAGTAAATATCTATGCGGAAGTGGCTCAGGGGTAGAGCATCAC
>CAJUQF010000102.1 GCA_910588315.1 uncultured Christensenellaceae bacterium | reverse complement strand
ATGCTATCGCGATTACATATTTACAAAACAAACAATAAAGAAGCACAACCTTTGTGACATGGAGGTCAGACACGAATATGGATAATTATCAAAACGGCATAATAGGCGGCAGCGACGACAGCCTTGCCAATTCGCCCGTAAAAGTCATGATAGTGGGCGTCGGCGGCGGCGGCAGTAATGCGGTCGACAATATGATCGACGCTAAAGTCAACGTCAACGTCTTTATGGCGATAAACACCGATAAACAGGCGCTACGCATTTCCAAGGCGACTCGGCGTGTCCAGATCGGCTCGAATATCACAAAAGGTTACGGCGCGGGCGCAAATCCGGAAAAGGGCAGACTTTCCGCAGAAGAATGTCGCGACACGCTCACCAAGCTTATGAAAGACATGGACTTGGTGTTTATCACCGCCGGTATGGGCGGCGGCACAGGTACCGGCGCGGCGCCCGTCATTGCGGAGATCGCGCAAGGTCTCGGCAAGCTTACGGTCGCATTCGTTACGACCCCGTTTAAATTCGAGGGTGAGATCCGTATGCGCAACGCGCAGGAAGGCATTGCCAATCTTCGCAAGTACGTAGATTCCATAATCATCGTACCCAACGAGAGGCTTGCCACCGTAGCCAAAGATCTGACTACGCAGGAAGCATTCAAGTACGCGGACGATATACTTCGTCAGGGCGTGCAGGCGCTTACCGATATAATCGTCAATCCCGGCAGGATAAACGTCGATTTTGCGGATATCAACACCATTCTTGCAAAAGGCGGCGACGCGATCATGGCTATCGGCAGAGCAAGCGGCGCCAATCGCGCGGTCGAGGCGGTCAAGAAAGCGGTCAACAATACCGTGCTGGATACGTCGATCGAGGGCGCGACGCGCGCAATCGTTCAGGTCGAAGGCAGAGAAGTCAAGATGAACGAAGTTTCTCAGGCGGTCGAGCTTGTAAAGGATATTTGCTCGCCGCAGGCCAATATAGTTTTCGGGCATGCTATAGTACCCGAGCTTAAGGATCAACTGCAAGTAACTATAATCGCGACCGGCTTTACGCGCGGCGGTCAGACTGCGGCACAGCAAACGCAGCATGCGGCGCAACAACAGCCCATGCGTCAGTCGGCAGTTCCGCCCAATGTTTTCGGTCAGCCCATACAGCCGCAGCAGCCTATGGACAGGCACTATGCTCAGCCGCAGCAACAGCAGAACATGGGTCAGCCGATGCAGCAGTCGCTCTTCAATCAGCAGCATTACGCGCCGCAGCAGCCCATGCGCCAGGAACCCAAGCAGGAAAACAACGGTTATATCGGCATCGACGACGACAGCGATACGTCGTGGCTCGACAAACTCAGAAAGAGAAAGTAACGAAATTATATCGGCAAAAATATTATTAATGCCAATTAAATACGAATATAAGCAAGCAAAGTCACGGAACGATCCCGACAGTCGTTCCGTGACTTTGCTTTTGACAAAAACGGTGTAAAAGTTTTAAAAACAGCTCGCCGTTTCGACAGAATGAACAAGACAATGCGCATCCGGTCTGCTAAAATGTAGGCATGTACATAGAGTTCGTCATATTGGATAACTTTTTGCTCACGTATCTGGCGGGCGCGGCGGCGATGCGAATAGCGCATAACAAGCCGAGCGTCGTCCGAATATCGATCGCGGCGGCGCTCGGTACCGTAGTTGCGATATTCTATCCGTTCCTGCCGAGCGGACTCGGTGTTTCGCTGTCGGTAAAAGCTGCGCTGTACGCGGTACTTTGCGTGATCATGTTTTACAAACAGCCGCGTGCCTGTGTAATGAGCGTTATGTTTCTCGGCTGCACGTTTGCATTCGGCGGCGCGAGCTATGCCGTAGGCTCGATATTTTACGGTATAAGCGGCGCGGATAGATTCACGCGAGAATATCCGCTGTTCCTTGTACTTGGGTGCGGCGCGGCAGGGTATTACTGTATAAGATTTTGCATAAAGCGTACGCGGCTCGCGCGGGCGAGAGCGCCGTATGAATACGGCACGCGCGTAGACGTATTCGGAGTGGCGATGACGTTCAATGCGTTTTTGGACACCGGGAATTGTGTGTACGACGACAAAACGGGACTGCCTGTGATCATAACGGACATATCCAACTTTACAGAGCGTTTGGACGGTGCGTCCGCCGTAAAGTTTGCCGGGATATTGCCGTCGCTGCGCAAAAAACGAATAACGACTCCGGCAGGCAGTACCGAAATTTATATCATAGAGCCGACGAGCATAACGGTCTATTCGGACAGGCACGAACATAAAATAAATGCAATGGTAGGCTTGATAGCACAAGGCGGCAAAAGGTTCTCGGGCACGCACGAAATGCTTTTATGCCCCGCGATCATGGCAGAATTATAAAGGAGACGGTATATGATTACGATTTTCGAAAAGGTGCTTCAAGCTATAAAGAGTGCGTTCAAATCGAAGGACGTCGATCTCGAATATATAACGTCCGGCGAAGGACTGCCGCATCCGCTCGATAAGGCGGAAGAGGCGGAGGCGATCGCGCGTTTGAAAACCGACCCGGCAGTCAAGGCATTGCTTATCGAGCATAATCTCAGACTTGTCGTGTATATCGCGCGTAAGTTCGACAATACCGGCGTCGATGTAGAAGATCTTATATCTATCGGGACCGTAGGGCTTATAAAAGCGGTAAACTCGTTCGATTCCGACAAGAATATCAAGCTTGCGACATACGCGTCGCGGTGCATAGAAAACGAGATACTGATGCACTTAAGACGGGTTGTGCGTTTGCGCGCGGAAGTTTCGCTCGATGAACCGCTCAATGTCGATGCCGACGGCAATGAACTCGTTATGGCGGATATACTCGGCACCGATCCCGACGAAGTCTATAAAGAATTGGAAAGCGAAGCCGAATGCAAACTGCTGAACGAGGCGTTGTTGCGGCTTAACAAGCGCGAACGAGTGATAATGCAGATGCGTTTCGGATTGGGCGGTGCGAACGAAAAAACGCAAAAGGAAGTAGCGGATCTTCTCGGTATATCGCAGTCGTACATATCCCGTCTCGAGAAAAAGATAATTTACAGACTGAAAAGGGATATAAGTAAAGCGCTGCAGATTTAGTCAAATCGGTTTACAATTCCATCGTGCGATGATATAATATATTCGATAATATCATTACGGCGGTGGAAAAATGAAGATCTTTTACATGGGTACTGCGGCATACGATGCCATGCCGGTCCCGTTTTGCAAATGCGACACATGCAGACGTTCCCGTGAACTCGGAGGAAAGAGCGTGCGCACGCGCTCTCAAGCGCTCGTAAACGACGAATTGCTGATAGACTTCAACGGTGATACCGTCTCGCATTTTTTGCGTTACAATACGGATTGGGATAAGATTACTACCTGTCTTATAACGCACAGTCACTGCGACCATTTGAATGTCGACGATATGTGCGTTACGCAGTATTCGGAAAAGGCGACGCACGTCGATTATTACAGCGGCAAGGCGGGATATAACATGATAAGCAAGGCGTTCGCGGAATGCAAAAATATGTACAAGCACGCGTCGGTCAATCTCGTTCGTCCGTATCAAAAGTTTATCGCAGGTGGATATGAAGTATTACCGTTGCCGGCGAATCATGCGCCGGAGACCACTCCGCTCATTTATGCCATAAAAAAAGACGGTAAGAGCATGCTTTATGCTCACGACACGGGTATGCCCGTCGACGGCGTTTACGACGCATTGAAGGATTTCGGTCGGCTCGATATGATATCGCTCGACTGCACCGGCGCGCTCGCGGAGGGTTGGCGCAACGGACATTTATGCTTGGATACATGTATAGAGGTCGTGAGAAAAATGCGTGAGATGGGCATAATCGACGAGCTGACTACCGTAGTGCTGAATCACTTTTCGCATAACGGAAAAGCCACGCATAACGACATAGTGCGCGCCGCATCGCAGTACGGATACATTGCGGCGTATGACGGTATGGAACTCGAATTTTGATTATTGATAAATAAAGCAACGGCAGGCAAGGGTCTGCCTGCCCTACGAATTACACAACAAAAATGCTTTACGGTAACAAACGGAACGCCGAGGCGTCGTTCCCTACGAATTGTGCAATGAAATTTCGTTACGATATGAAAAGGAATTTATTGTTGATATTATATTGTATCTACACTTTCTTGTAAAGCAATAACAGAAAGAAGTTCGTAGGGAGCGCAGACCCTTGCGCTCCGTGTGTGGAAACGCAATAATACGAGAAACGGCAGGCAAGGGTCTGCCTGCCCTACGAATTACACAATATAAATGCTTTGCGGTATGTAAAGAAACATAGAGTGATATACCGTAAACCGTAACGATGTTCCAACGGAAGATAACAACAGACCCGACTTTCGTAGGGAACGCAGACCCATGCGTTCCGTGTGTGTAAAGCAATAATCCGAGAACCGGCAGGCAAGGTATCGACTTTCGAATTGAACAATGTAAATGCTTTACGATAGGTAAAGAGATAAAGAGTGATATACCGTAAACCGTAACGATGTATCAACGGAAAATAACAAATCGAATCGATGTTTGTAGGGAACGCAGACCCATGCGCTCCGCTTATGGCAAGGCAATAATCCGAGAAACGGCGGTCAAGGGTCTGACCGCCCTACGAATTGCACAATATAAATGCTTTACGATAGGTAAAGAAAAATAAAACGCAATATAACCGTTACGATGTTCCAATGGAAAATAATAATAGAATCGATCTTCGTAGGGAGCTTTAGACCTCGTTGCGCTCCGTGTGTTGAAACGCAATAATTAAAGCAACGGCAAGCATGGGACCGACCTGCGAATTATACAACTAAAATTCTCGATCCAAACTTTTGGGTGCATCTTAATTTTGTTGTACCGTTTTCGTCAGTTTCTGAATTTCTTGCGATACTCGGTGGGGGATAATCCGGTTTTTTCTGTGAATAACCGCGAAAAATACATCGCGTCCGAAATGCCGACCGAGCCGGCTATGCTGCTTACCGGATGATCGGTCGTTTCCAGCCACATCATTGCCTGTTTGATGCGCAGATCCGTAAGGTATTGAATGGGCGAACAACCGCGGCTGTTTTTGCATATTCGAAACAGCTGCGATCGTGAAATGTTGAGCCGTGATGCGATCGTTTCGACATTCATGTTTTCGAACATGTAGTTATTTTGCATAAACTCGATAACTGCGTCCGCCGTGCTTTTTTCGACTTCCTGTTTATCGGCGGGAAAGAACTGCGTGTAGTGTGCGAGAAGAAGGTGTAGTTTGGCGTTTTTCATCGGTTCCGACGGCATATAATATGCCGATACCGCGTCCTCGTACAGCGGATAGACTTCGTATAACGGGCGTGCCGGCGCGACGCGGTTGGTCGGTGAAAACGCGGTTTGCGCGATGATACTGTCCGCCTCGTCGCCGGCGAAATTGACCCAAGTATAATGCCACGGATTGACTATATCCGCATAATACTTGGCGAGTTCGTTGGGGAACAGTATAAAAGACTGACCTTCGCTCACTTTGATCGTTTTGCCGCCGCATTTGACGAATCCTTCGCCACGCAATATATAGTGCAATACGTATTCGTTGCGCATTATCGGTCCGTAAAAACTTCCCGGCGCGCGCTGTTCTTCGCCGGCGAAAATAAAAGCGAGATGATTGTTTTTAGCCATGATACATTCCTTATGTTTCAATACTGATATTTTTGCAACAAAAGTCTATAAATATGCTACATTTTCCTATTGATATGCAATAAAAAACATGTTATATTGATTATAACCCCGCACATGTTATTTGTCAATACATTGCGGCAAAAAATCGGAGGTCAATATGACACAAAAAAGGAGAATGTCGGGATTTGCGAATATAGCATTATGCATATTTGTCGTTTTGATATGTGCATTTTGTTTCGCGTGTTCCGACTCTGACGGCAATAAGCCGGGCGATTCGTCGAAACCGACAGTTACGATTTCGGTCACGGGCGCCGATTCCGGCAAAGGCACGGAGTCCGATCCGTATAAACTTGCTTTGGCTTATGACGGAACAAAGCGTTTGAACATAGTCGTCAAAGGCAGTTCCGAAAAACCTGCGGTATCCGTAACCGGAAGTGCGGTAACGGCGGTATTGTCGGATAACGACCTCGATATAACCGCAGTTTCGCAAGGCAGCGCGAGAGTGGAGCTTTCGCTGGTGACTGCCAAAGTCAAATCATACATAGACGTTACGGTCGCGGCAAAGCCCGATGCTGAATTTACATTGGAAGGCATGACCGAAGGCGCGGGAACCGAGTCCGATCCGTATCTCGTTTCAGTAGCGTACGGCAAATCCGTCGAGATAGCATACACCGCGCGTGACACGTCGCTTGCGCCCACCGCAACGTATACTTCCGATGCAGTGACCGTCGATATAGCGGACGGCAAGATCAAAATATCGGGCAATCAATTCACGAGCGCGGTAAAAGTAAAACTTGCGCTCGGCAATATCGAGTATTATGTAAGCGTTACCGTAATCGACGATACTTCCGCCGTTACGGGCGAAGTGAGCAGATACGGCGCCGGCGATACCGTATATTCGGGCGTTACGGTTAAGATCGTTTCATCAGACTATACGGCTTACAGCGTTACGGATGAAGACGGCGTTTATTGGTTTACTCATCTCGACTCCGACGCCGATTACGTAGTAACGTTGCAGTTTACCGGCGAGTATGAAGATTACGTTTCCGATATACCCGTCAAGTCGGTGCAAAGCACGGAGCTTGTGTCGTCGGACGATAGACTTGTCGCGCGCGATTTCGCCATCATCGAAAAAACAGCCGCGCCGAGAACGACCATAGGCGGCACGGTAACATCGGGCGGCACTGCGGTACCCGGAATAATCGTAACGGCTAACGGCGAGCATACCGCAGTTACGGATCCCGACGGCGCATACGAGATAGAAAACGTTTTCGCGTTCGGAGATATAACGGTAACCGCAAACGACGACGGCGGGAAT
>CAJUQF010000101.1 GCA_910588315.1 uncultured Christensenellaceae bacterium | reverse complement strand
GTACAAACCCAACACCCGCACGGTATTCCTTCCCGAAGGCACATGGATAGATGTATGGTCGGGCACGCGCTATGCCGGTCCGCAGACCATAACCGTAGCTCACGGTCTCGAAACTTCGCCCATATTCGTGCGCGAAGGCGGCGTGTTCGCGCTCGCCGAAAACATGGTCAATACGTCCGAAAAAGATTGGAGCAAAATGGCGCTCGATATCTATGCCGGCAAGGAAAGTACCGAGACGACGCTTTACGAAGACGATACCAAAACTCAGGCTTATAAGGACGGTCTTTACCGTAAAACGCTTATAACCAACGAATATAAAGACGATAAGTTTACCGTTACGGTCAATCCCGCGGAGGGCGAGTTCAAAGGCGAAAAAGCCTTTACCGAACGCGAGTGGACAGTGCGTATACACTACCGTCCCGAATGGGGCGCGATCAAGAGCGTGCGCGTCAACGGCAAGCAGGTCACAAGCGGCTACCGCAATTACAGAAAGAGTACGTCGTCCACGCCGTTCGCTTTTTCCGGCGCGTCGCTCGACAGCAACGTGTTCGAGTTTAAGATCACCGCCGGCGTTTACGAAAAAACGACTATCGTGTTCGACCTGTCCGGCGAGATCACCGATCTCGAAAAACCCGAATACGACGACAACGAAGCGACGTTCTCGGTCAGAACCGAAGAGCCGGGCGAAATGCTCAACCTTTCGCAGGACGCGATCGTAGACTGGGCGTACTTCGGCGCATACGACGAGAAAACGACCAACGTTGCGCGCAAGAACACGGCTACGCATCTTATAGGCGATCTCGACACATACGCCACGACCACTGTTGCGGACAATACCGCGCTCTACGTTTCCTGGAACGACGGCGAAGGCGAATATACGGCGAACTCGGCGGTCACAACGGCGCTCAGATCGCAGAAAGACTTCTCGCTCAAGTTCAAGACGGACGCTACCAAGCGCTACTACGTTATCAATCTCGGCGGCGAGAACTGCATAGCCAAGCTCACTGTAAAAGACAGAGCGGGCAATGCAAAGACAATTCAGTTCGGTAATCTTCGCGGTACGTTCAGATATCGCGCCGTCATCGAGGCGCAGAGCGAAGTCGCGACGGAGATAACCGCGACGTACGCGGTGCTTGTCAGCCGTCACAGCGGCACGGGCAGCCCGTCGTTCGTAAACGTCGGATCGGTGTATGCCGCCACGACGCTTCCCGAATTGCAGACGATTGACACCGCGGCGATAGATGCGACGGTAACTGTTGCAAACAACCCCGCGACCGCCAATCTTTCGACGACGACGCTCGCCGACCTTGCGGTTGCCGACTGGATGCACTTCGACAGCACGCTTACAGGCGATTATATACGCAAAGCGGGCGGTGTCGGCATAAACAAAGTTTCGTTTACGCAGTCGCAGGACTTTAACGATTACTCGACGAGTATAAGCTGGACGGACGGCGACAATCCGGTATCGAACGCCGGCACTACGCACGGACTTTGTTCGGTCAACGGCACGATCTCGGTGTTTGTCAACGCCACGGCAAATACGCGTAAAGTATTGCTCTATGTCGGCGCATGGCAGGCGACCGGTACCGTCAGAGTATACAACGTCAAAAACGAGCTTATAGCGACGGGCGAATCGTTCAGCGGCAGCAATCCCGCGGCGACAAGGCTCGTTACAGTCGACATCGATACCGAAGAAAACGCGATGTTGATCATCAAAGTCGAATGTTCCAATGCGTCGGGCGGCAACGTCTCGATAGCGGCGGTACAGGTACTCGATTCGGCCGAATAACCGGCATCGAATAAACTAACGTGTTTTTAACAAAGTCAATTATCGGCACGGCGGACGGTCGTGCCGTAATAGGAGGAGAATATGAAAAAAAGACTACTGTCACTGATCGCGCTTATAGTAAGTGTGCTGTCGGTCTGTCTCGTTTTTGTCGCGTGCGGCGAAGACGAACCCTCGCAGAGCGGCGGCGATAAGTACAAGTATACTATAAGCAAGACCGAAGAAACGCTTACGGTAGGCGACGAGATCACTCTCACCGTAACCGCTACCCCGAGCAAAGAATTGAAACCGACTTGGTCGGTCTCTCCGGCAAGCGGCGTCGTTACCGTCGATCAGACCGGTAAGGTCACGGCGGTCGGCAAGGGCAAAGCTACCGTCAAAGCCAAAGTCGACGGCAAAGAGCTTTCCTGCGCGATCACCGTTGAAGAAGCGCAAACGCTTTATACATACATGCTCAACACCACGGACGAGGAACTCGAAGTGGGCGATACGCTCGAACTCGAACTCACATGCACGCCCGAGCGACAGTTCGAAGTTAAGTTCGAATCGAGCGACAGCGATATCGCATCGGTTACCGACGAAGGCGTCGTTACCGCCAAGGCTCCCGGCGACGTTACGATCGACGCGATCGTCGACGAAGAAGTCGTTGATTCTTGTGCGATAACGGTCATTCAATACGTATATAATGTAACCGATACGCTCGAAGTAGATTTCGGCGATACGACCGCCAAGATCGAAGCGTCCGTAACGCCCAACAGACCCACCAACTTCACGTTCGAGGTTGCGGCGGAAGGCGCAAGCATCATATCCGTGGACCCCAACGGCAAGATAACCACGCTCGGCTTGGGTACTGCGGAAGTCACCGTCAAAGATAACGGCAAAGAAGTAGGCAAGTGCGAAGTCACCGTCAACTCCGTTGTCGATATGCAAAAGACGATGAACCTTCACGTAGGCGATTCCAAGGAACTCGAACTGAGACTGTTGCCCGGCGGCGCGCAGCACACCAAAGCGTTTGAAGTCACCGAAGGCGATACCGTAGTATCGGTAAGCCCCGAAGGCGTCGTTACCGCGCTCGATAACGGCACGGCGACGATTACGGCGACGATCGACGGCAAAAAGCTCACTTGCGAAGTGACCGTAGCCAATGTTTATCTTAAAGATTATACCGTAACCGAACTCGAGATGGATAAAGACAATCCCATCAGTCTCAGCGACGGTGCGGAGTATTGGGAACAGTATATCGCTCAAAGCGAGATCAACCATAAACAATACGATACCGTTGCGGAAGATATTATAAACAGCACTCGTCCGATAATACAGACCGGCAAACATTATTTGGGCGATTACAAAGCATGGCTTTCCTGGGACGGCGGCGCGACAAGCAAAACCTGTTCTTGCGGAAATTGCAACAAAGATACGCAAAACGGCGGCGACGGCGGCTGGACCAACAACGGCACCAAAGCATATTTGACGGGCGACAACATCACGCCGGAAGGCACGGCATTGGAATTTGTCGTCAAAGTATTCCCCGGCGAATCCACCATCAAGATCTATGCCGGTACGTTCTGTGCGACCTGTGAAGCTACGGTATACGTAGGAGACAAAGTTCTCGGCGTCAAGTCGTTCAGCAGCGAAGTCGCGTCCGTTGCGGATTGCGTCGCAGTCACCGTCGACGTCAAAGAGGCGACGGAAGTCAAGATCGTACTCAAGGCTGCTAAGATAGTAAACAACGGTTTCCTGTCGCTTGCGGGCGCAACGGTTTCCGGCAACGTTTACAGACTTAAAGAATATTCCGCCCGTCTTGTAGACAACGGAACAAAACAGATAGAGATCACCGAAAACGGTGAGGACTACGAAGGAACGGCGACGTTCGTTTCCGATACCCCTGCGGTCGCGACGGTCAATGAAAGCGGTCTTATTACCGCGGTTTCCGACGGCACGGCTAAGATAACCGTCACCGTCAACGGCAGAGTACGCGAGTTCACCGTAAACGTTGGTTACAACTATTCGCTCAACGCAGAGACCGTGTCGCTCCTTTCCGGACAATCGCACAATATCGTAGTCACGTCCGAACCCGCCGGCTTTACCGGTACCGTCACGTACACTTCCAACGATACGGGAATCGCGACGGTCGATTCGACAGGCAAAGTCACCGCGGTCGCGGAAGGCGAGACCACTGTCGACGTCGAAGTAGACAGTAAGACCATGAGCGTCAAAGTCGTCGTAGCAAAAGCGGCTGTAACTTCCAGACAGGAAAATGCCACGGGCAGATTCTTCGACTTGACCGCTCCGCACTACATTTATTGGGAATATTATCTCTATAACGAGACCGAACATCCTGCGGCTATAACGCCCGACAGCGAAGGCGATCTTATTCGCGGTACCGGCGTATCCGGCGCGGCAGGCGAAAATAACGGCTCCGGCATGTATGTGTACTTCGAAGGCGGCGCGCCTAAGGCAAGCTCGACCGCAAAAGACAGCGCCACCGATATGACCGTATTCAACAAATACAGCAAGGGTACGGCGTTCTCGTTCGACATCGTCGTTCCCGCAGGCAAACACGATATCGAAGTGTATACCGGCGCATGGCAGACCACTGCCGGCAAGGTAGCTCTTCTCGACGGCGACAAAGAACTTGCGTCGCAGTCGTTCGATAAAAAATCCGGCGGCGTTTCGCTTGTCGTTACTTTCAGCGTCGAAACCGCCGAGCAGACCACGTTGAAGTTGAAACTCGATCCTACGGCGATAGATGACGGTGCCACGGCGAACCTTCGTATGCAGGCAATAGCCATCGCGGATACCACGCTTAAATCCGAAGCAACGACGAGCGTTACGGTGGATAAACGCGAGCTTAACGGTCCGGATAACGATTCGTTCAATATGAGCGAAGTCGGCACGCTCGACTGGATGCTTTATAACATCGAGATCCCCGATGCAGGCTCGAAGAACGTTATGCAAAAGAACGACTCCGATTATATTCAATCGCTTATGTATACTAACTGCGCTAAGCGTGAAGGCAATCAGGCATGGGATTATAAAGCCAAGTTTACCTGGACCGACGGCGACAGCACTAAGAACGCGTCGGAATGCAGCGACGGCGACACCGATAAGCATGGACTCGGCGCGGGCTGGCATGACAACGGACTTGCCGACGACAGTATGTTCGCCACCAAGGTCAAGGTCAATGCCGACGTAAAGACCATTACGCTTTTTGTCAACGGTTGGGATTCGAGCTATGAGTTCTTCGTTTACGATTCGCACGGCAACAGGCTGTATCTCGGCACGGTCGCCGAAAAATCCGCAGGACAGAACAGAGCGTTTGCCGTAACGGTCAACATCACCGCAACGACTGAAGAATATCTAACCGTCGGTATCAACAAGACCGCAGGCAGCAACGTCGCGATCGCCGGCGTAGCCGTAAGCGGCGGCGCAGCGGCAACTGAATAAGCGCAACAATCAATCTGACAATTCGCTTCCTCCTATTTCGGAACATTCTCCCGTGCTTTCCGCGCACGGGGGAATGTTTGCCGATTAAAAGGCAATGATCTTTAGACTTTATTCGTTCCGTTTATGGCAAAGCAATAAGCAAAAGAGCGGCAGACGGTCTGCCTGCCCTACGAATTACGCAATGTAAATGCTTGCCGTAAAGCAATTATAGGAAGATATTTGTAGGGAGCGCAGACCCTTGCGCTCCGTGTGTGGCAAAGCAATAATTCGTGGAGTGGCAGACGGTCTGACCGCCCTACGAATTGCACAATGTAAATGCTTATCGGAAAGTAAAGAAATTATGACTATGTTAAAACGTATCTTTATTTTATCGTAAAGCAATAATGGAACCGACCTTCGTAGGGAGCGCAGACCCATGCGCTCCGCATGATGACAAACAATGATCCGAGAAACGGCAGGCAAGAGTCTGCCTGCCCTACGAATTACGCAATGTAAATGCTTAACGTAAAGCAAATACAGAATCGACGTACACGGATATTTGTATATGTAATATCGTAAAGCAATAACAGAAAGATGTTCGTAGGGAGCGCAGACCCATGCGCTCCGCATGATGACAAACAATGATCCGAGAAACGGCAGGCAAGAGTCTGCCTGCCCTACGAATTACGCAATGTAAATGCTTACCGTAAAGCAATAATAGAAAGATGTTTGTAGGGAGCTTTAGACTTGCATGCGATTCATATAGGTAAACTTCGAATGTGTTTTGTAACTTTCGGCTTTTTGCATGATATAATTTCCTATTTATTTGTGTAAGTCTACTAATTACTATTGCAATTTTTGGGATTATGGGTTATAATATACATATATACAAAGTATTAACAGGGATTTACGATGATATGAATGAAGAACGGTTATTATGCATACGTGACGGTACAATCTCGTTAGAGCCGAGTATCGCGCACGTAAACAGATTTGACTATCCTTGGAATGATGTACACAGTATATCGCGTTAAAAACGAATATCGTTTTATATAAAATAGAAACTAATCTTACGGAGGATTTTTATCCATGAAGAAAAGGTTACTCACACTCATTGTCGCGCTTATTGCCTCGATGTCGTTGTTCGCGTTTGTTGCGTGCGGCAACAATTCGGGTGACGGCGGTTCGGGCGGCGATAAACCCAGCGTGATCGACTATACCGAGACTGCGGGCGGACTCGTCACGTTCGACGCGGACGAGTATAAAAAGGGCGATCTCGTTACGCTTAATGTGCATGTCGATTACGGCTACGAGCTTAAAAGCTTTAAAGTCGACGGCAAAACAGTCGCGCTCACCGACGGCAAGTATACTTTTACAATGCCCGCCAAAACGGTCAAGATAGAGCCGGAGTTCGAATGTATCGCCGATACTAAAGAGATGCCCAATGGCAAACAGCTTTCGATAAGTGCGACTGCGCCCATTACCGGCGGCACTGCCACGGCTAACCTGTTCGTTGCGTTCGGCGACGAAAGCGTCACCGTCAAGGCGTATGTTGCGGACGAAAGACCGATAAAAGAGAAAGACGGACTGCGCCTGTATTTCGGAACCAACGAGTATGCGGATCGCAAGGTCTCGGTAAAGAACTTCGCCGTCGAGGCGGTTCTTGAGGGTAAGCCCGTCGTATCGCACGGCACTGCCGAAGGCGGATACGTGACCGCAGATGAGGTCGAAGGCGTAACCGTTACGAGCGAGCCGTGGAGCGTTACCGGCGGCGTGGCTTGCGGTTATATCATGACGGTCGCCGTGGATTACGAAAATCTCGCCGTGACCGTTAAGTACGATCATGCGC
>CAJUQF010000100.1:2471-7082 GCA_910588315.1 uncultured Christensenellaceae bacterium | reverse complement strand
CTTTCTTCTGAGATACTTCAAAATTTTATTGCCGCGCTTGTGTTCGCCGCTCGCTTCGCATGTGATCGCGGCAAGCGCGGCATATTTGTCGTCTTGTTTTATCCTATCAAACAAGTAACAGTAATTTCTCGCGCTTTCGGAGATATTGCCGAGAAACAAATGCGCGTCGGCGCAAACGCTGTAACCGAACTCGTTTTCCGGACGAAGTCTTTTATACTCTTCCGCGTAACGCGCAACGGTTCGGTATGAATTGAAAAGCGACTGAATATCGATCAACAGATATATAGCCGGCATATATTCACTATCTATACTATATGCTTTCTCGGCATTTTCCAGCGCGGAGAACAGTTTTTTACGCTTAAAGTCCATATACGCTTTGTAATACCAATACTGCTCGTAATATTCCTTTGCCGGATGACGATCGAGCGCAGCTCCTGCTTTTTCGTAGTCGCCGAGCTCTATCAAACACGACGCCTCGTCGAAAAGGTTTTCATACAGTTTGAACTCCGACGCGAGTTTTTCGTATGCCCATGCCGCCGCGCCGTAGTTGGACGCCGCCACCTGACTCTCCGCATATTTTATATGCGCGACGGGATCGTTCGGTCGCGCGTCGAGCATGCGCTCGGCGATTTTCGCGGCGTCGTCCGAACGTTTTACCGTGTTATAAAGATCGATCAGCCTGACATACGCACCGGCATAAAAATCGTCGCCCATCTCGAGCGCGCCGAGCATGAGCGTTATAGCCGAATCGTAATCGCCGCGCGCACAATATATTTCCGCGGCGTTATCGTAAACCGACCATGCGCGCAACAGTTCGCCGCGATCGGTCACATATTTACAGCACTCTACGGCGGCTGTATAATCGGCAAGCGCGCTGTCCGTATCGCCCATTGAATGGTAAGCATACCCGCGCCGTGAAAGCGCACGCAATCTTTCCTCATATCCCGTGGCATTATCCAATACGCGGGACCATCTTTCTATGTGGTTTTGCGTCTCGGTTTTTTCCGGATCGTAAACATATATCCCGTCCGGGACTTCCACTTCCGTCTCGACGAGTTCATACGCCTCTTTCGGGTATTCTATCAATCCAAAATCTGCGATGATCGCCGTGATCTTGCCGCCGGCGGATATGCCGCAATAACAATTATAGCAGCCGTCGCCCCAGCCCGTCGAGAATACCGCATATGCCCTTCCGTCTATTTCTATCCTGTCGTGAGTCTGTCCGTCCAGAACAATGTGTCCGGCAAGCGGGTGGATCTCACCGTTTATCTTCTTTCGATACTCCGCGTATGCCCCAGCGTCGGACATACAGCATACGCCCGAATTGATCGGTACACCTATGGCGTCGGGGTCTATCGAGACGAGCCGCTCGTCGTTTTCGATATGCAAAGGCTTCCACTCTACCGCTTTTTCTTCGTCGAATCTCAGTCCCGCATATGCTACGCGCTCGCCGTTGTCCGTGTTACAGCCACAATAAAACGGGAATGCGACAATGCCGCACTCCGCTTTGAAAGGTTTGTATATATGCGCGGACGAGTATGCGTCGAACATGACGATATCTCCGCTGTCAAATCGGATGAATCCGTACTCGGTATACGTAAGCTTTATGCCGCATGCACTGCGCAATGCGATCGCTTCGCCGAAATCTATCGGCGAAGTAACGTTACATCTTCTGATTTTGACTTTTGTTTTCACTTAACCGGCTCGAACAGTTTTTCACGCACGACGTTGAATTCTTTCCAGAACGATTCGAACCGTTTGACCGCTTCTTCGGTGCGCGCCTTGGTATTGAACGAAGTAAACCGTATCCAGCCGTTGCCGTTTTTGCCGAACCCGCTGCCCGGCGTACACACGATACGCGCCTTTTTGAGCAGATAATCGAAAAACTCCCACGAATCTATGCCGCAATTGAACCATATGTACGGTGCGTTCACGCCGCCCGTATATTCTATACCGAGCTCGTCGAATTTGCGCGTTATGATACCTGCGTTGTGTTTGTACTCCGCGACCATCGTCTTGGTATCTTCGTAACCGCCGCGCAACATGCTTTCCGCCATGCGCTGTACTACATACGACGTCCCGTTGAACTTTATCGCCTGACGGTGCAACCACATGCGATTGAGCGGCGACACCATGGGAATGACCGTCCAGCCGCACCTGACTCCCGTAAAGCCCGCCATTTTGGAGAACGAACAAAACTCGACGGCGCAATCGCGCGCGCCCGGCACTTCGAAGATCGACCGCGCAACTTTCTTGTCGCCGATAAACGCCTCGTATGCCGCGTCGTAAAATATAACCGCATTATTTTCGAGCGCAAACTCCACCCACTCTTTGAGCTGTTCGGTAGTATACGCCGCGCCCGTCGGGTTGTTGGGCGAACAAATATATATTATATCCGCTTTGCCGCGTTTAGGCGGCATAGCCAAAAATCCGTTTTCTTTCGTTGCGTCCACATACACGATACGGTTACCGGCAAGTACGTTCGCATCGACGTATGCCGGATATACCGGATCCGGTATCATGACGGTATTGTCTGGATCGAAAAGATCGAGAAAATTTCCTATCCCGTTTTTCGCACCGTCGGTAATAAACACCTCGTCGGCGTTTATCGTTATACCGCGCATTTTGTAATAATCGACTACCGCATCTTTAAGAAAAGCATACCCGTCGTAAGGTCCGTAACCGCGAAAACCCGACACCGTACTCAAAGCCGTCGCGGCGTCCTTGCATGCCGCCACAGCTTTCAGCGACAGCGGTATAGTAACGTCGCCTATACCGAGGCTTATCACATCGGAACCGGGGAATTCTTTGGTATAAGCGTCGACGCGCTTACCCACTTCCGCAAAAAGATAATTCTCTTTGAGATTTTTGAAATTTCTGTTAAGTTTCATACTTCCTCATCAATAATGTCTTTGCTTAACGTCAGACGCGGTAATTGCGCGTCACACCGTGACCGCAACGTATGATTTAGTTTTTACGCGAGTTTTTGAATTCTTTCGCCGCGGCTATGAACTCACGGAAAATTGGTTGAGGACGCGCGGGACGCGACTTGAATTCGGGATGATACTGAACGCCGACATGGAAAAGATTTTTAGTAACTTCGACCGCCTCGACGAGATTGCCGTCCGGCGATATGCCGCAAAGCGTGAGTCCCGCATTCTGCATATTCTCGCGCTCCGCGTTGTTGAACTCGTATCTGTGGCGATGGCGTTCCCAAACGGATCCCACTCCTGCGCCGTAACATTTTTCGAGTTTGGTGCCGGGCTGTATGACACACTCGTACGCGCCCAGCCGCATGGTACCGCCGGTATTTTCACAGCCGACCTGATCTTCCATGATATCTATTACCTTATGCGCCGACGCGGGATCGAACTCTCGCGACGTCGCGTCGGCATAGCCGAGAACGTTCCTGCCGTACTCGATGACCGCTATCTGCATACCCAAACATATTCCGAAATACGGTTTGTCGTTCTCCCTGCAATATTTGGCGGCGGTTATCATGCCTTCTATACCGCGGTCTCCGAATCCGCCCGGCACTATAACGCCGTCCGCTATATCGAGATAATCGGCGACGGTGGTATCGGTGAGTTTCTCTGCGTCTATCCACTTTAAATCTATCTTGACGCCGTTATGTATGCCGCCGTGCGTCAATGCTTCCACTACGGAAAGGTACGCGTCGTACATCTGCACGTACTTGCCGACGAGCGCGATCGTGACCGAACCTTCGCGGTTCTTCGCCATCTGCACCATGGCGCGCCATTCGTCGAGTTTGGGCGGCTCTTCGGGAAGAGAAAGCTCGCGCGTCACGATATCGCCTATCCCGCTGTCGAGTAACAGCAGCGGCACTTCGTACAAAAGTTCGGCGTCGCGGTTTTCTATGACGCAGTCCGGCTCGACGTTGCACGACATAGCGAGTTTTTCTTTCAGTTTATCGTCTATGGGCTTACTGGTGCGCAATACGATAAGATTGGGCGAAATGCCGAGCGAGCGCAACGTCTTTACGGAGTGCTGCGTCGGCTTGGTCTTGACTTCGCCGCTCGACGTGATGGTCGGAGCAAGCGTAACGTGAACAAACAGGCAGTTCTCTCTGCCGACGTCGTTGCTCACCTGACGTATCGCCTCGATAAACGGCAAACTTTCTATATCGCCCACAGTACCGCCTATCTCGGTGATGACAACGTCCGCGCCTATCTTTTTGCCTACAGAATAAATAAACTTTTTTATCTGGCTCGTAACGTGCGGTATGACCTGCACGGTCTCGCCGTTGTAAACGCCGTCGCGCTCGTTTTGAAGAACGGTGGAATATACCTTACCCGTAGTAAGGTTGGAAAACTTGTTGAGATTTTCGTCGATGAAACGTTCGTAATGCCCGAGATCGAGATCGGTCTCGGCGCCGTCCTCGGTAACGAAAACTTCGCCGTGCTGATACGGACTCATCGTACCCGGATCGACGTTTATGTACGGGTCGAGTTTTTGCGCTATGACTTTCAAACCTTTGGATTTGAGAATAAGTCCCAAGCTCGCCGCGGTTATTCCTTTGCCGAGTCCGGAAACCACTCCGCCCGTTACGAAAATATACTTCTCCATGTTCTTCTCCGATAAGTGCTTAAA
>CAJUQF010000100.1:1022-2461 GCA_910588315.1 uncultured Christensenellaceae bacterium | reverse complement strand
AATGTATACTGTATGAGATGACGATTTAGTGACACGAGCGAAATCGTGCGCCTGCACCTCCTTACTATGATATATGTTTTTCGCCCGAATGTCAATAATAAAACGGCAAATGCCGGCAAAAGTTTTTTTCGCAAATTATATCATATCCCTTGACTTATGATCGCGATTGTGATATTATGTGACACAATAAAGCCAAGGAGCTACATAATATGAGAAAAATTGCAATGGTCGCAATAGCGGCTTTACTGTGCTTTGCTTTTTTGGGCAACGCACCCGCCCAAGCCCAAACAGCAACGGTTTCACCTCGCTCTACAACATCTTCCGGCAGTAGTGTTATATATGTACTTGTCGATACCACAAATCCAACTTTCGAAGAATCGGATATAACAAAATATCCGTGGGTAGGCAACTTCCGTGATTTTCCCATACCGCAACGTGAGCTTTACGATTGCATACAACAAAACATAATTCCTAACGATGATATAATGATTCTTGAACTTGGCACTCCGTATTTTGATGCCGATTATAGGCTTGCGGAAATGTTCTATAAAAGAATGACAAAAAATCAACGTACGATGCTTATCACCCATTACGACGAGCGGTTTGTTACCGAAGACTACCGATACTATTTCGATTTCATCAACGACTATTTGAATTTGGATATATTCTACTACTTCACAACGGAAATAATAGTTCCCGAAATCGAAGGCGGAAATATTATTTATTCCGAAAACTATTTTTTAAACCCGAACAATGAAGAAGCATCTCCGTTCAACGGATCGCTAATCCTTGACAGATTTTTCTTGGAATATGCGCCAGCGGAATTTTTGTGCGATTATTACAACACCTATAATTCGCATTATAATATTACAAATCAAATCGTTAATCCGGATGACAGGCTGCTGAATCGAATGTTTTGCGAAGAATACCGTAACTCTTATTTGACACTATATGACGATGATTTAGCATATTGCGATCTTTGGAATAGAAATTATCCTTATAATCAATATAAATTACCATATATATTTGTAAGAACCGTCGATCCTATGAACTACGATTTAAAATACGAAACGGAATTCGCATTACAAAAAGAGGTGCCGTACATAGACATACAGTTGGATTTGACTCCGGGTGAAAACGGCTATTTACCCATTCCCGAGAATTATCACGCCATGAAAGAAGAGTATCTCGATGCATTCATGATAGGAGAAGATATACCGCATGAACCAAAATAAAATAACAACGATTATAAAATATACGTTTCTTGCGGTCATTACGTCGTTTTGTTTTTCTATGCTGTTTATCGCCTGCGGACAGGAAAACGGGCATACACACAAATGGCTTAATTTGGATTCCGACGGGGTAAATCACTATACCGTTTGTGTATCGTGCGGCGAAAGAAAGAACGAGCAGCCTTGCGTTTACAATACTCACAATGA
>CAJUQF010000100.1:0-1012 GCA_910588315.1 uncultured Christensenellaceae bacterium | reverse complement strand
ACAATGACGATACGGGGCTGTCGCTCGTATGCGACGTCTGCAATCACACTTCCGTTTATGACGGTAAAGCGACCGTAAAACTCTATGAAGACGATGAAACCGTACAGCGCGAGCAGGGCTATGTTTTTATATTGGAAAACAGCAACGGTTACGAACATTTCGACTTCCCTGCCGAGTTCGGAGGTAAACCTGTTTATTCGGTCGGAGCACGTTCCAATACTTTAAAGAGTGTAACGATACCCGACTCGGTTACTGTAATCATCGGTCATGCTTTCACCGGCTGCACAGCGTTGACCGAAATAGCCATTCCCGATACCGTTACTGATATCAAACTATATGCATTTAAAAATTGCACTTCGCTTAAAAAAGTCATACTTTCTAATTCATTAAAATCGATATATGATGAAGCGTTTGCGAATTGTACGGCACTTAACGAAATCTCTTTCCCGAATTCTTTGGAAACTATAAGTCACAGCGCATTTGCAAATTGTACCTCTATTATCAACATAGATATAACCGATTCCGTAAATTATATAGGCAGCGACGCCTTCTTAGGCTGCACTTCACTATCCGAAATTGTAATTCCCGCCACAGTCGAAAGCATAGGAGCGAGTGCGTTCGCAGGCTGCACGGCGCTTAAGCGTGCGGAAGTATACGGTAAAGGCAATACTATAAATCCCGCACAAGGAAGTTCTTATACCCTGCTCGCAAATATTTTCGAAAATTGCACATCTCTCGTTTCGGCGGTGGTAAGCGGTAACGATAGACTCGGATCAACATTTAAAGGTTGTACGTCTTTAATAAATGTGATGATATCCAATCGAGTTACATCGATTGGCAATGAAACTTTTTCGGGATGTAAAAAACTCGAAGTCATCAATGCCGACAAAGTAAAAGAGATCGGAAACTACGCCTTTGCAGACTGCACTGCGCTCGAAAGTATAAATATCGATAGCACCGAAACTATCGGCGATTACGCTTTTAAAGGTTGCAAAGCGCTGTCGACTATAGT
>CAJUQF010000099.1 GCA_910588315.1 uncultured Christensenellaceae bacterium | reverse complement strand
ATGCTGAACACACATATGTGTCTTTCAGTATGATTTCTTTATTAGGATGGTTATCACAAAATTGGACAAACCTGATGGATTCTCCGGCTTGCCGTAATGCTCTCCCATAGCCCGAAATACTATACGTATTACTTAGTTCAAGCTCTATTGCCTGTTCATATAATCGACACGCATCTTTTGGGTTGTTTTTTTCTATCTCTTTTGCTTTGCTTTGTATTTCACGTACATTCACATTTTGATTATACTACAATTATCGCCATCTGTCAAGATTGTTTTGCTCATAGAAACAAAAATGAAAATTTAATAACAAATTCTTTCTACCAAAACTTATACTATTGGAATTGTTTTCAGCTACAACCGTATGCTACCACTAAAGATATACAAATACCGAATAACCGTTATCGGCTACTCGGTATTTAGGTTTACAAAATATTCAGATAAATGAGTAGCAATCATCCAAACGTAATAGTAAACTTACGTCTCGCGGATTGCTGTCTGCGCCATACAGTTGAATTGTCTATGCCGAGAAATCTTGCAGTATCGACAAACTTCATTCCACTCATATAGCAGTTGAGCACTTCGAGTTCCTTTTCGTTTATTTTGCTTTTCTCGATTATCTCGTCATATAACGTATAGTCGGTAAGCCGTTCTTCGGATATATGTAGTATAGGTTCACATTCCTCGATATACAGTTCGTATACTTAGTACCGTACTTTCTTTCGAGCAATCTCTCGATATGTCGTAATGCCGCACGGGCGATATTGATTATCTTTCCGGTTTTGGTTATATACTCGTCTCCGAGTTTCTTGCCTATATGTTCACATAGGAAACACGTTGCTTCTTAAGCTAAGTCATATCCATCGGTAAAGTGTTCGGTTAGTTTTAGTTCTTTACCGATATTATGTAATAGATCTTTATACAATCGGTATAGATCTCTATTTGAGTAGATCATATAAGTCTTTAACGCACTTACTGCTATACCTTCACCGATATACATAACGTTGTCTTTTGTTATCTCTTGATCATCTGCTAACGTTATACCGAGATCTCTATACGATATTCTTTTATTTGCACTTGTTTCTTTCATTTTGGATTCCTCCGATTTTTTATTAGCCTTTCGGCAACGGAGGAAGTAGCACTGTGTGCGTTAAATAAAAGACAGCATAAAAATAAATCCCTTCGGGAAGTCAACACCGAAAGGATAGTAGTTACGACAGCGGCAGAAAATTCTGCGTGAAGGTTATTTATAATATACGGTTTGAGTTGAATTTTATCCGACGTTGACTTCCTGCGCATACTGTGCTACAACAGAGTTCCGAAAGGCGGAAAATCGGACAAAACAAAAGACAGCAAGCGTTATACTTACTGCCATTTGTTTCAAGATGTTCTCTTGAATATCGCGCCTGCGACACCGTTTACAAAAATGTATTTCGATGTGTTCAAACGCGACCGTGTTTGGTAGCGGCAACTGGATTCGAACCAGTGACCAATCGGGTATGAACCGAGTACTCTAGCCAGCTGAGCTATGCCGCCATAGCAAAATCCATTATAGCATAAAGTTTCTTTAAACGCAAGGATTTTGCACGATATTTTTGATAACGGCACAAATTTTACCGTATGATCGTATTTATTACCGAAATGATAGAACGTCCGAATCAATAAGATAAGCGATTCGAATTATCTTATGCGATTATTTTATTCCGAACGCTTTTTTGATCTCGTCGATATCGGTAAGCCCGACGAATTTTTCTATTACGACGCCGTTCTCGAAAAGCACGAGCGTCGGGATACTGCTGACCTGAAAGTCCATAGACAGTTCGTCGTCTTGGTCGACGTCTACCTTTATGACTTTGACGTCGGTCGTCTCCGCGAGTTTTTCCACTATCGGCGCCTGCATTCTGCAAGGTCCGCACCAACTCGCCCAGAAGTCTACGAGCGTTTTGCCGCTCGAAGTCAATTCGTTGAATTCTTTAACCGAGGGATTTAGTTTTATCATGATAATATTCTCCTTGATATTATTATTTGTATTTTCGTGATATTTTAGTTTTACATATTAGCCAATTCTTGCGCCGCCGCCAAATATATCTCGTAATTTTTAAACAGCTGCGCAACGGGGAAATTCTCGTCGGCGCGGTGCATGTTGATGTCGATATCGACGGGAGTGCATCCGAACGCCACTGCATTGGGAAGTTCCCTTGCATACGTGCCGCCGCCGACCTTGAGCGGTGCGGTCATATCGCCGGTAAGCGCTCTGTACACTTTGAGCAATGCTTTTATAAGCGGCGCGTCCTCGGGGATATAAAGGTTTTCGTGATAATCGCGCACGGTTGCCTTGCATCCGGTCTTTTCTTCGAGTTTTTTCGCGACGGTCTCGCCGTCCAGCCCGAGCGGCAAACGGAAATCTATCAACAATTCGAGCTTATCGCCGTCTACATTCGCCTGCGACAGGCACATGGTCGTATCACCGCTCTTGGGATCGTCCTTGTACACGTCGAGTTTCGCCGCGGCGAGCGTAGTACAAAGATAATCGTATATCGCGTCGAAACATTTTATACCTGTAACGTGGCTCCATGTCGATAAAAACCCGAACAGTTTCCACAGCGCGTTATCGCCTTTTTCCGGCGTGGACGCATGTTCCGCCGTGCCGTTTGCGACGATCGTCACACCGTCGTTACCGTTTACTATCTCGAAATCCGAAAAACCGTTGCCGTCGGACACGATGCGCTCGGCGACCTTTTGCGTTTTGAATACGTCCGCGGTTATACTTCCGCCGCACGCCGACTCCATAGCTTTATACAGCGGCGAGCCGGCTTTTATATTCACCGTCGCCCTATCCGGAACGGCATTGGCGCACTCGGCGCCCGAAATATGCGCAATGTTTTCCGCTATCTTTCCGTCGGCAAACTCGAGCAAAATATGCGCAATACCTTTCTCGCTGTTGATGACCGGGAACTCGGAGTCCGGTACGAACGACATGACAGGAACTTCGCCGCCCGTCGCGAGATAGTGGCGGATACATGAACTGCCGCGTTCCTCGTCGGCGCCGACTATCAGCCTGACGCGACGTTTTAACGGCAAACGCTGTTCTTTCATCGCCTTGAGCGCATGCAAACACACTACCACGGCGCCCTTGTCGTCGCCAACTCCCCTGCCGTAAACCTTGCCGTTTTCTTCCACCATTTTGAACGGATCGGTCGCCCAGCCGTTGCCTGCCGGCACGACGTCGAGATGTCCGAGAATACCGACGCACTCCGTTCCGTGTCCCACTTCGGCGTAAGCGCACGCGCCGTCGATCAGCTCTGCGCGCAACCCGTACTGGTGCGCTTTATTCACGAACCATTCGAGCGCTTTCAGGCAATGCCTGCCGTACGGCGCGCCCTCTTCCGGTTCGCCGTAAACACTTGGTATAGAAACAATCTCGGCAAGATCGCAAAGCAGTTCACGCGTTAAGTTTTCGTTCATATCCGTTCCTTTTTAGTTGCAATAAATTCCGATTAGTATTATACTTTAAATTATAATAAATCAGGTATTATACCACTGAGCAAGCAGCGCGGTATTTCACCGCCAACATTATATCACGATAAAACAAGTATTGTCAAGGAGAGACATATGGTACGTACGAGATTTGCGCCCAGCCCCACGGGGTATTTGCATATAGGCGGACTTCGCACCGCACTTTACGCATACCTTTTCGCCAAAAAGAACAACGGCAAATTTATCCTTCGCATAGAAGATACCGACCAAACGCGCGAAGTGGAAGGTGCGGTAGATATAATTATATCCGCGCTCGACAAAGCGGGCATTCATTACGACGAGGGTCCTATCGTCGGCGGCGACTACGGTCCGTACGTTCAATCCGAGCGCAAAGCAATATATCTTAAATACGCCGAAAAACTTTTGGAAAGCGGCGACGCGTATTGCTGTTTCTGTTCGAAAGAGCGGCTTGCCGAAATGCACGAGCGCGGCGCGACCAAGTACGATAAACATTGCCTGCACATGAGCAAAGCGGAAGTGCAAGAGCGTATCGCGCGCGGCGAACCGTACGTCATACGTCAGAACATTCCCGAAACGGGCTCTTCGACTTATCACGACGAAGTTTTCGGCGACGTGACGGTCGACTTCAAGGATCTCGAGGATAACATCCTTATCAAATCGGACGGCATGCCGACATATAACTTTGCCAATGTCATAGACGATCACCTTATGGGCATAACGCATTGCATCCGCGGCGTCGAGTACCTGATGTCCACGCCCAAGTACAATCTTTTGTACGACGCGCTCGGCTGGGAACGCCCCGTATATATTCATCTTCAACCGATAATGCGCGACGAGCGGCACAAGCTCAGTAAGCGCGACGGCGACGCCGGATTCGAGGACTTTTTGCAAAAAGGTTTCCTGCCCCACGCCATAGTAAACTATATCGCATTGCTCGGCTGGAACCCCAAAAACAACCGCGAGAAAATGTCCATGGACGAGCTTATAGAAAGTTTCTCTATCGAGGGCTTGCAAAAATCGTCGTCCATTTTCGACGAGACCAAAATGCGCTGGCTCAACTCTTTGTACGTCAAAGAGATGGACGCCAAAGACTTCCACGGCGCGGCTACACCATACTACGAAAAATATTATCCCGGCAAAAAGATAGACTACGAATATCTTTCCGAACTGTTGCAATCGCGCGTGGAAACGCTGTCCGACATACGTGAGCGTGCCGCGTTTCTCGACGCGTTTGAAAACTTCGATCTCGAACTTTTCGTCAATAAAAAATGGAAAACGGATATCGCAATGGCGAAAGATCTGATCGACGACTGTATCGCCGCGACAAAAGCGCCCGATCTTAACGCCGCGCTCGAAACACTCGCCACGGACAAAGGGTTGAAAAAAGGGCAGGTACTGTGGATATACCGCATCGCGATAACCGGCGCGGCGGCGACTCCCGGCGGCGGCGCCGAGATGGTACGGCTCTTCGGAAAGGACGAAGTATTGCGCAGGCTCGACGTCGTTAAGTCGAGACTGAATTAAATCGATACGCACAAAGCGCAGCGCATAGGAGACGCGATACTATGAAAAAAGAGATAGCGACAAAGTACGCGCCTGCGGCGATAGGTCCGTATTCGCAGGCGATAGAGACAGACGGCACACTCTTCGCGTCCGGACAGATACCGATAAACCCGGAAACGGGCAAAATCAAAAGCGAAGATATCGCCGAGCAAACTCGCCGAGTGCTTAAAAACATAGGCGCAGTACTTGCCGCCTCGGGACGCAGTTATAATGACGTCGTAAAAACGACGGTGTTCCTTACCGACATCGGCGACTTCTCGACAGTCAACAAAATCTACGCCGAATACTTCGCCGCGTCCTACCCCGCGCGCAGCTGCGTACAAGTCGCGGCGCTACCCAAAAACGCGAAGATCGAAATAGAGATAATCGCAAAATAGATTTATTAAATCGATATATTGTCAATAACAACAGACCCGCGTTACGTTATGCGACGCGGGTCTGTTGTTACAATTTTGCTATTCGGATTCTTTCATCTCCGTTTTATCTACGGAACGCAAACTTTTGGGCATTATGTTCCGTTTCCCGACGAAAACGAGCAGGAAGAACGGGAGCTTGCCGAGAATGTTTTTCGGCGACGTGAACTCGAGTCCGTTCGTTTCGTCGAAAACTTTCCCGTTCTTTATTTTGCATATAACGGCAAGCGCCGCGAACAATAGGCTCGTCACAATTATGACAACGATCGATATGCCTATATCGTACACGCGCCACGCGCCGGCGTCGTACAGGTAGAACGTGAGTACAGCCACGACTACGATACATATTACTATTCTCAACCACAACAGATCCATGATCATTCTTCCTCTTCTATCGGGTCGACCGTGATCTTGACTTCTGACACGCGCTTTTGCGTGGAACGCGTGACCGTTATATGCATGTTTTCGTAATCGAAATTCTCGCCGGCAACGGGTATTTTTTCCATCTGCTCGGTCACCCAACCGCCGATAGACGACGATTCGAAATCTTCGCGTACGTCCACACCGACATAATCGAACACGTCGAGCAGCGGCGCATTGCCGTTGACGACGTACACGCCGTCGCCCGTCTTTTTTATAAACTCTTCCACTTCGTCGTGTTCGTCGTATATCTCGCCGACAAGCTCTTCGAGAATATCTTCCATAGTGACGATACCGCTCGTGCCGCCGTATTCGTCGACGACGATCGCCATGTGTATCTTGCTCTTTTGCATCATGCGGAGCGCGGACGATATCTTCATATTCTCCGACAGACACACAGAGGTCTGCACACAGTTCTTAAAGTTATCCGCGCCGTCAAGCGATGCGATGAGGAAATCTTTTTCGTGGACTATGCCGATGATCGTATCTATCGTGCCGCTGTAGACGGGCATGCGCGAGTATCCGTTCTCTTTAAACTTGCGCGCAACCTCTTCCATGCTCTCGTCGTCGGACACGGCAATCACGTTTACGCGATGTATCATGATATCGCCGATATCGAGATCTTCGAATTCTATCGCCGAGCGAATGAGTTCGGATTCATGTTCGTCTATGCCGCCTTCGCTGTGCGCCGTTTCCACGTAAGTAAGCAACTCGTCCTCGGTTATGCCGGGCGATTTTTTGAACTTGAAAACTTTAAGCAACAGTTTTTTCCATTGCGAAAATATCCAAGTAAGCGGGAAGAAAATAATTTCGAGCGAATAAAGTATACGGCAGAACGCGCGGCAAAATCCTTCCGGATGTTCTTTTGCGATAGTTTTCGGGGTTATCTCGCCGAATATAAGTACGGCGAGCGTCATGGCGACGGTTGATACCGTAACGCCCGTAGAACTGCCGAGAAGGTCCACAAACAGTATGGTCGCAAGCGACGACGCAACGATGTTGACAATGTTGTTGCCGATAAGTATAGTGGTTATGAGCTTGTCGTACGCGTCTATCATCTTACCGACGCGTTTTGCCCATTTTACACCGTCGGCTTCGAGCGTGTGCAGTCTGACGCGATTAACGCTCGTAAAAGCCGTTTCCGCCGACGAAAAAAACGCCGACAGAAGAACAAGACCGATTAAACCTACTAATATACCTATTTGAGATGGGTCCATGTTGGACGAAATAACTCTCCTATTCGTTTTTTAATATTATATAGAAAATTATAGCATACATATTCGGAGT
>CAJUQF010000098.1 GCA_910588315.1 uncultured Christensenellaceae bacterium | reverse complement strand
GCCTAACGATACGCTTTACATTCAAAAGCTCATAGACGACGTCAAAGCGGCGGGCGAGACCGAGGTAACGATCCCCAAGGTCAATCCGCGCGACGGGAGCAATACATACAGGATCGCGACGACGATAAAACTTCCGTCCGATATGACCGTGTATATCGACGATTGCACGCTGCGGCTTGCTAAAGGCGTTTTCTGTAACATGTTCACCAATGAGACCGCATGGGCGAGCGACGTCGAAGATGAGAAAAACGTTTTGACAAAAGCCGACGAACAGAAAAATATCAGGCTTATAGGGCTGGGCAAAAACGCCACGCTCGACGGTGGTATTCACAACGGGCTTACGGAGTTCACGACTCAAAGAAACGGCTTGCCGTATATCGCCAGAAACGCTATGGTCATCTTCCGAAACGTCGACGGACTGGAAGTTGCAAACCTTACTATACATGAGCAGCGCTGGTGGTCGTTTCTCAACATATTCTGCAGTAACGGCAAATATCATGACATTACGTTCGACGCGACAAACTTCGTTCCCAATCAGGACGGCATAGATTTAAGGATAGGCTGCAATAATTTCGAAATATATAATATCAAAGGCTACACGGGCGACGATGTAATAGCTCTCACTGCGCTGTTCGGAGCGAGCGAAGAATACTTTATGGTCGAAGGCAAGGAAACGGATATACACGACGTCAATATCCATGACGTAGACGCATGTTCCGTCGCGGGATTTTTCATGGTGCGACTGCTCATGCAGGACGGCAACAAGATATACAATATCGACATCAAAAATATGCGCGACCGTCATCTCGACAGCGCTACCGACCCGCATTTGCAGGGAAAAGTTCCCGATGCAGGCGCCGCAGTATATGCAGGAGAGATAAGATTTTTCACATACAAGCAGGCGCAGTTCGGTGATATGTATAATGTTACCGTCGAAAATGTCAGGACAAATTCGCGCAATGCGGCGATACTCGTAGCAAACCCCGTAATTACGGCGGAAAGCATTACATATTCGAATGTGGTAAATACCGTTAACGGCAGAGCGATAGATTTTCCCGGCGCACTGCCCGTAAGACCTACGAGCGATCGTTTGTACAGCAAAGAATTTTTCAGCCGCGACGATGCGGCGGGCTGGGTGTCCAACATAGGCGACGCTTTATGCTTGTCCGGTAAGATCGACGGCAAGCCCGTAGGCTATATAACTTACGTCGAGTACGACCAGATAATACAGTTCATTTCGCCCGAAATGATAGCGACGGCGGATAAGTACGACGAGTTGCGGCTCGATTTCGAAATGTGGGTAAACGAGATCGAGAGCGGTCCGGACCCGGATGTGAACGGACTCTTGATATATTACTCTACGGATTTCGGCAACAGCTGGTCGAGCGAACCTTTGCAGCTCGATATAACCAATACGAATAAACGCGTAGTGTGTGCCGACGGCAGTTCGGGCTTTGTATACAGACTGTCGACCGGCAATCTCGCAGAGCTGTGCGCGGGCGAAGTAATAACGAAATTCCGTATAAACCCGTATCAACGGTTGCTTGTGACCGGCAGCCCCAAACTTATCAATTTCAAAGTGACGGGGACGCTCAAAGCAGGAGAATCGGCAGAAACGCCCGTCGATCTGTCCAAAGCGCTCGCGTGGTCTTCTACGACGTCCGGCGTAAAGAACGGCGCTACGGCGGCAGTCGACGGAGATATAGATACGGTGTGGCGCGCGTCGAGCGAAGAACTGCCGCAAAGATTGCTCGTGGATATCGGCGACGTTCGTACCGTGGAGCGCGTAACGACGGTGTTCGGAAGCGAAAGTGCATGGCGGTATCGCATATATCATTCGATAAACGGCGTAGCTTGGAAAAACTATGCCGATAAAACGGACGGCGAGCAGGCTATATCGCAGGTAACCGACGTGAACGAAGTCGAAGCCCGTTACTTCGCTATAGAAATAACCGGCGGCACGCTCGTAAGCATTTCGGAATTCGAGATCATAGAAAAAATTACGGGCGTAAATCTTGCGGCGGGAAAACCTTGCGCCGCGACGTCTGCGGCAGAGAAAGGCGGCTCAGCCGCGGCGGCGTTCGACGGTATACTCGGAACGCGTTATTGCGCGTCTGATAATAAAATGCCGCAGCAGCTTGCGGTCGACATGGGCAGCGGCGAAGTTATAACCAAGATACGCGTAAATTTCGAACAGGTCTCCACATTCGATTTTACGGTCGAAACGTCCGTGGACGGCGACGTTTGGACACAGTACGGAAGAAAGAATGAGCGCGGTCAGGTGTTCGAGTTTACGGGCGACACGCTCGGACGATATGTACGCATAACCGTAGGCGGTTCGACAGGCGGCGCGTGGTCGAGTATATGGGAAGCGGAAGTGTTTACTCAAAATACTCCCGTGTGTATGATAGATAATATCGAACTCGCCGCGCAGTTCGCCGTCAATGTTCCGGATAATATCGAAAACGGCACGGTGACCGCCGCCGCCGAGCAAGCATATTTCGGAGACGACGTCACGCTTACTGTCACGCCCATCGACGGATACAAAATCAAGTATGTCAAGGTCAACGGTACGGCGATAGGAAAAGACGCGAACGGCAAATACTGTTTTACGATGCCGAACGGCGACGCGGAGATAACCGCGGAGTTCGAACGCGACGAACCGTTAACGCCGCCGAGCGACCCGCACGATGTTATCGTTTCGACGAAGATCGTAGGCGGTAGTGTTACTGCCGATAAAGATAAAGCCGATACGGGCGAAACCGTCACGCTTACGGTCACGCCGGACGACGGATACAAGATAAAGTACGTCAAAGTCAACGGCGCGGCGATAGGAAAAGACGCGAACGGCAAATACTGTTTTACGATGCCGAACGGCGACGCGGAGATAACCGCGGAGTTCGAACCTACAGGCGAGAATCCGATAGATCCGTCTAAACCCGGTCCTAACGACGACAATAAATCTGACAAAGCGGATGATGGGCTCGGCGCAACTGCAATAACGTTTATTGTATTAGGCTGCGCTGCGGCGGTCGCGGCGATAGCTGTGATAAGCGCCGTCGTCATCAAAAAACGCAGGAAAGGCAAGAGCGAGCAAGATAAGTAGTTTTTGCGACCTTCCATGGGGTTAACGCCCCAATATAAAAACGAGTCGACGTTTAAGTGTCGGCTCGCTTTTTCGTGGTGGTTATGCTGCGTTTTTATAACATATACGGTATATTGAATATCATGAAAACAAAACAACCGTATCGCCCGATCTGCTCCATAACGATGACCGCTTTGTTGCGATAAGCTTGCTTGTCGCTATCTTTATGCTTAACGGCGTAAATTTTATTGGGTAACATAACGATAACCATTATCGCAAGCTCGTAGTAATTGAACCAGTCCATAATAATCAGTTAATATTGTTTTAATGTTTGATCGAGCAAAAGCTGTTTGGTTTGTATTCGGTATAATTTTTACGTAAAGCGATGTTATTTAACGGCAAAGCCGTAAATGTCGAATTCGCAGTACCAAAAATTATCCGAGCAGAATTCCTCCTCGAGACGTGCGAGCAATATTTCCATTTCGTCGAAGTCGCGTTTGGCAGATTCATCGTTGATATTATTTTCCAATTGTCGCTTGAAGTAATTTATTCTATATGAAAAACTTTCGCGGAACAAATCGAGTTTGCTATCAAAGTCGAGCGTAGAAGTGTCTTTCATCTTGGTTCGCAATTTAATATTTCTAAAGCCCGAATCTTTGAGCCAACCGAAAATTTTTCGTCCGTTTTTTCTGTCCGAAACGCCTGTGACGTTATATGTTTTTTCGATAATACTTTCCATAACGCCGGAAGTGCCGTTGCATATTTTTAAGCCGTCATCCGATCCGCGGATTACTATGACGCCGTTCGTTTTGAGATATTTGCGGAGCAGACGTAACAGCTTAAGTGGATTTTTAAGATGATGCAGAGTTAGTGCAGTGAAAATCATGTCGGCTTTTTCGATACCGTTATTTTCGAGAATTTCGGTAAGACGGGATTCCACATCATCGCTCTCGAGATCGATTTCAGCGTAACGGTGGCAGTCGTCCTTTAAATAAGCGTTTGCATAGTCGAGACATTTTACGCTTTTGTCAAGACCCAAAACCAAAGAACAATTGTCTTTCGTAAACAGAGATTTGCCCACGAATCCGTATGCGCAACCGACGTCGAGAACTACATTGTTTGTTCTTTTGCCGAGTAATGGTAGAACAATCGCTCTGTCATGTTCGGCTATGTTGTTCGCCTGTATTTTAAGTCGTAGAATTTCGTTGCCTTTGCTCGGGTCGTAAACTGAGCATCTGCGTTGTAAATATTCGCGTGATGAAAAAGACTGCGCTTTTGCCTGTATAAAGCTGTCTATCAATTTCTTGTTGACTTCTTGTATCAAGTTCGCGTCCTGCTGGCGCAGGGAGTTGTATAACGTTACGGCTTGAATGTCTGTCGGCAAAGTTTCTGAGGCGGGTATCTGTGCCTTGCCTATGTATAACGGAATTATGTTCTTTGCCGATTTGAGTGCATGCGAAATTTCGTGCCTAATCCAATCGTTGTCGTCATGCACGCGCGACGAAAAAGTCGACGGTGTGACTATGAGAATAAAATCTGTACATTCGTCTATCTTGTCGTAAATAATCTTGTCGAACTGCCCCGAGCGAATACTGTTGACGTCGAAAAATACAGAAAAGCCGTTTTGCAATAATTCTCGGTTGAGCAGCATGGCAGGATATAGACCGTCTTCTCTGCGGTAGCTTATGAATATCTGAATTTTCTCGTTAGTATTGTTTTCCATAGTTTTTCGTCCTTTGTGTGTATTCAGGTTTGTATTTTACCGATAATTAAAAATTACCTTAAACTTCAAGATATTTAATAGATAATAAATTGGAGATTAAAGTATACGTTTAACGTTGATGAGAAGTAAAAATAATCGATATGAAATCATTTTTTAACCAATATAGATCGATATTACCGCGATCAACTAATTAAAATTAGTCAAAGGCAAAAGAAATTAAAAGATTCATTTTTATAGACGCACTTTTATAACCAAATTAAAAACCTAAAACCAATTCCAACAAAAGGAGTTCGTTTTAGGTTTTGGCTGGTGGGCAATACAGGACTCGAACCTGTGACTTTCACCACGTCAAGATGACACTCTCCCAACTGAGTTAATTGCCCATAGCTTGTCAGCCTTATAAGTTTATTATATTTTATCTTTTTTGTCAAGCGTTTACTTGAGTTTGTTTGAAATATATGTTAAAATTACGGCATGAAGGCTGTTATTCAACGTGTGGAAGATGCTACGCTTCGCGTGGGCGCCGAGCTTGTCGCCGAGATAGGGCGCGGGCTTGTGGTATACGTCGGGATCGAGCAAAATGATACCGAGTCTGATGCCGTCGCCATGTGCAAAAAGATCGCCGCCATGCGTATCTTTACAGACGATGCGGACAAAATGAATTTGTCGGCTGCGGATATCGGCGGAGACATTCTTATGGTTTCCAACTTTACGCTCTGCGCCGACATTTCGCACGGCAACCGTCCGAGCTTTACTGCGGCGATGCGACCGCCTGCGTCGAGCGAACTGTTCGATTACTGCGTGGACTTTATGCGCGGATTATTGCCCGCAACGAACGGGAAAACTCGCGTAAAAAGCGGCATATTCGGCGCGGATATGCTTATATCTCAGACCAATACGGGACCGGTCACGATCATTTATTAGTTTTTATGGAAGATATCAAGGACAAGAAAATTTTGCTTCATGTGTGTTGCGGACCGTGTAGTCTCGGCGCGATAGAACCGCTCCTTTCGGACGGGGCTATTGTCACGCTGTACTATTATAATCCTTGTATAGTTGTCGGCGAGTACGATAAGCGGCTTGCCGCGCTTAGGACAGTCGCCGAGCATTACGGCTTGCCGCTCGTTGCCGAAGATCACGATTATTCGCATTTTCTTTCCTATGCCGAACCGTATGCCGATGCGCCGGAGGGCGGAGAGCGGTGCAGGTATTGCATGGACGATCGCTTGCGCGGTGCGGCGGAGTATGCGGGCGCACACGGGTTCGATTATTACACCACGACGCTTACCGTCAGTCCGCACAAAAACAGCAAATTGATTTTTTCGCTTGCTGACGCGATAGGCGGTGCGGCGCCGTTTTTGCACCGCGATTTTAAAAAGCGCGACGGGTTTTTACTCTCGTGTAGGCTCGCGCGCGAACTCGATATTTACAGGCAAAAGTTTTGCGGCTGCGAGTATTCTCTTGCGGCTACGGAGGCGCGGGGTTGAGTAAGATCGCCGAAAAGTTAAAGGACCTGCCCGATACTCCTGGGGTCTATATCATGCGCGACGAGACCGGCAAGGTCATCTATGTCGGCAAGGCGGTCGTACTCAAGAACCGTGTGCGGCAGTATTTTCAGCACACCGAAAAACCCGTCAAAGTGCAGGCGATGGTTGACAATATCGCCGATTTAGATTATATAATCACTCGTACCGAAAAAGACGCGCTCGCGCTCGAAAATAACCTTATAAAAAAGTACAAGCCGCATTACAACATTCTTTTAAAAGACGACAAGACCAGCCCGTACATTCGTATAGACACGCACGCGGAGTTCCCGACGATAGAAGTCACGCGCAAGGTCAAACGCGACGGCGCCAGGTACTTCGGTCCGTTCATCGGTATATCCGTGCGCGGCGTTATATCCGTTTTGCAGGCGGTCTATCGCGTACGCACGTGTCCGCGCAAGCTTAACAAGCGGTCGCGTCCCTGTCTCAATCACGACATAGATCTGTGTCTTGCGCCGTGTTGCGAGCGTTGCGACAGAGCGGAGTACGGCAAAGCCGTAAACGGAGCGATATCGTTCCTTTCGGGCGGCGGTGACGACGTTTCGGGCATCATAATGCAAAAGATGACCGACGCCGCGGAAAAAGAGAATTTCGAACGGGCGATATCGTACCGTAACCAACTGCGCGTGCTCGAGAGCTTAAAGAGCAAGGTCGTGGGCGAACTCGGCAACATCGTCAATATCGATTCGTTCTATTACACAGACAACGGGCTGTACGGCGCGGTGAGCGTGTGTATAGTGCGCGGCGGCAAGATGATGGGCGTCAAAAACTTTATAATAGACGAGCCGCAGGTTTTCGGCGGCGACATGACGACTTTTTTGCCGCAGTATTATTCGATGACAAACGAACTGCCCGACGAAATATGTTTGCAGACGGAGCGTGACACGAGTGCGCTTACTGAGTATT
>CAJUQF010000097.1 GCA_910588315.1 uncultured Christensenellaceae bacterium | reverse complement strand
ATGCTATATGTTTCTCGGCGGTACGCCTATCAAGGCGGCGGCGAGTTTGCTGTTTGTCGCGATAGGCGTAATAAATGCGATCTACGCATATACGCGCGGTGTCAAAGATAAGTACGTATTCGTTATGCCGATCGCATTGACGGTCGCTATGGCGGGCGATATAGCGATAAACTTCGACTTTATAGCCGGTGCGGCGGTGTTTGCGCTCGGGCATGTCGCGTATGTAGTCGCATACTTTTTGACGAATAAATTTGCGTGGAAAGATCTTGTTTGCGCCGCAGGCATATTCATACCGTCGACGCTTGTGATGACGCTCGTTCCCGCATTCGACTACGGCGGTGCGCTCATGGAAACCGTGTGCGTTCTGTATGCGCTTATACTTTCGCTCATGGTAGGTAAAGCCGTATCCGACTGTCTGACAACGAGAAGTGCGTTTACCGTGATCGTCGCTGCCGGAAGCGCGTGGTTTTATATCTCGGATCTGGCGCTCTTGATAAATCAATTCGCGTCTCTCGATCATTGGGGATGGTTTGCAATGCGCGTGCTTTGCCTCGCGACATATTATCCGGCGCAGTTCTTGCTCGCATTCTCGATTTTCGTATATGCTGTCGGTGCGGCGTGTAAGCGTAACGGCGGCAGCGGGATGCTACATGTCGAAGTGTCTTCAAAGAGCAACGAGCAGAGCGGATCCGACGATAAGAGTTTATCCGGGATCGAGACGGACGGCGAAAACAATTAACTGTGAATAATCGAAAGTCGGGGCGAAAGCGCCCGATCGTGAGGTTTTATGGATCACAACGAAATAGAAAAAAAATGGCAGCGGATCTGGAACGAGACCGGTATCAACACATTCCACGAGAATGCCGGCGGTGATAAGCATTACGTACTCGAAATGCTGCCTTATCCGTCGGGCGCACGGTTGCACATGGGGCATTGGTATAATTACGGCGTCGCGGACTCGTATGCACGGTTCATGCGTATGAACGGCAAGAACGTGTTTCAGCCGATGGGTTTCGACGCGTTCGGTCTGCCTGCGGAAAACTATGCCATAAAGACCGGCGTGCATCCCAAAGACTCGACGGACAGAAATATCGAGACTATGGAGCGCCAGCTCAAAGATATGGGTACCATGGTCGATTGGGAACACGAGTTCCGTACGTGCGCACCCGATTATTACAAATGGACGCAATGGCTGTTTTTACAACTTTACAAGAACGGGCTCGCATATCAAAAGAAAGCCCCTGTTAATTACTGCCCGTCATGCCAAACCGTTATTGCCAACGAACAGGTAGTAGACGGTAAGTGCGAACGCTGCAAGACCGAAGTGCTGCGCAAGGAAATGACGCAGTGGTTCTTTAAGATAACCGATTACGCCGAAAAACTGCTTGCCGGTATCGACGCTCTCGATTGGCCGGAAAAGACCAAGACGATGCAGCGCAATTGGATAGGCAAGTCGGTGGGCGGAGAGGTCGTTTTCGATCTCGAAAAACCTGTCGGCGATATAAAAAACATAACGGTTTTCACGACGCGAGCGGACACGCTTTTCGGCGTGACATACGTCGTTCTCGCGCCCGAGCATCCGTACGTGCAGGCGCTTGTCACGCCCGAGCAAAAGAGTGCGGTGGACGCTTATATCGCAGCTACGGCAAAGCAGAGCGAAATAGAGCGCACGTCGACGTCCAAGGACAAGACGGGAGTGTTTTTGGGCGTGTACTGCATAAACCCGATAAACGGCGAGAAAGTACCCGTTTATATTGCGGACTATTGCCTGTCGACTTACGGTACCGGTGCGGTCATGGGCGTCGCGGCGCACGACACGCGTGATTACGCTTTTGCGCTTAAAAACAATATGCGCATAGTGCGCGTTATAAATCCGGAAAAGGGCGAGAGCGAACTGCCGTATACCGAGTACGGGGTCATGACGAACAGCGGCAAGTTCGACGGCATAAAGAGCGCCGACGGTAAAAACGCCGTGCTTGACGAACTCGAAAAAATCGGCAAGGGCGGCAGAAAGATTAACTATCGCATGCGCGATTGGTCGGTTTCACGTCAGCGGTATTGGGGCGCGCCCATTCCCGTAATATACTGCGAGCATTGCGGCACGGTACCCGTTCCCGAAAAAGATCTGCCCGTGACATTGCCTTACGAAGTGAACTTCACGCCCGACGGCAAATCGCCGCTCACGAAATGCAAGGAGTTTACCGAGACCGTTTGCCCGATTTGCGGCAGGAAGGCTCGGCGCGAGTCCGATACGCTCGATACGTTCGTGTGTTCGTCCTGGTACTATTTGCGTTATCCCGACGCGCACAACGACAGCGAGCCGTTCGATAGAAAAACTGTCAATAAGATGCTGCCCGTCGACTGCTATGTCGGTGGCGCCGAGCATGCCTGCACGCACTTATTGTATTCGCGGTTTATAACAAAAGTTTTGCACGACCTCGGTTATCTCGATTTCGACGAACCGTTCACTCGGCTCGTGCATCAGGGCGTTATACTCGGCCCCGACGGGTATCGAATGAGCAAGTCCCGCGGTAACGTCATCTCGGCGGACCCGCTTATCGAAAAGTTCGGGTCGGACGCGCTCAGACTGTATTTGATGTTCGGGTTCGATTATGTGGAAGGCGGGCCGTGGTCGGATGGCGGTATATCGTCTTGCGCTCGGTTTATGGATAGGATAGAGCGGCTTGCGGACGACGTTCGGGACGTCAAGGAAAACCCCAAAGGCGGCGCGCTCGATTACGAGCTTAATTATTGCATAAAGGAAGTAAAAAAAGATATACCGGAGTTCGGGTTCAATACTGCGGTCGCGCGACTCATGGAGCTTGTAAACGCCATGTATAAGTATCGCGGCGCGAAAGAATACGAACCCGGCTATCTCAAATATGTGTTAAAGATATTTGTGCGTGTCATGGCGCCGCTCGCACCGCATTTCTGCGAAGAACTAAACGAAATGCTCGGCGGCAAGCAGTCGGTATTCGAAGAGAAGTATCCTGTCTGCGACGAAAGCAAACTCGTAAAAGCCGAGATCGAATACGCGGTGCAGATAAACTCCAAATTGCGCTGTAAGATAATGTTGCCGCCTTCCGACAGAGACGAACTCGAAAAGCTCGCCATGGCAAACGAGGAAGTAAAAGCGCTTGTTGCCGGGGCAACGCCAAAAAAGGTGATAGTCATTCCCGGACGACTCGTAAATATATTGTTATAACATTTTTATAGCACTGTAATACAAAAACGCCGATGTAGATTCGTCGGCGTTTTTTGTTGTGTGATCTTACGTTTTATTCGAGGAACATTATTTATTAGAAAAATCAGTCGTCGGTTTCTTGTGGGGCAGACGATCGTATTTCGAGCGACGGTTTATCGGTTGCATTGAGCGAAGATATTACCGATTTTCCCAATTGCGACTCGATGTCGGTACGCGCATTCTTTGCGACCGATCCGCCGCGTTTTGCGATATTTTTACTTTCCGTAAACTTTTCGGGTCGTTCTTGTCGCGATATTGCCGTTGTCGTTACTTCTGCGAGCATATTAAGGACGAGTTCGATATTAGTCATATTGTCGCGCAAGTTCTCTTTCTTTAAGCCCTTGATTTGCTTATATTCTTGAACGGTAAGACCGCTCCACGCCTTTGTCATTTCGTTGGTGAGAATGGCGTAATCTTTGTTTTGCTGTATGCCGCGAGCTTTCCAATCGTCGGTGAGTTCTTTGCGCATTTCGATCGTCTGCAAGCGTTGGTTTATCCAGCCATCCGTATAGCCTTTGGCTCGGTAGTAGTCCGCGCCGCGCAAAATTGCCTTTTCCGGATCTGCTATTTCGTTCAAACGCTCGTCCCCGACTTCGGCAAGCCACATTTTAAACGGCTCGGCTTTGGGTGAAGGTATAGATTGTACGAGTCGCAAAACACCTTTTGTGTCGAGAACGTCGGTCGATCGCATTTTACCGTCGGCGGCAGGTAATTTCAACCGGTTACAATTTGTAACCGTTTCATTCCCTTCCGCTAAAAGTCTGCTCTTTAATACTTTCCAATAATTTCTTGCAGTTTGATAATCCGTGCTATCCGTCAGAACGGAAACAATATCCACGACAGAAAAATACCATTCTTCGGCTTCTGCGTCCCATACCGTACGAACTTGTTTATTTTCGAAAACCTTTATCTTGTTGTTCATCATCTATCCTTTAATACTAATTTAAATCATTATATCACATTTACATTGTAACTTCAAGCGAACCGTGCGCCGAAAATGCTTGTATAGTATAGTGCATTGCTGTTCTTTAAACATATTCTTAGCGACTATTGCCGTTCAGTGGCGCACTTCGATTCTCGCGGGAGACAGTCCGTCGAGAATGCGACGGGAATGCCCGCAAAGAGCGGGCGGGCTTTGGACTGCGTCCAAGCGCCTAACGAACCGCGCGCCGAAAATGCAAACGAATTGTTAGACCATTGAGTTATGTTACATATTTACGGCGTTTTAAGCTTTGCTGCGGTGCACTTCGATTCTCGCGAGAGTACAAATCCCCGTCGAGCAAAGCTCGACGGGGATTGGCACTCCCGGCGGGAATCGAACCCACAACGTCCCCTTAGGAGGGGGATGTTATATCCATTTAACTACGGAAGCATTATCGTAATTATATCATATGCTTTTTTTTCAGTCAAGCGAATAGCCGTTATGCGGATATCGATTGACATTGTGCGAGCGGTATGATATTATTGACTTGCCGAAAAAAGTGAGTTTTTGTATACTAAGTTGGCAAAATAGACTATTTTTTTGTTTGCGTATTATGGTGTATAATGTATTTACAAAACATTTATGTACGGAGGCAAATGATGTCGACAAAAACCAAAAAGCTCCTTGCGGTATGTACCGTTTCGGCGCTTGCCGTGACCGCAGGTGCGATATCGGGCGTTGCGTCGCAAGAACCCGCGGGTGCGGAGAGCGCGCCGTCGGCGGTATATCGGTTATTGTTCAACAACGATGCGGATCTCGGCGAGAACGCCGCGGGCGGAACGTTGCCGTCCGCGACCGTAGTGAACGGCGGCGGCGTTACGGTAACGAAAAATGCGTGGAAAGGCAATCCGTCGCTTGATATAAACGGCAGCGGACATTTGGCAAATTATGTACAAGTGCCTATCGACGTGATGAACGGCGAGTCGGCGACTGTTGCCGGCTGGTTTAAGCTTTCGACCGATATGCCGGGTTGGTCGCGGCTTTTAGAGGTCCACGACGGGATCGGCGATAGCGGATCGTGGATGTCAGCCATGCCTTTTGCCCCTAATTATTATAATGGTTTGCATGTAAACATGCGCGTCGACGGCGATCAAAAATACGGCGCCGGCAATGCGGATAATTTTTTGTTCGAAGGTAAAGATACGACTTACGCGGATTATTATAATACGCCGGTCAGTGCGATTTTGCCGATATACGATGTTTGGGTGCATTATGCCTATGAGTTTACGCCTACGGGGTTCAGTATTTATCAGAACGGCGAGCTTCTAGTGACAAAGCCCGGCGATTTTAGCGCGAAAAAGTTTTACGGCGAAAACGGCAAGTTTGTACTCGGTGCGACGGATAAGTGGAACGATGCGGATTTTATAGGGAGTTTTTCCGATTTTCGTGTTTATGACGCGGCGCTTACCGGCGATCAGATCAAAAGCGAATTCGATATAAAGTATACCGATCTACTTACGGCAAGCTATGACTTCGAAAACGGCGGAGTGGAATCTGTACGCGGATATGACGCTACGCTCGTCGGTAATGCGGTTATCGAGGATGTCGACGGACACGGCAGTGCGCTTGTTATCGACGGGACGCCCGGCTCGGAAGAGCTTAAAAACCGCTCGTCGGCGAAACTGCCTGCGAAAATACTGAGCGGACACAATAAACTGTCGGTTTCGCTCGACGCATACGTGGACAGCGGTACGGGTGCATACTCGCGGCTTCTCGAGTTTGCCGAGTGGCGCAATCAGTATATCGTACTCGGTATCAAGTGGGGCGGATCGCAGGCATGCTTGAGATTTACCGACGAAGAGAACGTACGCAATCAGAATCTTATGTTCGACGTCCCGTATGACAGATGGTTTAATATTCAGTTTACTTTGGACGGCAATACCGCAGCTGTTTATATCGACGGCAAGCGCACGGCGTACAGCGATGCGTTCAACTACGACAACAAGATATATTGGGATTTCGGCGGGGATATCCAACACTCGCTCGGCGCTACGAGTTATTACGGCGAAAATCCGATCGTCGGCAAGATAGACAATGTCAAGATATATCAGACGGCGCTCACCGAAAAGCAAGTCATGAAAGAATTCGGTTTGATAACGATAGAAAACGATGAACAGGCGGTTGCATCCGAGAGCGAAAAATTCGTACTCGAATATGACGGCGGAAGTAAACTTACCGTTCCGGATTATGCGGGCGAGGGCGTGCGAATGAGCTGGGTGTCGGACGATCCCGACGTCATAGCGAACGACGGTACGGTGTTGCCGGTCTCGGTTAACACCGATGTGAATATCACGATTACTTTTGCGAGAGGAGATGCCACAGTGAGCAAAACTTATAAAATAACTGTAAAAGCGGCGGAACTTCCCGATCTTTCCATATTTTCCATGAACGATTACGGAACGGTTAAGTTCGATAACGATTCGCATTACGCCGATCTTATGAAAGTCAATCTCGATTACATGATGGGACTCGATAAAGACAGGCTTTTATACAATTATCGCCGTATAGCCGGATTGGACACTTTGGGCGCTGCAAGCTACGGCGCCTGGATATCGCCGACGGGCGGCGGCGCCGGTCAGTTCGAAGCGCATTACATAACGGCGCTTGCCAAGGCGACGCGTACCATGCCCGATTATAAGTTTAAGGGCGAGAGCGTACTCGATCGGCTGACTTATATGATTACCGAGCTTAAAAAATGTCAGGACGCGTATGCGGCAAAACATCCCGAGGACGCAGGCTATCTCGGCGCAATTTCCGCAAAACAGTACGACGCGCTCGTGACTGGTGCAAGCTCCGTTACGGACGACGACGGTACGAAATGCAATGTGTGGGTCCCTTGGTATTTCTTCCATAAACAGATCGAGGCTATGCTCGACGTACAGTGGTACGCGCCGGACGAACAGTTGCGAAACACCGCGCGCGGTATGCTTTCGTCGGCGGCGGATTGGGCATATAACAAGATGTCGCCGCTCACCGATTCCGAGCGTGCTAAAGTTCTTCGCATCGAATACGGCGGCATGGCGGAGGCGTTGTACCAAACGTATACCGTGACAGGTAAAGTCGCGCACTTTAACGCCGCAAAAT
>CAJUQF010000096.1:4886-7328 GCA_910588315.1 uncultured Christensenellaceae bacterium | reverse complement strand
CGATCATGCCGTTGGCTTTCCATGCTTTTACTATACGAACTTTATGCTCGGGCGAAACACGCGCGTAAACGCGCAATTTCCCCACTTTTGCCGCAAGTTGTTCGTCTGTCAGTTTTTGCAATTCGGCGCCTGATATCGTTTGCTTTTTATCGTTGCATATACCGAGCGCAGACGCTATCGCGAACGCCGTATCGGCATTGTCGCCGGTTATCATAACAACATTTATCCCCGCGCTGCGGCAAAGCTTGACGGCGTCTCTGACTTCCTCGCGCGGAGGATCGATCATGCCGGCAAGTCCTGCGAATATCAAACCGTTTTCATAATTGTCGCGATTTGTCCCGCCGCGTTTTTTATACGCAAAGCCGAGAACGCGCAAAGCGGCGTCGGACATTTTTTTATTAACAGCCGCAACGTCCGCTCTGTCCCGGTCGGTAAGTTCTTTAATGTTTCCGCCAATATCGATAAAAGCACAACGCTTTATAAGCTCGTCTGCCGCGCCCTTGGTATATACGTAATCGCCGTCCAATTCGCGATTTACCGTCGTCATAAGTTTTCGATCAGAGTCAAACGGAACTTCGTCGACACGAGGATACGCTCCGTCCGCGGTAAGTTTATCGAGCCCGTTATTCTTGGCGTAAACCACAAGCGCCGTCTCGGTCGGATCGCCCATCATGATATCCGACTGAACGGTAGTATCGTTGCAAAGGCACATACATCTTAGCATGCGCGTAGTAACACTGCCCATTCGTCCGCCCGAATAAACGTCCGTAACGGTCATCTTATTCAGCGTAAGCGTACCTGTCTTGTCGGAACAAATAACATTCGTACTGCCGAGCGTCTCCACCGCAGGCAGTTTTTTGATTATAGCATTCTTCTTCGATAATCTCGTAACGCCAAGCGCGAGAATTATTGTTATAACCGCCGTCAGACTTTCCGGAATTGCCGCTACCGCAAGCGCGACCGCCGTCATAAACGAATCTATTACGCTGTCGACCGTAACGGAACCCGTACCCGCCGCGCTCAAAATTCCCATAACAAAAACCGCCGCCGCTATCGCAAGCACTGCGATAGATATGAATTTACCTACGGCGTTCAGCTTTTTTTGCAACGGCGTAACGTTTTCGGTTTCCGCGGACAGCATCGACGCTATTTTACCGACTTCGGCATTCATGCCGGTCGCGGTAACCACACCCTCGCCGTGTCCGTACGTTACGGTACACGAACCGTACACCATATTATGCCTGTCGGCAAGCGCTACATCTTCTCCCGGAATGGGACGGATATTTTTTTCTTCGGCAACGGATTCTCCGGTCAATGCGGCAGATTCTGCTTTCAGCGATGCGCATTTGATAAGACGTAAATCCGCCGGCACGACGTCGCCGGCTTCGAGCAAAACGATGTCGCCGTTTACCAAACTCGACGCGGCGATCTTTTTGATAACGCCGTCGCGTCGGACTTTACAGTACGGCGCGCTGAGATTCTTCAGCGAACGCATAGCCTTTTCGGCATTGCATTCCTGCACGGTACCTATCACCGCGTTAAGCACGACGATGAACAGTATGATCCCGACGTCGATAAAATCTTCGTACTGTTTCTGTACCACGCCTATTACTGCCGAAATGATTGCCGCCGCAAGTAGTACTATCACCATTACGTCGGTAAACTGCTTTAAAAACTTTATTATTATATTAGGCTTTTTTTGCTCTTCGAGTTTGTTCTCTCCGCACTTGATCAATCTAAGCGCAGCTTCTCCGTCGGATAGTCCGCGTTCGGTAGTACCAAGCTCGGATAAAGTCTCCGCTACGGTTTTATTGTAATAGTTCAATTAAATGGACTCTCCCGTTTTAAATTTCTATTCTGTTATAGTATTTCTCCGCTCTTCTGTATAATAATATGTCAACAACAGTAAAAATTGCAAGCTCGGAATATATCAAAACCCAACTTAATGCGGAAATAATGTCGAAATCGACCCCGCAAAAACAAAATATCGTAACGAATGCGGTTACGGCTAATCCTGCACCCATAGCCGCCATTTGACCGATCGTCACATGACCGTTGTGTTTTATCGCTTGTGTGGGATCCGTCCAATTAAGCTTAGGCGCAGTGAGATCCCACAGCGCGCCGAAACAAATGAGCGCGGCGCTTAGCGGTATCAACGAGAATACAGCCAACAAAAAGTATTGCAAATCGAATAACAGCGCCCCGAATACCACTACCGAGATCGTCGCGGCAGTCACGGCGGGGATAAGCCATGCCGTTATTTTCGCGCGCAATACAGTCCCGATACTCACAGGCAATATTTTCAGCGACGCCATCGCCTTGCCTTCACGGGAAAATGTAGTCGCCGCGGCATTACCGAGTGTTGCAAATATTGCGCCGAGTACTGTAAAACCGATAAGCATGAAAAACCGATCGTCTATTTTTATTGCGGAAACGTTGCCG
>CAJUQF010000096.1:0-4876 GCA_910588315.1 uncultured Christensenellaceae bacterium | reverse complement strand
GTTGCCGACAGTCGTCGAAATGTTTCCGAGCATAATCCCCATTACAACCGAAAACACTATCGGCAGTATCATAACGGCATAACATTGAAAAGCGGTTTGCGTAGTTCGCAGCGAACTTACATACTCGCGTTTTATAAGCGACTTTATCGCACTCGACGACTTGAACGTGCCGCCATGCTTAACATAATTATTCGTTTGATTATTTGCCTTAACCGACTGCGAATACATAAACTTCGCCGCGAGCATGATCACTACCAAGAACGCTGCGGATATCGCAAAGAAAATAACGAGATTTACCGCAGTAGAGGCGCCAAGTCCAAGTCCGAACGACGAGATACCGCACGCAGACGTAGCCAGTACCGCATAAGGATAAAATACGTAAAATACCGTCTGCACGCCGTCGAGCATTGCACGCATCGATTCTTCGGTAATATTCGAACTTGTTCCTACCGATATATAATAGATATACAGTCCGAAAAATCCGCCGAACAATACAAGATAAAACACAAGCGCTACGATATTGCGGTTTTTGAGTTTGCTTGCGATAAACATGACCGGAACAGCTATTACAGCCGAAAGGACCAACGGCAATGCCGGAACTACGAATATCGTAAATACGGTTATCAAATAAAATCCCGCCCAGGCTTTTATCGTTATTCCGAATGCTATCAACAGCGGCAATGCGACTGCCGCAACAATCGCTGTTTCGAATATATACACAAACGATAGTTTTGCGGCAAACACGGTAGACGCTTTCACCGGCAACATAGAATAGAAATCAGTGTCCTTGGACAGGTATAATGTCGTAACAAGATGCACTATCCCGAATACCAAAACGATAAGCGCCGCCGTAAGCAATATAAAAAAGTAAAACATCGACGAAAACAGCGGTATGCTCAGCAACTCTCTCATTGATATCACGATGCCGAGCAACGTCGACATTACAAGCGCATAAACCACGCAAAGCAATACGATAAAAACAACGAAGCTTTTTTTGGATTTGTCGGAACCGAGTCGCAGTTTATTCTTGAACATCGCTTTGAGACAAATCAAATAGTTATTCATGACCTTCTCCCGCTACCGACATAAATATTTCTTCCAGGCTATCATCGCCTTGCGCTTGCTTGATTTCTGCCATATCTCCGCACAACACAAGTTTTCCTTTGCTTATTATAGCGACGCGATCGCAAATTTTTTCCGCGACATCGAGTATGTGCGTGGAAAAGAATACAGTTTTACCTTCGTCGCGATGCTTGCGCATTAAATCTTTTAAAGCAAGCGCGGACGGCGGATCGAGTCCCATCATCGGTTCGTCGAGTATCCAAAGTTCCGGGCTATGTATAAGCGCGCCGATTATCGCTATCTTTTGTTTCATACCGTGCGAATAACCGCTTATACGTTTATCGAAAGCATCTTCGAGCGAAAATCTTTTCAGCAGATCGGAACAGACTTTTATACGGTCTTCCTTGCTCACGCCGTAAATATCCCCCAAAAAATCGATATACTCACGTCCGGTATATTTATCGAATATAATCGGAGAATCGGGTACGAAACCGAAATTTCGCTTTGCGTTTATCGGATCTCGCGTTATGTCATATCCGCAAATTTTAATAGAACCGCTCTTAACCGGCAGTATGCCTGTAGTCATTTTTATTGTTGTGGTTTTACCTGCGCCGTTTGCCCCCAAAAACCCGAATATCTCGCCGCGTTTTAATGAAAACGACAAGTTATCTACAGCCTTGATATTGCCGTTGGAATACGACATAGAAACATTGCTAATTTCCAATAACGATTCATTTACCGTGTTCATTGCTTTTGCTCCTGCACTTATGATCTGTAATGGTGAGATTATATCATATATATACAGCAAAAACAATGCTTTTGCAAATTTAACTCGATTTTATTATAATTTACAATGTAATCGCAAATTTTACAAAATCAACTATCGTTTTCTTACGGTGATTATTATCAAATCATCGTCAGCCCGTCTCTGTAAAATACTATTTTATCGCATTTGTTATCCGATAGATCGATACTGTCGGCGGCATAACTGATCCTATCGACTTTCATGCGCCAATTTCCCGTTTTGCATGTCTGATCTATACATATCCGCACATCGCGGCTGCCCAATAAATCAAACTCTATATCAGATAGGTCTCCCGCCACACACGGATTTATACGCGCGTGTTTCCCGTTTATTTTAATACCCAATAATTTTTCAGCCACGGCTTTATAAAACATGGCGCAAACGATAATATAATCTTTTTTGTTTGAAGTCAGAAATTTTACAGGCACATTTTCGTGCAATATTTTGTACGCTCTTTCATACTCGTCGCATACGTACAAATCGTTAGCATGAAGCAAAGCGTCTGTGCCGAAACAACAACCGTCGTCAGTGTTTTTAGCTATCTCCGCTCCTTTTGCACAGTATTCCGAGCAACGCACTATAGCTTTTGTATAAGCCATGCCGAGTACCCTGTCGTTGGCTCTGCGATCGGCAAAAAAGCTCAAATTCTCGGACAGTATTTTCGCTAAAGCAAGTTCACCCGGCAAACCAGACGACGGTTTTATCTCGAGATTTTTTTCTATCGAGCGCATGCAGTACTCTGCCACGGATATCTTATCGATAAGATAATTCAGAAAATCTCTGTTTCCCGAGAATTTAACATACTCCATTACGGCAAACACGATGTATATTCCATCGTTCGATTCGACCGCTGTCGGCAGATCGCGTATCAACTTTTCTCTTACTTTTGCGCAATCGGCATATTTAGCCGCACCGAGCAAATAATCCTTTTCCTTATATTTCAAATCATCGTAACTGTCGAGAAAATACGTATATACATCGAATATGGACTTTCGAAATGCCAAATCGAATAACTCGTCGCCGGTATGCAAAACTATCCTGCCGAGTCTCCCGAAAAGCTTTTCCGCCCCGTCAGCAACTTTATCTATATAATCGGCGCTCGGCATTTCGGATACCGATTCATCGGAAATATAAAATAGCACGCGTCGAGATTGCATCGGGTCTAATTCGATTTTAATCGTAGCGGCACACACACTCGTATCGCCTTCCGGAATAAAGTTATCCGTTCTCACTATTTTCCCGTATTCGGTATACGATTCGATAAATAAGGCGCGCTCCGCAATTTCGTCCGAAGACAGTACTTTCAGATTACCTGCCATGTCCGAAACCGCCGATAACATTACATTCAGTTTCCGCGCCGAATCGTAAGAATTGAAAATATCCATATCTATTATAACAGCCCTGTTTCCACGATCCAAATAACTCTTTTGCGTACAAAATAGTCCGTTATAATCACAGCGATACTCGCATTTCCGGGGACAAAGCACCGCCGACAAACGACCTTTTCCCAAAGGCATTGCCGTCGGCGACCACAAAACTCCCGATTCTTCTATGATAGTATAAAATCCGGAACGGTATTTAAAAAAATCGCTCTCGGAAGATATTTCGGCTCTTGGAAATACCGCACCGAGTATACCTCGCGCATCGGCATTAAAACTTACGGTTCCGTCTGTGACGGTCTGAACGTAATTTTTGTCATCGAGAACATTAGCGAAATACATTTCTCCGATCGCATTAAAACCGGAATCATCGTCGAGCATAACCGTCGAATTTTCAGGCGCAGATCCATGCCGTAAACATTTATCGGCACATTCGATCATGCCGAAAACATCACATGAGTTTTGTGCCGTTACAAATTCACGCTCATTACTTTGAGTAGTTGCTTTCAAATAGTCCAGAATATATTCCGTATTCTCTTCGGCGGCGCACTCGGAGATCAAAACCGCCTCCCGCTCGGTTGCCGCGACGGCAAAAACGAGCAGAACCGTACGCTTGGCGAACGGCGGTACCGTTATCGCGCCGCTTGCACATAAAACGTTGTTCTTTATTTCATGGTCGTTACGCGCGAAAGAGCCGATATCTTTGTCCGCGCCGAAAAGCGAGATCGAAAACGTCTCGTTTTCTCCTACGAGTTTTTCTCCGCAATCTAAAGCCAACGATGTGTATTTCCCTATGTCGAACATAGAGGCGAAAAGCCCCTTGATACATATATTTTCCGATTCGGGACGACCGTTTACTACAGTTAATCTGCATACGCATGCCGCACTGTCCGGAGAAGGTACTACGTCGATCGTCACTTCCGTTTCACCGACCGTTCTGTACACTGCTCTATGCGGCTCGCAAATCCCGCCGAACGCACTAAGGTCGAATACGGCATCGTTCGTATCGAACAGGATATCGATCTTCCCGTAAACGCGACCCCCTCCGTCCTTAACGGTCAAATGATCTCGTCCCGCATAAACGGATAGTTTTCCGCCGCAAAGCTCGCGTTCGTTATAACCGATATCCCCCCAAAAAGCATTCTCGGATAGCAGCGACCGCGCAGATCCGATATTCTCCTTTTTCTTTTTGGATCTATTCACCGCAAATTTCATGCAACCGTAAATATCGAATATATCGAATGCTTGCGACGGCGATCCGATAAGCACCGGCAATCTCAAAGCGCCGTAAGTAATTACCGAAATCACACAATACAACGCGACATATTCCACGGGAGCAAAAATGCATGTAACGATCGCATACAAAAAAAGCAGTGACGGTAAAACAATATTACAAAATACAATATAACGTTTGGACGGCGCGGGTTTCTTGTTTTCGATCGCAAATTTATATTCGTAATCATGTATCGCATCGAGCGAGCGTAAAACCGAGCGTAAAACCGCATACGTTTCGGCGCAGGATTCCCGGCGTCGCCGTGTTGCCTCGGCTATATCGACCCCGTTATTTTCCAAAAGAATGCGCACAGCATTTCTGTCTTTATCGCATACGGCGTCATCTATACCGCTGATA
>CAJUQF010000095.1 GCA_910588315.1 uncultured Christensenellaceae bacterium | reverse complement strand
TTCGTAGGGAGCTTTAGACCTCCCTGCGCTCCGCTTATGGCAAGGCAATAAACAAGAGAATGGCAGACGGTCTGCCTGCCCTACGAATTACACAACAAAAATGCTTTACGATAACAAACGGAACGCCGAGGCGTCGTTCCCTACGAATTGCACAATGAAATTTCGTTACGGTAAGTAAATGAAAATAAAACGTTATATAACCGTTACGATGTTTTAACGATAGATAACAATATAACCGACGTTCGTAGGGAGCGCAGACCCTTGCGCTCCGTGTGTGGACAAGCAATAATCAAGAGAGAGGCAGGCAAGGGTCTGCCTGCCCTACGAATTGCACAATAAAAATGTTTTACGATAACAAAACGGAACGCCGGACCTGTTCCCTACGAATTACGCAATTTAATTGCTTTACGAAAGATGCGGAGTGTCGAGAAAATCATTCTGAAAATTGCATAACCACCGCGTTTACGGTTTAAGAAAATAAAACGGCGGCGGTCGCAAAACAATTACGAACGCCGTCGTCGGATAATAAAATATTTTATGAAAAAAGCGGGGTAGAGTAATATCTGTCTGCGGAGTCCGGAAGTATAACGACTATAGTTTTGCCTTTGCCGCCTTCCTTTGCGTACTTTGTCGCGGCAAACAGCGCCGCGCCGCTCGAAATGCCGACGAGTATGCCTTCGGTTTTACCGAGCAGACGCGCGGCGGCAAACGCATCGTCGTCGCCGACCGGTATTACTTTATCGTAGATATTTGTATCGAGCGTTTTCGGAATGAATCCCGCGCCGAGACCCTGCAATTTATGTGCGCCCGCTCTGCCTTCGGTGAGAACCGGCGACGCGCTCGGCTCGACCGCAATTATTTCTATATCGGGTTTTCTCTCTTTTAAAAATTTGCCCGTGCCGGATATTGTCCCGCCCGTACCGATGCCGGCTACTAACGCGTCGAGCTTGCCGCCGGTATCGCTCCATATTTCCGGACCGGTCGAGTCGTAATGCGCTTTGGGGTTAGCGGGGTTATCAAACTGCGCGGGTATAAAAGCGCCGATCTTTCTTGCGAGCTGTTCGGCTTTTTCTATCGCGCCTTGCATGCCTTTATCGCCGTCGGTAAGCACTATTTCTGCGCCGTACGCTTTGAGAATATTTCTGCGTTCTGCGCTCATGGTCTCGGGCATGGTCGCGATCATCTTATAGCCGCGTGCCGCGCATACCGCCGCAAGCCCTATGCCGGTGTTGCCGCTCGTCGGCTCTATCACGGTCGCGCCCGGTTTAAGTACGCCGCGCTTTTCCGCGTCGTCTATCATCGCTTTGGCGATACGGTCTTTGACCGAGCCGCCGGGATTGAAATATTCGAGCTTGACTATAAGTTTTGCGTCCGTACCCGTTGCGCGTGCGTAATTGTTTATCTCGAGCATAGGCGTACCGCCGATAAGTTCGGTAGCGGATCCGTAAACAGCCATGGTATCTCTCCTTTAAACAGCGTCGCGAGCGAACTGAGCACGATAAAGCGCCGCGTATGCGCCGTTTTTTGCGAGCAGTTCTTTATGCGTACCGCGCTCTATAATATTGCCCTTATCCATGACGAGTATAACATCCGCGCCAACGATAGTGGACAGTCTGTGCGCCACGACGAACCCGGTTTTCTTTTTGCCGTCTTCGGGGCGCAAAAGTTTGTCGAACGCTTGCTGTACGCGCTTTTCCGTGCGTGTATCGATGTTGCTCGTAGCCTCGTCCAAAATAAGCATGGGCGGATCGACGAGCATAATGCGCGCGATATTTATAAGCTGTTTTTGACCTTGCGATATGCCGTCGCCGTCGTCTATGATCGTGTCGTAACCGTTCGGCAAGCGGCTTATAAATCCGTGTATATGCGCTTTTTTGGCGGCTTCGATAACTTCTTCTATCGTCGCGTCGGGTTTGCCGTAAGCTATATTGTCGCGCACCGTGCCTTTGAATATCCAGCTGTCCTGTAAGACCATGCCGAAGTTTTTGCGTACACTGCTGCGCGTAAATCCTTCCGCATCCGCGCCGTCGAGAAGTATCTTGCCTTTGTTCGGGTCGTAGAACCGCATGATCAGATTTATCAGCGTCGTTTTACCGCAGCCCGTGCGTCCGACTATGGCGACGAGCGTACCGGGGGGAACGTCAACGTTCATGTTTTGTATCAGCGGCTTTTCGGGCGTGTACGAAAAGTCGAGATCTTGTATGCAAATACTGTTGCAGTTATCGAGTATCGCGCCCGAGTCGTCCTGCGGCGGAACGTCCGCAAGATCGAGTATGCGTTTCGCCGCGGCGAGCGCGGTCTGGAATTCGGTGATAACGCCCGTTATCTCGTTGAGCGGGCGCGCAAACTGGTTGGCGTACAGCAATAATTGCGTGATACCGCCGACGCTCATTTGTCCGTCGATGGTGTAAACGGTCGCCATGACCGCGACGACTGCGTACACGAGCGAGTTTATGAGCCGCGTGCTGGGGTTTACGAGCGACGAGAAGAACGTCGCCTTGAATCCGCATTTATTGAGCTTGGCATTTGTTTCTCCGAAATCGCGTTCCGCGTGTTCGGCATAACCGTAGGCGGCGACGAGCGCACGGTTGCGTATCGTTTCTTCCGTGGTGGCGAAAAGCTCGCCGCGCACTTTTGTCTGTTCGGTAAAGTGCTTGTGTGTGCCGCGCGCCACGAAGTAGGAGATGAACAGCGATATGGGCGTAAGTCCGGCTACGGCAAGTGCGATCCACGGGTTTATAAGGATCATGAACACGAGCGTGCCTATTATCGTGACTATGCCCGTAAATATCTGCGTCGCGCCCTGAACTATACCGTCGGCTATCTGGTCGGCGTCCACGGATATCCTTGCGGCAAGGTCGCCGGGCGAGCGTGCGTCCACAAAACCGAGCGGCGCATCGTTGAGCGCGGAGAATCCCGCCGCACGCGCGTCGCGCACCGTGAGATGCGCCGCTCGCTGAGCGCACAGATTCATCAGCCATTGGAATATCATGACTGCGGCTATTATGCCGGCAAGTATGCAAATATAAATCGCGAGTTTTTCGAAGTCGACATTGTTTACGCCTATGATACAGTCGACGGCGTCGCCGATGACTACGGGCGCAAAAAGCATCGCCGCGGACGTGATCACGGCGCAAAGGAAGGCGATAACGACCAGCCAGATATGCGGCTTTAAATATTTCATGAGCCGCGTGACGGTCGACTTTTCGGATTTGTTTTTGTTGTTTGTTTTTGCCATGATTATCAACCGTCCGATTGCGATGCGCAAAATTCCGCGTAAAGCGGGCATGTCGTTTTAAGCGAAGAATGAGTGCCTTTGCCGACTATCTCGCCGCCGTCGAGCACGATTATCTCGTCGCAACCGGATACCGCGCTAATTCGCTGCGAAACGAATATCTTTGCGCCGGGTACGGACTTCATCGCGTTTATGAAATCACGTTCGGTCTTGTAATCGAGCGCCGAGGTAACGTCGTCGAAGAGATACAAAACGTTGTCGCGGCAAAGCGCGCGCGCTATCGATACGCGCTGACGCTGTCCGCCGGAAAGATTGCGCCCGTCGTTTTCGATGCGTCCGTCGGGCCCGAGCGCGTCCCACAGTTCCTGCGCTTGCGCCTGTTGCATTGCGCGCGCCTGACGTTCGCGCGATACGTTCGCGTCCGCGATCTTGAGATTGCTCTCCAGCGTACCCGACAGCGCCGCCGCGCGTTGGGGAACGTATCCTATCGCTTTGCGCATGGCGGTCGTGTCGTACAGCGCCGCGTCCTTGCCGCAAAACTCTATCTTGCCCACGTCCGGTTCGTAGAACCGCTCGACGAGCGAGATGAGCGTCGTTTTGCCGCTGCCGGTGCCGCCGATTATGCCGAGCGTTTTATCTTTTTCGAGCGAGAACGAAATGCCCTGCACGTCGTAATCGCCGTCGTACGCGAACGAAACGTTGTCGAACCGCAATACTTCGTCGCAGTCCGGTATATCGGTTATTTCGCCGTTATCGGCAGGCGCGCCGTCCAACACCTCGTTGACGCGCGCAGCGCATGCGGACGAGCGTGTAAAAACCGAAAATACGTTGCCGAAATTGACGATAACGAAAAACGCCTGTTGAAGATAGTTTATAAGCGCAAACGTTTCGCCTTGAGTGAGCGTGCCTATGTTCACCTTGATCCCGCCGAACCACAGCACCGCAATGATCGCGAGATTGACGACGGTAAACGTGAGCGGCGCGAGCAGCGCGGATATGCGTGCGGCGCCGATGTTGGTGTTTGCCGTCGTGTCGGCGACGGCGGCGAAATCGGATTTAGTGCTTTGCTGTTTGGAAAAAGCGCGAATGACGCGCGCGCCGGATATGCTTTGCGCCGTATTGCGCGATATCTCGTCGAGGTTTTTTTGCGCTTTTTTTATGCGCGGCAGGGTAAGCTTGAGTACGAGCGCGATCGTAAAGCCGAGTACTACCGTCATAGCAAGGAACATCATAGAAAGAACGGGATCGATTATCATGCTCATCACGAATGCGCCGATGACGACGAACGGCATGCGCAGTATGAGTCGCAGGAACATGTTCAGCGCGTTCTGGCAGTTCATCACGTCGCCGGTCACGCGCGTAACGAGCGACGCGCCGCCGAGTTTATCCAAAGTCGAGATCGGCAGTTTGTTTATGTGCGAAAACGTCGCGGCTCGCAGTTTCGTACCGAACCCGTACGCGACGCGCGCGGCGAGAAACTGTCCCGTTATCGATATCAAAAATCCGCCGACGGCGAGCGCACCGATCACGATACAGTATTTTATCACGTAAGATTTGTCGCCGTTGGCTATGCCGGTGTCTATTACGGCGGCGACTATCATCGGCACGGCAAGCTCGGCGATCGCTTCTATCAGCTTGCATAGCGGCGCGGCGATCGCTTGCGGCACGTAGCCTTTTATGAATTTGATAAGTTTTAACATTTCTATCTTATTATATATATTAGCTCATATATTGTCAAGTGCAATGATAAATGCGAAGCCGTTCGTTTTTAAAAGGCTTGACAACTTTGTTCTTATAATGTATTATGATAATACCACACTATCCTTTAACTTGGAGACTACTCATTGTTCACACGAGAATAGTCTGCCATTTTGGCGTTCTCTCCATCGTGCGAACAGTGCAGTAGTTATGGGATTGTGTGGTAACAATTAAGAGATGCCATCTTGGGTGTCGTCTCTTGATTGGGACGACACTTTTTTCATTTTCCGAACGATTAAGTGTCGTAGCATAAAAGCAAAAGGAGACACGGAAATGTTTGGAAAAAGCGGAACGCAGGTTATCAAGTTCGATCAGAATTTATGCAATGCCAATGTCGACGACAACGACGTATTGTTCGTTCGCGTAACGGATACGGTGACGAGTAAAAACGCAATAGTCGAAGTGCCTTTTACGCATAACGCCATAATAATCAAGGGCGGCGGTGATTGCAGGTTTTACAATAGCGGCAACTACGACGTGTTCGACAGCAAAACGGAAGTAAAAGATTGGAAACGCGGATTGTCGGTGGATGTGATATACATACCAAAAGACACGCGCGTGCTTATCAAATGGGGAACGCCCAACAGATTGCGTTATCGCGACGAGGCGAGCGGCAAGGTCATTACCGTAGGCGCTTTCGGCGAATTCGACGTGTCGGTGAGCAATCCCGAACAGTTCTTTCGCAAAGTGGTAGGCGTAAAGAAAGAATTCAACTTGCAGGAATTCGGGAAACGTTACAGCGAGACCGTCGCGACGGAGTTTGCCGATATTTTCCTGCGTGTAGTTTCGGAAATGCACCTGACATACGATATGTTCACCGCCAATAAAAAAGCGATCGGCGTGCGCATGGGCGAGATACTCAGTCCCATGTTCGAAAGCCAATGGGGACTGTCGGTATTGAATTTCAAGATCGCCGATTTCGATTTGTACGACAGCGATATGAACATGATAGAGGATGCGGCGGCGGACGTCAAGCGTCAGGAAAAGTTAAAGGACTATCTGCTGGAACTCGAACGTTTGGACGATAAACAGTGGGAACGCGAAAAATACTTACGGCAATTACAGTTGCAGGACAATGCGGCGTATTACGAAGTTCTTAAAGTTATCGGCAGTTCCAAGCCCGAGCATGTCGAAAAAAACAAGTGTCCGCATTGCGGCACGGCTTGCGACGCTACGGCGGTATTTTGTTCCGCGTGCGGTAAACGCGTGAGCAAAGCGCCGATCGTTTGCCCGGATTGCGGCAAGGTAAACGAAAGTACGGCGGCGTTTTGTTCGGGCTGCGGCAAAAAGCTTGCATAGGGGGACGGTAAATATGTTTTTTAAAAGAAACACGACGGCAAAAACGGTTGCGGCAAGCAGAGATTTGATACGAGAGAACAGCAATAAAATGAGCAAGCTCACCATGCTTGTAAACGATACCGAGCTTAAATCCCAAATAGAAGATATTGCGGAAAAACTCAAATATTTAAAGCCCGTAAGTAAAGATGAGGACACAGAGGAAGACAAGAGTATCGCAGAAGAGATAGAAAAACTTAAATCGGAACTTACTATAAGCCGCGGCAGGAAGTCGGCAAAGACAGACGAAAGCATATCGCGGATATTGCTTTTGCTTGTAGACAGACCCGATTGATCGCCGGTAAGCAAAGCGGTATGAAAGATATATATTTCGTTTGAGATCCGGAGGAAAAGAGGAAAAAATGGAAATTATCAAGTGTAAAAACTGCGGAGCGCAGTTGGATATAACAAAAGCCGTAGGCGGCGTAGCGGAATGTGAATTCTGTCACAGCAAACACACTTTGGCAAAGTCGACCGATACCAATGCCGTGAACTTTTTGCGCATGGGCGAGCATAATCTCGACGTGTGCAAATTCGACGATGCGTATACCGCGTTCGCAAAAGCCGCGCAATACGACAGCAACGAATCGGAAGCTTACTTCGGCATGGCGCTCTCCGAGTATAGGGTGCAGTATATAAAGGACATTGTAAACAACAGACTGCAACCGATCTGCCATGAAATTTCCGACAAGGTTTTCGGCGATAATAAAAATTATAACGCCGCGCTTGCTTCGGCGTCGCCGCAGCAGCGTACGGAGTACATGCGTAAAGCGGGAGAGATAGATTATATCCGCACCGAGTTTCGCAAGCTCAAACAGTCTGGACTCGATTACGACTGTTTTATCTGCGTAAAGGTTACGGACGAGAACAAGCGCAAGACCAAGGACAGCGATACCGCGAACGATATTTACTATTATTTAAAGGATAAGGGATACCGTCCGTTTTTCTCCGAGCGCGAAATACAAAATCAAACGGGCGTAGACTACGAGGCGCGCATTCTCTATGCTTTATATACCGCGCCGTGCATGATCGTTC
>CAJUQF010000094.1 GCA_910588315.1 uncultured Christensenellaceae bacterium | reverse complement strand
GTGTTACACCTATACCGACGCCGCAAAGCTTGCGAATTACACCGGCAACGGGTTCGGTATCCGCTGCTCGGCGCGCGGCGCTGAGTTCGAAAATCTTTCATACAACACGACGCTCACAGTCTCGTTCGACGCGAACGGCGGCACGACGCCGACGCCCGTAACTTACACGTTCGGCAAGCTCGAACTTCCGACGAGCGAAAAAGAAGGCGTCGTTCTCGGCGGTTGGTACTACGACGACGCGCTTTCGCAAAAAGTCAACCCCAACTTCTTCCGCGCAAGCTCGGATATAACGCTGTACGCCGGATGGAGCACGGACTATTACACGGTGACGCTCGACTCGCTCGGCGGCGGCGATTTCGAACCGATAAAGTACGTAAACGGTTCGCTCGCTCTGCCCGTTCCCCAAAAGGAAAACCATATCTTTACAAAATGGTATTACGATTCGAATCTCACAAGTCCGGTCGACGAGCAAGACCCCATCATCACGAACGACACAACGCTCTATGCCGGTTATCGCCTGCCTAAAGGCAATATAACCGACAACGGAGACGGCACGTTCACCGCCACTGCAAACACCGCAGTGCTGCTCGGCGTAGGGACTAAAGTCACGTTCGACATCACCATGGATATAACGCTGTCGAAGGGCGGCGCAGGCGCGATAGGCATACTGTTACGCGGCATGCTCCCCGGCGACAACTCGTGGGAATCGGGCTGTAAATATATCTCCGTTCAGCTTGTCGCCGCATCGGGCAATCTTCAAGTCAGCCGTATCAACAACGGATTCGCACACATGAGCGGCACTCCGATATCGCTTTCCGCCCTGCCCCAAGATTGGCAAAACAAATTCAACGCGGCGGCGAGCGGCGAGACAATATCCGCCGTGCTCAAAGTCGAAGCGCGCACCGACGGATTCAGAGTGTATATAGACGGAGCGCTCGCATACACGTGTACTAACGCGACCGTGCTGCAAGAATTTACGAGTCTCGGCTACGGCATAAGAAGTTCGCACAAAGGCTCGACGTTCGCGCTCGACTACAAAGAAATAAACACTTCGCCCATAACGGTCACATTCGTTTCGGACGGGCAAACGGTATCGACGGTCGAATCGGAAACCGACGGCGTGACAGCAATGCCCGCCGCCACGCAAAAAGCCGACGTGACCCAGGCGAACGGCAACGTAACGAGTTACACGTTCGACGGCTGGTATATAGACGGCGAACCGTTCAACTCGGTCAAACTAACCAAAGACACAACGGCGGTCGCGGCGTTCAAAGAAAAAATAACGCGCAACGGTATCGAGATAGTTACGGAGAACAACGAAACGAAATACGTCGCAACAGGCACGCGCGCAACGCAGCAGGGCTTTACTTTACCGGACATCGAAATGCAGGGCGGCGTTTACTCGTACACCGTCACATGTAAAAAGCCCAAAACGACATCGAACGAATTCAGCATTCGCACCCTGTTCTATGTGCGCGACGCAGGCAGTATCAACTTGACGGGAACGGGGACGCAGGCTTTGCCGTTCATTACGATAAACCTCGCCAACGGCACATTGTTCGTAGGCAAAAAGATCAACAACAGCTCGCTTAGTTTCTTCTCTCTTCCTATCGCTACGTTTACGGACTGCGCATACACTCGGTACTTCTCTTCGGTAGCCGGCGAAGGCGATCTCACGCTCGACTTCCGTATCGTTTTCGAAAAAGGCATGTTCAAGTATTATATAAACGATTGCCTTTTGATAGTGTACGGCGGCATGGACTACACGGGCGAAACGCTGTACGGCAAAGAATATAACGAAACGAGCGCAACGGTCAACAACGGCGCGGCGGCGCTTAAAGAATTCGACGCCTACATCAACGCCCCCGACGGATTCAAGATCGGCATACAGATGTGGCAGAACACGTCGATCGTCGGCGGCAGAGTCGAGTTTTCGAACGTCGTATGCGAACAAACCGCAGCCCCCGAACAAACCGCCGTATCATACGGCGAAATCGCTTACATCAGATCGAAGGAGACGGCATGAAAAAATTCATAAAATCGATAGTCGCGCTTACCGCTCTTACACTCGTCGCCGCGCCGATATGCGCAAGAGGCAAAGTCGCAAACGCGCAAGCCGACTCGGGAAAAGCCGTTACGGTCTACTCGACCGACGACAAGTACAATTACAGACTGTCGGACGCGTTCACGCGCTCGCCCGACTCGTTCGAAGCATGGGTCAATCTTCCCGAATATTCGGTCGGCGGTACGGTCATGGGCAACTATTTAAACAACATTATCGGATATACCGGAAGTGTGGATTGGGAAGTGGATGCGCTCGGCAGGATCAGAGTTTTTTGGGACAACGGCGCGTTCGATCACACGTTCGACAACGAGCCTATAAACGACGGGACTTGGCATCATATCGCGCTCGTCCGCGACAAAGAACTACGTACTTTCACGCTGTGGATAGACGGCGAAACGGACAGCACGGTAAGCGTAAAAGTTCGCGATGCGGTGTGCTTAATGCCCATGAATATCGGCGTCGACTATAAAAACTGGACGATGTACAAACAGCCGTTAGACGGCACGGTACGGCAAATCACGGTGTATAATGGCGCCATAGACGGCGAACGGATCGCGCATGACATGGCGGAACGGGACATAACCGACACCTATGACGGCGCGCTTATCGGCAATTGGAATTTCGGCGATACCTGGACGAAAGAGCAAGTCGAAGAAACTTCCGGCTCGGGCAATACCGCCGAGCTCGTCACGTTCGAAAAGTACGTTCCCATAGAGAGTACGGGCGAATACGATTACACGCTGGTAGGCATACCGGATATCCAGTCGATGGTCAATCACCGCCCCAATGATCTCAACAACGCCATGCAATGGATAAAAAACAATGCAGAAAGTCAAAAGATAAGTTTTGCCATACAGGTAGGCGACCTGTCGGACAACGGAGGCGTCGAAGGATTTTATCGCACCGCTGCGGAACAGATGTCCGTACTCGACGGCGCGGTACCCTACTCTTTCGTTCAGGGCAATCACGACTACGACGACAACAGCACGCGCTCGCGCAGTTCGGTTTTGTTCAACAGATATTTCACCTACTCGAAGTATTCGCAAAACGCATGGTTCGGCGGCGCATTCGAACAAGGCAGTATGAGCAACACGTATAACCTGTTCACCGCCGGCGGCGTGGACTATCTCGTCATAAATCTCGAATTCGGACCGCGCATGTCGGTTATCCGCTGGGCGGGGCGTCTTTGCGAGGCGTATCCCGACCGCCGCGTCATAATCAACACTCACGGTTATCTCGACCCCGACGGCTCTATCATGACAGGTAAGAGCAGGTTCCCGGCGACAAACTACGATTTTTCGAACTATATCGAAGCTACAGACGGCATGCAGCTTTACGACGGGCTTATACGCCGCTACGAAAACATATTTATGGTGCTTTGCGGACACAACTGTACGGACGACTCGGTCGTGCGCACGGACGTCGGCGACCACGGCAACACGATAATATCCATGCTGATAGATCCGCAATGCTCGCGCGTAAACGGTGCGGCATGGGGCGAAGATCCCGTCATGTTAATGCGTTTCAACGAAAGCAAACGCACGATAGACTGCGTGTTCTACTCCGCGAAGTACGACAAGTGTTTCAACATGCAAAATCAATATACGTTGCATTTTTAAACACCGCCCGATCAAGAAAGCTTATTTATCTCCCACAGAAACGAACCTGCCGACATGCAAACAAGTACGGCAGGTTCGTTTTATTACATGAATAAACAAAAGCACGACAAATGCAATGATCGAAAGATGTTTGTAGGGAGCTTTAGACCTCGTTGCGCTCCGCTTATAGACAAACAATGATTCATGAAACGGCAGGCACGGGTCTGCCTGCCCTACGAATTGCTCAATAAAAATTCTTCACGGTTAGAAAATAAGAATCTGCCTGTTATGCGAATTACACAATATAATTGCTTACAGTAAAGCAATAACAGAATAGACATATACGGATATTTGTATATGGAATAACGTAAAGGAATAATCGAATCGACCTTCGTAGGTAGCGCAGACCCTTGCGCTCCGCATGCGGTAAAGCAATAATCCAAGAAATGGCAGACGGTCTGACCGCCCTACGAATTGCGCAATATCAATGCTTTGCATAATAAGAACGACATATCATCGCCCATTGTGTCATTTCGAGCTTGTCGAGAAATCTTATAGATCAAAGAATTAACTTTATTCATCTATAGAGAGCTTTAGACCTCATTGCAATCCGATTATGGTAAAGAAATAATCAAAGCAGCGGCGGTCATGAGTCTGACCATCCTGCGAATTACACGATTAAAATGTCTTACGTTCACGTCTCAAGATCCATATGCGTTCGATTATGTTTCGCTTTACTTATCGCCGTCATTATCGGGTTTACCGACTTTGCCGTAATCGATGATATGTTGCGACACGTACGGTCCCCAATCCGGTATAACGCGTTTACGAAACTCCGTCGGCGACATCCCCGTCGCTTTGCGAAAGAGCCGCATAAAATAATAATAATCGTAATTGAGTATACCCGCTATTTCCTTTATTGCCATATTGCTGTCGGCGAGCATTTCCTGTGCGCGCAATATCTTTTTCTCGGTCAGATATTCGTGCGGCGACATACCGGTATTCTTTTTAAACAAACGTATAAGATACCGTTCGTTATAACCGAAGAACTCCGCCATGCCTTTTACGTCATGAAAATCGTTTATGTGCGGATTGCAATGGAAGTAATCTATAATGGGTTGAAATCTTTTGTCTTTACTGCGCGGCGCGGCGACCCCGTCGACCGATTTGCTCAGGTCGATGAGCAATGCGCGAACGAGCGCATCGGTCACGGCTTTTTTACTATCGTTTTTGGCATACTGTTCTATCAGTATATCGAGTACGGATAGCGCATCGCCGTCGCACAAATGTCCGCGCTTGGGTATCTGCAAATATTCGCCGACCGGCGGTTCGTCCGCAAAAAATGCCTCGCCGTCATGATATGCGAAATGCAGCCAGTGAAATTCGCCGCTCATCGGACCCGATCCGCCGTATTCTATATTACGCTCGGTCAAGAGATAATCGCCCTTGTTAAGAACATACTCCTCATTGCCCTGCCGTATATTCGCAACGCCGTCTATCATGAGAAACAACTCGCATTCGTCAAGCGTGCGCGTGATATGCACGTCGGTAACTATACCGCGTCCCGATGCTATATGGCTCAATTTAATATTGTATTTAAAATAGAAACTGCGCATGGTATCCGTAATTACGTATACACCGGACCGCACCCGTTGATTTTCGAATGCGATCCGGCGCTCGTAAATTATAATTGTTTATCGTCTTTTTTATCGCCATCGCGTTTTTTACGCTTGATGACAAGCACTGCGGTAAACGCTATGACCGCCGCAAGCATGATCGAGCTTACGACTATCGCCGCTATCGCAAGCCCGTTATTGCCGTCGTCCGAATCGGTGCTTGCACCGTTAGAACCGACGCTTTTTACTACAAGCTTGGTCTCCGCGTCGAGCAAATCTATGAGCGCTCCGTCGACATCGGAAGCCGACGCATTATCGCCCAATGCCTTGGCTTTTTCGATAGCCGTCTTGAGCGCGGCATAACTCTCCGTCGTATAGTCGGACGCTTTGAGCGATTCCGCTGCCGTTACGGCGGCTTTCAATGCCGAACTGTCCGCAGGCATTGCCACAAGCGCCATGACAGCGTTTGTAAGCCTATCCGACAGCGCGTCGAGCGCAGTTTGAGACATGTCGTCGAGATCGGCGTTATGTATCTCGTCGAGTATCGCTTTTACCGCGTCGAACGACGCCGACGTATAATTGCGCGCATCGAGTTTAAGCGCGGCGGCGTATGCGATATCGAGCAGAGCTCTGTCGCCCTTTCTGTTCAGTTCCGCAAGCGCGTTTCTAAGCGCCGAGTTCGCCGCGTTTATCTTAGCCTGTGTCGCAGAACCGTCGGCAAGAGTCGTTTTCGCAACGGCTATCGCGCTCTCGAGCCGCGCTATTTCCGCCGCAACGTATTTATCGGTGTCGATCTTCTCCGCAACGGCTATCGCACTTCTCAAAACGTCGGTGCCTACGGGAAGTTCCGACGAGACCACTCTGAATCCGTCATACTTCATACGACATGCCTGCGCGCGTATGCCGACATCGCCCGCCGTCTCTGTTATAAACGACGTATCGACGTCGAAAGTCAGTGCGGCGTTACGACTGCCGTTGACGAAAACGGCGATCTTGCCGTCCTTTACAAGAATATGCAAATCGATTATACCGTCATCCGGGAACGGCAGTGTTACGCTCTTTACGGACCCGAGAAACGCGCCGCCGAATTTGAATGCGTTAAGTCTGAACGTAGGCGCTTTCGTGTCGCGCTCGACCTGTATGTTATACGCGGTTATCATGTCCTGCGGCTTTCCGACGCCGCTTGCCATAATGTACACGCCGCCGTTCATGCCTTCGTTGAGCGTATACGGCGCGAGTTTGATGTCGATCGCGTATGAACCACTAAGCGACAGTCCCGCCATAAGTTTGTTTTCGCCGCTCGCCGGGGAGAGCAGCCATCCGTTCCCGACGCCGAACATTCTGCCGCCGCCCGTAGAACCGTACTCTGCGAACATATCGAGATTGCCGATGCTGTCGAACTCGCAGCCCGTTTCGTTGCCGCTTACGGTATAATCGGCGTCTAAATCTTCATCTTTATCATAGAACTCGAAATACATGCCGTAGCGCGAATGGAACACTCTGTTGAACGGGCGGAATATCAAATCGCCCTGATTGAGTGTCGAGACGGTCACCTCTATCGTGCCGTCCGCAATATTGACCGCCACACAATCGCTTAAATCCCCGTCAAGCGCGATCTTGTTTACTATCTTTCCGGTATACTGCGTTCCGAACGCAAGTTGACTGCCCTGGATATCTAACACGCCGTCGGTCCCGAGATCGGCTACCAAAAGAAGCGGACCGTACATTACCGCGTAAGAGCGCGTACTGCCTTTAAGCTTATCGAGACGGAATGAAAACGGCACGGAATACTCTATAACGTCGCCGTCCGCCCACTCGCGCGTCAGCTCTATATAACCGCCCGTCGCAGGCGTATTGTCTATCACACCGTTTATCTTTACAGTAGTCTCGCTCGCCCAATCGGGTACGCGCAAAGCTATCTTTCTACTTCCCGAGCCGTCGATCGTGAACGTTGTCTTTTGGTCGGTATAGAAGTTGCCCGACTGTTTGAGCGTAAACCCGTCTGCAACCTTATACTCGGACGGATAGAACATGTTCACGCGCACGCCGCCGTCGCGGTCCGCGTAATATATACCCTGCGGCAGCTGCGCAAAGTTTTCCATACCGCTGCACGCACAGCACCAGAAACTGTTGTCTGCCGTATGATATATTTTATAATATCCGAACGCGGTGTTGGTAAGATAAGTCTTGCCGCCGGTATCCGGATCCATGGATGCGAGAATGTGATTTGTATAAACGTTCTCGTAATAATCGGCGTATTTCTTCTCGCCCGTCCAGCGGAAAAGATAGTCGGCAAGCTTGAGCATATTATAACTGCAACAGGTCTCGGCGGACTCGAGATTCTCTTCCGTCACACCGGGGTCGCGCCAATGCTCGGCAATGCTCGTGCCGCCGAACGCATACGTGCGCGTCATTATC
>CAJUQF010000093.1:3178-7918 GCA_910588315.1 uncultured Christensenellaceae bacterium | reverse complement strand
GAAGTATTGCGATCACTCTTTTATTCATTTCATTTACCTCCAAAATGTTTATTATAAATTAAAATACGAGTCAGGGACAAATCCAACATGGTACAAATCAAGTGTGCGATAAACATCTATCTCATTCAGGTCTTTAAATTCTTCCATTCCTATAAGATCTAAATACGTTTCCGACAGCTTGATACTTGGAATGTAATATCCATTCATATCAAATAAATAACATCGTTTTTCTTGTACATCGGATGCTTTATACGGACTGCAATAATATATTACGGCATAACCGTCGCTATCTACTTCCAATGCCCTAACGGAATTATAGTACATGCTATCATTCCCGATCATTATATGAGTTTCGCTATCGGGATCGGTCTGATATTTAAACCATGGTTTTTCTATATGCCAATCATCGCGCGTATACAAACTTCTTCCGTACATTTCCCTCTCATTCAAACGCACATATACATGTCCCGCCGGTTCGAGTTCAATCAGAAAATATTTGAGTTTATCGTTCTCATCGTACAACGGGTATACTTCCAAACTGTCATAGTCGCCGTTGTCTATATATCGCTTTTTCGCAAGCGCGGTGACTCTTGCTATATGCTCCTTTTCCGTATAATCGCTCGCCTTTTCCGAGCAACCCGTTAATGCTATCATGGATAACGTCAGTATAGACAAGAATATGGCTATAAATCTTTTTCGCATTATTGACCTCCTTAATTACTTATCTTTATTATACTATACACCATAAATTTTGCTTGTCAATGCCTTTTTTCAAAAAAAGATAAATCTTTTCATAAATTATACAACATTATTCAAAAGCGCTGTTTTTGACATTCAAAACAGCGCTTTTGTATTTAATATTTAAAGATAAATAGCGACGGTCAATTCGATGCGAATCCCCTGCCGACGACTTCGCTTGTGCCGCTTATGTATGCAAACGTATCGGGATATTTTTTTAATATCATGCGCAGTTGCGAAAGCTGACGTTTTCTGATTATACAAACAAGCATGGAATGTTCCTCGCCGGTATACATGCCGGTAGTGGTGATTTTAGTCACTCCGCGGTGCAAAGCCTGTAATATTTCGTTTGAAATATCTTCCGCATGATTGGTGATTATCTCTATTTTGATCGCCGACTTAAAGCCTTGCAATATCAGTTCCGCAACCTTGCTCGACGCAAACATTTCCACAAACGAAAGCAGCGCGGGAGTAAGCGAATTGTCATACACGAATATGGATGCGACGACGACAGTACTGTCCACAAGAAATATAAACCAAGCGATGTTCGTCGCCGAAAATTTCCGCTGTATAAGAGTCGCTATTATGTCGGTGCCGCCGTTGCTCCCGCCGAGTTTAAGCATTATCGCGACGCCCACGCCGCATATCAAACCGCCCGCGATCGCCGCAAGTATACGATCCTCTTTGAACGGAAATGTCGGGAAATGCATGTACGGGAACAAGACCATAAGCCCAGACGAAAGCAAAATAGATATTCCCGAAATTATTGCAAAACGTTTGCCGATGAAAATAAACGCTATTATTATAAGCGGAACGTTGATCGCAGCTATGATATAACCGGCATTTACTCCGAACAAATATTCGATTATGGAACCTACGCCGGTAACACCGCCGGGAGCGAAATTATTCGGTACGACAAACGAATACACGCCTATAGCGCGCACGACACCGGCTATGATTATTCCGAATATCAAAACGAGCCAGCTTTTGACCGTCATTTTCTCGCTTTTGATAAGCGTACGTTCGTTTTCCGCATTCACCATTTCGTTCTCGGTGACCATCTCATCTCCTGTAAAGGCACAAAAAAATGCAAACAAATATTTGCATTTTTATTATAGTAGTTACACCGTTTAAAGTCAATCGTTTTATAGACAATTACTGCGAATAAATTAGGCGCTATACACAGGGATAAGCGTCTGTCTCGCGCAAAAAGCACGCCGTTCCGCCCCAATGTACGGAACGTACCCGATATCGTCGTCCGCATTTTAGCCGTTGCAGGCAAAAATGTCACTCGAAATAAATTCTGTTAAGATAAACTGTCTATGTATTTATTCAGCGCCGCGAAATCGCCTTGCGGATATACGGTAGTATCGGTATTTTTTCTGTCTATAAGACAGTCGGTCAATAGGAAAACATTTATGCCTATTTCTCGCGCGCACATATCTTCCTGAACGTCGTTACCGATCATCAAGCATTCGCCTGCCGACGCTCCGAGCTTATCGAGTATTTCCTTATAATACGCTGTGTTCGGCTTGCAGTAATGCGAATCCTCGTAAGCCGTGACGAGCGCGAAATCGTCGACGTTTGCTCCGGTCCATCCTATCCTGCGTTTTTGCGCCGTCATCGGGAAAACCGGATTTGTAGCGACGCCGAGCCGGGCGCCGAGCGATTTGACATGTTCTATCGTTTTTGCAACGAGCGGGTTTTTACGCGTATACTTTTCGAGCGCGCCGAATCCATCGCCCACGTAAAACGCATCGAATTTAGAGATATCGTCATAAACATTATTACCGAAAAGACGCGAGAACGCTTGCCAAAATGCGTCGCTGTTACTCATAGATCCGTCGTTTGCAACCATGGCGTCCATACCCTTCATAACGCCGCCGACAAGCGATTTAAATTCATAACCGTGCGGCGCCATCCACTCCGACAAAGCTTTGAAATAACTTTTGGTAAAAACTTCCGCATCCTGCGGCAGCAACGTTCCGTCGAGATCGAATAATACTGTTTTTATCATGTAACGTCCTCTGATCTTATGTATCGGCAATTACCCGATCATGTACAATTATACCAGCAACACGCCTGTTTGTAAAGCAAAAACAGACACACATGCGACGCTCGATCTCCGGTCATTTGTTTTTATGCGCAATACATGTGCCTGTCGCGCCGATGATAGCGACGGCGGTCATACCTATCACGATTATAACCCAGTACGGGTGCCATAACCCCGCAAGTCCGCCTACGAGCAAATACGATATACAGCACAAAAGAAATATTATGCCGCACACCGCGTCCGTGTATGGGTTCTTTCCGGCTATACGTTTTTCCTTGCGTTTTTCACTATTGCATAGCCCGAACAATATCCCTATTATTCCGTCGCTTAACGCGCAAACCGGTACGATCACCCAATACGGCGTCCACATGCTCGCAATCGCGCCGAGCAGTAAATATGCCGTGATACCGCCGAGTATCACCGTAGCGCATATAACACCGCAAATTTTATCCGGTAACGACTCCGGTCCGTCGTCTTTGCCGCGCGTAAAGACATGCCCTTCGATTACGGGCTTACGAATATTATCGACCCGCTCTTCGCAGTTACGCATACGTTCGCCGCGCAAAAGCTCGTCCACCGTTACGTCGAATATATCGGCTATCGGACGCAACAAGCCGGTCTCAGGCATAGCCTCGCCCGTCTCCCATTTTGATACGGCTTTGTTTGTCACATTCAATTTGTCCGCAAGATCGACTTGCGTCATACCCTTTTCCTTTCTCAATGTATATAAGAACTCGCCGAACTTGTTCATGTTTACTCCCTCGAATTTCTCTACGGCTATTTTACATCGCATACATTTTTTTCGCAATAGAATAAAGTCGAATATAAGTAGAATTATATTTAAACATCGAAAACTTATGCAAAATCGATTGACAATAGTCCGAATTCGGATTATAATTGTAAAGTTCGATTTAGGGTATGGGAGAGTTAATACGGCTATGACGGCGAAATCTTTGCTGATAGAGATCAACAGACAAATAAAGCAGATGGACGAACTGTATCGCAATATTGCAAACTGCTTTGATTTATCCGACAGCGCGTTATGGATAATATATTCCGTTCGCCTATCCGAAAAACCGATAACGCAGCGCGAATTATCCGATACGCTGTGCTTATCCAAACAAACTATAAATTCGTCGTTGAAAAGGCTGATAGAATCGGGATATATCGAGTTGAAAACTTCGAATGACAATAAGAAAAACAAAATAATATATCTGACGGATAAAGGTCGATACTTAGCGGAAAAAGCGGTCGACAAAGTCATACAGGCGGAATCCGAAGCTATCGAAAATATGACGATAGATAAAACTCAACAGTTCATAAATTTACATGACGAATACGCGCGTAATATAAAAGAACAATTCGAAAGAATTTGCGCCGATAAATGATTATTATGACAAAAATACAATTAAGCGACCATTTCGATTATAAAAAACTTTTGCGTTTTGTCGCATCGCCTATTTTAATGATGGTGTTTACATCGATATACGGCGTTGTCGACGGTTTTTTTATTTCGAATTATACCGGTAAAACAGCATTTGCAGCCATAAATCTTATATGGCCGTTTTTAATGATACTGGGTTCGGTAGGATTTATGCTGGGCGCAGGCGGAACGGCAATAGTTTCACAGGCGTTCGGCGCAGGCAATAAAGAAGATGCGAACAAATATTTTTCGCTTTTTATATATGTCACCGTAATAAGCGGTGTGATCTTTACAGGCATAGGCGAAGCGATCGTGCCGTATGTTGCGAAATGGTTCGACTCCACTCCGGAAATGATGCCGCATTGCGTTTTATACGGCCGTATAATTCTCGCAACTATGCCCTGCTTTATGTTACAGAACGTCTTTCAAGCATTTTTCTCCACTGCGGAGAAACCTACGCTCGGATTCATAATTACAGTCGCCGCCGGCTGCGTAAACATTGCGCTTGACGGTATACTCGTCGGCG
>CAJUQF010000093.1:0-3168 GCA_910588315.1 uncultured Christensenellaceae bacterium | reverse complement strand
GTATAAGTCAAGTCGTGGGCGCTGTCTTGCCGCTTGTATATTTCTTTTGCAAAAACTCAAGCTTGTTGCGGCTCGGCAAAGCCAAATTGAATTTCAAAGTATTGGGTAAAGCTTGTTCTAACGGCTTATCCGAATTCGTAAGCAACGTGTCCGCATCAGTCGTAAGTATAGTGTTTAACTTCCAGCTCATGCGGCTTATAGGCGAAGACGGCGTTTCGGCTTACGGTGTTATGATGTACGTCAATTTCATTTACGTGGCAATATTCATAGGCTACGCAATAGGTACGGCGCCTATCATAGGATACAATTACGGCGCCGAAAATCACGCCGAGCTGAAAAACATTTTCAAAAAAAGCATGGTCATTATGGGGATCATAGGCGCCGCCATGACCGCGCTCGCCCTTGCCCTTGCTTATCCGATATCGAAAATATATGTAGGGTACGACACCGATCTATTCGAATTGACTAAAAACGCGTTCTTCATATTTGCATTTTCGTTCCTTTTTTCCGGCTATTCGATATTCGCGTCATCGCTGTTCACCGCGCTGGGCAACGGCATCATATCCGCCGTTATATCGTTTTTGAGAACTCTCGTATTTCAGTTGGCTACCGTACTCATACTGCCGATTTTCTTCGGCGTCAACGGCGTTTGGGTCTCGATGCTCGTCGCCGAAATATTGGCAACAGCCGTTTCTATATTGCTTTGTATATTAAAACGGAAAAAGTATCACTACTCTTGATATCGATTCGATCGAGCGAACACTGCGTTATGAATTTATAAAAATTCGGATATAACGCCACGTTTTACAAAATAGACGATATTTCGTTCCGATCCGACGCCAGTTCGCTGTTCTCATTCGATTTTTTCTTTTTGCGCTTGCTTTTTTTACCGATATGGAATACATCCGAAAAATTAACATCTTCGAGACTGCGGCGTTCGTTTTTCGTCCGTACTTTTTCCACTCGTTCGGGTAACGGAGCCATTGAATACGGCATTATCACGCTGTCCGTGCGAGAGCGCACTTCCAATTGATTGTACGGTATGCTTATATTATTCCTCTTAAATTCGTTATACACGTTTTCTATTACGTAATAGTACACGTCCCAGTAATCTTCGTTATCACACCAACAGTGTCCGAAAAAATCGATACCGCTCGCGCCGAGCGTTTTTAGTCTGCAAAACGGCTCGGGATCGAGCAGGACATTGCCGTTGCTTTTCATCACGTCGGTCACGATCTTCTTTACGGCATCGACGTCTGTCTCGTACGCGACCGAGAACGTGAATTCGACGCGACGGCGCGGATTGGCTCCGGCATTTACGACCGAACTGTTGACTATGGTACTGTTGGGGATCGTGACGCGCTTATTGTCTACCGTAGACAGCGTTGTGAACAAAAAATTGATGTCGACGATATTGCCGTCCACTCCGTCGACCGATATAAAATCACCTTTTTTGAACATTTTGTTCGATACTATTACAATACCGTTGGCAAGGTTGGCTATATTGCTTTCGAGCGCCATTCCGACCGCAAGCAACAGCGCCGACAGCGCCGTCACTATACCCGAGATTTGTATTCCTATTATCGTAAGCAATACGAGAACAAGCACGAGATATAACAAAACTTTTACGATCGTAATAATAAATTGCTGTGCTATAATTTCCATTCTGCTTTTGGAAAATATGCGCCTCAGTATCCCGACTATGATCTTAACGGCAAATATGCCCAATAATAGCACGGCGAAAAACAGCACGATATCCCAAACATTGTTCGTGAAAAAGTTTTCAATAGACTTCCAAAACGCATTCCAATCCATTTATGAATTACCTCTCGTTGATAATCAATAATGTACCATATAACGTCGTCAAAAGCAATATATACGGCTTCTTTCGGCAAAAAAACATTTTTATATGCAGTTAAACCTTACATTCGTAGTCATAATTTTAATTCATAACCGTTTAGCGCGTTTTCCGTGCGTACATGTAGTTTTATTATTTCGAAAATTTAGCCGTTGAATCGCAACTCTACTCCGCCGGCTATTCGGTTCTTTATCCATTTCGCATACAGCGTGATGTTTTCGGTTACTTTATCGGTATCGAAATCCCATTCCCTTTCGTAATCTTCGTCATACCAACCCGCAAAGGAATAACCTTCTTTTGTCGGCGGTTCTGGCGGTAAAACGGACATGTTCATTTGCGCGACGTAAGCGTATGTCTTTTGCTGTCCGCCGGCGGCGTTAAATTCGATCAGTTTTAATTCTTTGTCCGCGGCAACACCCCAATCGTAATTCCATAAATCCGACCATTTTTCATAATCGGTCAAAGATCGCAAATCGACATTAAACCTTATCAGCTTTCTGATAGTACGGTAACTGTAAAAAACAAATTGATCGGCGGTATCTATCAGCACATCGGCATTTATCTCCAATTCTCCGCTAAGGCAGCTAAAAGCGTTTGTCAGAGTGCAAGAATGGTTGATTATTATTTTACCGACGTTTTCGCAGTTTATGCTGTAAAACTCGTCGCCCCCTTCGAGCGGACGGAAAATTCCCCCGATTTGTTTTACGGGAAACCCGCCGAGTTTTTGCGGAATGATCAGCTCATTAACGGCTTTTTGGTCATCCGTCCGCCCCAAAATCACTGCCGAAACCGCCTTTTTTTCGTTGCCGGTCCAATCGCCGTATTTATCGTAAAAAGCGTAATAAAAGCCTTTTTCTTCCCTTTTTACCTTCCACGGGTTAGTGCAGCCGATAAATATAACCGGAATACAGGTCATGATACATAACAGTATAATTGCCAATAGCTTTTTCGATTTCATGATCCACCCTCGCAAACTGCCGCTTATAGGCATCCTTATTATACTACGTACTATATTAAATGTCAATATCCGAATCAATTAAATTAAGCGTGCACAAAAATACATATAACTCTTTCTGCCGTGCATGGTCTAACCATATTACACTCATGCAAAAACGGTCCTTTCGATGTTCGGGCGTATTGACCGCGGAACTCGCGAGCGGGCTTTGCGTGCCGTATTATCTTCAAAATTTATATAGCACATTAAAATTAAATATATGCTATTTTATAGTCGGTCGACGCAAGCGCCTAACGAACCATGTGCCGAAAATGCGTTTACTTTCTATATAGCTTTTATTCACGGCACATGGTCG
>CAJUQF010000092.1:924-8029 GCA_910588315.1 uncultured Christensenellaceae bacterium | reverse complement strand
GATTAAGCTTATCGAGTATCGGATACACTCCGTCGAAACCTTTCAGGTCCGTCTTGTTGACGGCGACATACAGCGGCGCTTTGCTTTTCAATCGTTCGGTTATAAGTTTTTCGTCCGCTTCGGTCATACCCTTCGTGCTATCCAAAACTACGAGAACGACGTCAGCATCGCCTCCGAGCGAACTACGTATGCTCCTATCCATATGCTCGTCGAGCTTTGTGCGCGGTCTGAACATGCCGGGCGTATCCAAAAAGACTATCTGTCTCGCGCCCTCAGTACAAATCCCCGTTATCCGATCGCGCGTGGTCTGCGGTTTTGGAGAAACGATAGAGACTTTTTCGCCTACTATCGCATTTACTATAGACGATTTACCCCCATTCGGTCTGCCGACTACGGCTACGACTACGGACTTATCGGTCTCGGCAAGAACTTTTTCTTCGACATCGCGCATCTGTTTTTTCTCTTCGTCCGTCATGTGATCGTAACCGAGCAAATGCAACATGCCGTGAACAAACAAATAATTTATCTCACGTTCACCCGTGCCGTACTCTTCCGCCTGTCGCGCCGCAGCATCCTTATTTATTGCGATCTCGCCTAATACGACCGCTTTTATCTTATCGTCGTAATCGAACGGATAGTTCTTTTTTGTAAAATCTTTGATCTCGTCGAGCGCAGGATAACTCAAGACATCCGTGGTGCTGTCGACGCTGCGTGTTCTTTTATTGAGTTCGTGCATTTCGGCATCGTCTATTACGGAGATATCCACCGCAACTTCGCCCGAAAGTTTTAATGTATGAAATATTATTCCCGCAAGCCGAGAAAAACCCGCTTGCACGTCGCCTGTAAGTTTAAACATTTATTCCGTCACGTCCGATATTATATTTGATGCGTTTATGGAACAGTCCGCCGTAAGCGCCGACTATCGCAAGTCGAATAGCCGTAAGGTCGCGCATGGTAATAGCACAATTATCGAACTGTCCGAGTTTCAACCGTTCGTCTATCATGCCACGTAACAGCTTGTCCACTTTATCGCCGGTAGGATTGTCCATGGCACGGATCGCAGCTTCCGCCGAATCGCATATCATGATGATCGCACCCATTTTACCCGAAGGTATCTCGCCGTGGTATCTATACTCGTCCATATCGACTTCGCCGTCGGTAAGCGATTTCGCTTTATTGTAAAAATACATTATCGGCAACGTGCCGTGATGTTCTATCGTCACGTGCGCAACTTCTTCCGGGATACGGTGTTCTTTACACAATTCGTAGCCGTCGGTAGTATGCTTTCTTATGATCTCCGCCGAAACTTCCGGCAATATCTCGTCGTGCGGATTGTAACCCGCTTGATTTTCGGTAAAATATTCTACGTTGCAAAGCTTACCTACATCGTGATAATAAGCACACGCCCTGGCAAGATACGGATCTTCGCCAATAGCGTCTGCACAGATCTCGGCAAAATTGGCGACCGCCAAGCAGTGATTAAACGTTCCCGGCGCTTCGACACTCAGTCTGTGGATAAGCGGATTTTTATGGTTGATCAGTTCCATAAGTTTGAAATCGCTTGTAAGATTAAACACCCACTCTATTATAGGCACAAGCACGGCGGTAAGCAACAGCTCGCCGGCAACGGATATGCCTATATACATAATGTTATCCACGAACGGACGGAAATCCAACTGATACGTTGAAAGAAGTACGAAATAAACAACGATCGTCGCCGTACCCGCAACAAACGTTCTGATTACCGAAACAACACGCGTCATGCTCGACGGGAACGAATACGTCGCGACCGCACCGCCTATCATACCGGCGATTAGCGTAAACGCGACCGCGGGAAACTCGCTTATTTCGAGCGTAGCTATCAAAACGAATGCGGATATCCAACACGAGAAAGCATTCAGTATAAACGCATCGCTCTTTTTGGAAAACGGCAAAACGAGCATTGACGTCAACGCCACGCAAATCAGGTACGGATTAAATGCAATAAGCACTATATTTACAACGACGACAAACGTAAAAATCGCCATCAGCGCATTTACACGTTTTAACGAGAACAACAGATCTTTACGCGAAACTATCAGGTAAATGTACAGCGCAACAAGAAAGAACAGAAATACAAACACGTATAACGTATACGCTTGCAAATCGTTCATACCGAGAATGCCGTCCGTAGTCGGATTATAATGTACAAAAACGACAAGCGTTATGTATATAATCGCAAACACTATAACAAAAGTTCCCGCAAGCCATATATACGAACTTCTCGGCGGTTTATAAGAACTGTTATCGCTCGGTCTTACCGGGTCTGACATGATTTCTCCTTAGCGAATAGTTGTTGTAAGCCTTTACTATCTTTTGAACAAGTCCGTGTCGCACTACATCGTCTTCGGAAAGATGTACAAACGCGATACCGTCGATATCATTAAGCACCTGTTCCGCTTCGACAAGTCCGGACTGCTCGCCGCGAATATCTATTTGCGTAATATCGCCCGTAACGATCGCACGACTTCCTTCGCCGAACCGTGTCAAAAACATCTTCATCTGCTCCGGCGTAGTGTTCTGCGCTTCGTCGAGTATAATAAACGCATGCGACAGTGTTCTGCCGCGCATATACGCAAGCGGCGCGATCTCCACGGTCCCGCGCTCTATAAGCCGCGTATAATCGTCGCCGAACATTTCTCCTAACGCATCGTATAACGGTTTTAAATACGGATCGACCTTCATCTGCAAGTCGCCCGGCAAAAATCCGAGTTTCTCGCCGGCTTCTATCGCGGGACGCGTAAGAATTATCCTGTCGACCATACCCTTCTTTACAGCGTTCGCCGCCATTGCGACCGCAAGATACGTCTTGCCCGTACCTGCCGGACCGATCGCAAATGTCAAAAGATTACCCGTGACCGCATCGACGAATTTCTTCTGCCTGAGCGTTTTTGCGTATATCTTCTGCCCGCGCGCGTTTACACAAATCGGCTGAGCGGTTATCTCGTCGACTCCGTCGGGATCTTCGCCGAGTATATCGTAATACTGCTTTACTTTATCGGGAGTAATATTTTCGCCACGACGCACCGCCGCGCACAGCTTGTCTATCAAAAGCCCCGCTATTTCGGCATCCGCGACCTTACCCGATATCTCCACGCCGTCCTGCGTAGCGCGCACGCCGACATGCAAAAGCGATTCGAGCATTTTTATATTGGCGTCGTACGCACCGAATACGGCGCGCAAATCGTCGTTTTTAAACGATTTTATCAAGTTATTCGTCCAAAAAGTTTTCCTTGTTTATTAATGTGCCTATATTAATCGGACCTCGGCACGCCGGTCGATATCAGCGCCTCTCCGCTTAAAAACAAATGTACGGTATACAATCCCGCCACGCTTTCCGTAACGCTGTAAGAGCTGTCGAATTCACCGGCAAACTCCATTTTTTCAGCCACAGACGCCGCATAGCTTTTGCACACTTCGTCTATGTCGCGTTCGTATTCCACGGGTTTGGTCTCGTAGTACGTGTACGAAGTAACATAGAGCGGGATCAACACATCGTAGTTTGCCGTATGCGCAATCATTTCATACGACGGATAAGGCGATCTCGACTTACCGAAACTCTTGCCGAAAAGCGACATGACCGTGCGAGTCTTACTCCGACCGGTACGTCTGTAATCGACGGCGGTCCGCGATACCTGCGCCGTAAACGACAGCGACACGTTGCCATAAACGTCCGCGTCGCAATCTGCGGTATACAACAGCTCGCCGGACGTCGAATACACGTCGCCGGAAACAAGCGGCTGTCCGATCTTTACAACGTCACCGCGCTCGACAAGCGCCGTACCGTGTCTTACCGCAAGCCGAGTCACCGTCGCATCGTACGCCGCCCGATACTCACCGTAGCGATTTGTCGCCACAAAGTCCTCTGCTTCGAGAACTCTGACGTAAAGCGTCGTACCGATCGTCTCGCAAGACGCATCGGCAATGCCGTTCATACTCTCGAGCGCGGCTGCCACACGACTGCCGAAAGGATCGGTCTTTTTACATCCCACAGAAACACCCGCGGCTTTAAGCGCGGCTTCTATAGCCGCCGACGACAGTTTATCGTTACCGGAAATATCGATGCGCCAAATATAACCGTATGCAATGTTCATACTCACCGCCGCCGCAATCGCGCCGACAATAAGCCCGAAACGCGCCGCAAAAAACGTGCATCTCCGCCCCATTCCGTACGTCGCATTTATTTTATGAGTATAACACATTTCGTTCAAAATAGCAACAGCTTTTCGCAAGTCTTTTTTTCGTATTTTGACACACGTTTCGCCGTTAGATACACATATATCGGAAACGTTTATACCTGCCGCCGCAAGCCTGCTCGCAATCGACGTCTTGTCGCCGCGGATACCGAGCTCCACACGCGGCAATAATCCGAAATTCGAATACCCGAATCCGGCTTTTGGATTTTTCAGTTTCGATTTTATCTTAGAGTAAACGGCAAGACGTTTTTTTCTCTTGACTTCGGCAAGCCGGTCTTTCTCTTCCCGCAACTCTTTTTTTCGCTGGGCTTTGATCGCTCGTTGTTTGGCGATAAGTTCGTCACGCTCCTTCTTACGCAAAGCGTCTTCGGCTTTACGCTTTGCCGCGGCGGAACGTGCCGCCGCTTGCAACTCGGCTTTTTCCCGTTGTTTTTGCAAACGATCGGCGTCGCGCTTTTTTTTGTTTTCTCGGCGTCTTTTAACCTTTTCGCTTTTCTTATCGCGCTTGATATCGTCGCTCATAAGCTCTTCACCGTAAAACCGTCGATCCGACCGACCACTGAAACGCAGTCTGTCTCGAGTTCGCAAACATGCAAATTCTCGCCCGTAAGCGAGATCAGTTCGCGCGATGTCTTGAATATCATTTCGCCGACGTCGATCTTTACGGGTCGCGCGCCCTCGATATAAAAAGCGTCGCGCCCGAACATTACGGCTTGGAATTTGAATTCAGCCGTGCCGGAAAATATCTTTGCCGCTTGCTCGATAAAACTCATGGTGTTTTATTTTATGATTTCGGGATAATCGATAGAACGAAAAACGCCCGACTCGCGGGCGTGACAACTCACACGGTATTAAATCAAATCATCGTCATATTCATCGACACGCTCCACCGTTATGCGGTCCTGCGTTATCTTTGTTATTCTCACACGTTCGCCGCGTTTTATCGGCGTCTCGCTGTATACCACGAGATTAACGTCGTTTATCGTAGCGTTTCCGGTAAGATCTATCGACGTATTGGCAATGCCGACATGATCTATCAACGAACCGTATTTTCGCGTGCGTTCACCCGCTTTTTCTATCCGCGAAACTTTGAGCCAATCGCGTTTTTGCGTCGCGATGGAAACGCAATGGACCGCAAAAAGCAATACTGCCGTAATCAGAACAAACATAAACGCTTCGCCTGCCGTGCCGTAGACCATGCGCGTTACGAACGCCCCCGCAGTCAAACCGCCGCCGAGTATATACATAACACCGTGCATAGGCTGAAAAAATTCCACGCAAAAAAGTATGAACCCTACGATCCAAAGACAGACCGTTACCATATTCATAGAATCGAATAATTGCGAAAAACTTTTTGCAAGCATCTACGTATCATCCCCTGCGAAGTATAGCATTGTAATAATATAAAAGCTGCTGCGCATAACCGGAATACTCGCCGTATTTTTCCATAAGTCTCGTCCGCACCTGCGCTTCGTTTTCCAACCCGATTCGCTGCGTTTTGAACATCCACGTATCTATGGGGAATACTTCGAACCTGCCGAGCGCAAAAAGCGTGACGCAATCCGCTATCTTCTGTCCCACGCCGGGAAAAGATATCAACAGCTTTTGAGCGTCCTGAGTATGCGCCGCATACAGCCTATTTAGAATGTCCGTCTCCGCGCATATTTTAGCGGTTGCAGATATGTACGGCGAACGATATCCGCAGCCTATCGCATTCAATTGTCGAATATCCATAGCCGCGAGCTGAGCAGGCGTCGGAAACACGTCGCCGAATGCCGAACAAATTCGTCCGATAATAGATTTTATGCGCGGGATATTGTTATTGGCAGAAATGATAAACGAAATTATGGTTTCGAACAACGGCTGATGTAAAATTCTCAGCGCGCCGCAACATTCGAGCGCCGGCGCAAGTTCCGAGAATCTTGCAAGCTCGCGTTTCATACGGCCAATATCGCGATCAAGATTAAAAAAATTCACGAAAAAATCCACAGACGACGTATCGATAACGACTTTGCCGCCGTCCGTGACGACAGAACACTCATGTTCTCCCGACTTGACTATGTATCCGAGATCGGTTTTTTCGAAACGAAAAAGCTGCCCGCATTCGAGAGTAGCCTTAACGTCCAGATCGTCGGCGTCAACGATTATTTTATTCGTTTCGGTAGTGTACATAATATACCTTATAAGAAAACCGCGACAAGCATCGGCTCACCGCATTGCGGATATGAAAAAAGGGCGTTTAAAGCCCTTTTAGTTTTAGTTTGCCATCGGGTAAACGCTTACCTGCTTGCGATTGTTTTTATTTTCGAATTTGACATTGCCGTCAACGAGTGCAAACAGCGTATCGTCTCCGCCAAGCCCGACATTCTCGCCGGGATGGAACTTCGTGCCGCGTTGGCGTACAAGAATATTGCCCGCCAATACGAACTGTCCGTCCGAGCGCTTGACGCCGAGACGCTGAGCGTTGGAGTCTCTGCCGTTTTTGGTTGAACCGCCGCCCTTTTTGTGAGCGAATAACTGAATATCTATAAACATTTCAAACCTCCAATTTAATATTTTGCGGATACCCGCTCTGTAAGTCACGCAAACCTACGGTCATTGCCCGAAGGATCACATCCGCGTCGTGCCGCGTATCTTTTGAACATTCGACGGAAAACTCGAACCTGCCGTCGTCGCGAATGTACTCGGTTTTAACTCCTATATCCTTTAACGCGAGGTACGCCGTTTGCACGAGCGTCGAGACTGCCGCGCACACAATGTCGTTGCCGTCATCGTATCCGCTGTGCCCGTCTGCGCGCACGCGCGTTATCGCCCCGTTTTCGTAAAGGAAGGATACCCGCGTCATGCGATGCTTTCGATCTTTATACGCG
>CAJUQF010000092.1:0-914 GCA_910588315.1 uncultured Christensenellaceae bacterium | reverse complement strand
ACTGTCTCTGCCGTTCTTGGTAGAGCCGCCGCCCTTTTTATGAGCAAATAACTGAATATTTATAAACATGTTATTGTTCCTCCAATTTAATGTTTTGCGGATAACCGCTCGATAAATCGTGTAACCCCACGATCATTGCACGAAGTATTACGTTGCTTTCCGGTCGCTTATTCCCTACGGTAAACTCGAAAAGTCCGCTCTTCGTATCGCGTACATACTCGGTTTCTTCATCGACGTCCTTCAATGCAAGATACGCCGTTTGGATTATAGCCGACGCCGCGGCGCAGAGAATATCGTTTCCGCGCTCCGCAAGTCCGCTGTGACCGATAGCACGCACTTTTGTTATATTGCCGCCGCTACGCGACAGCGTGACCGTTATCATACGATAGAATCGATCTTGATGCGCGTGTATAATTGACGGTGTCCCTGTCTTTTACGCACATTCTTTTTTGCTTTGTACTTGAAAACAACTACTTTGGGGGCTTTTAACTGACGCACCACCGTCGCATTGACGACCTTGGTTTCCGCGTCTTTACCGACGACGATACTCTCGCCTTCGCCGGTCATAAGCACCTTCAAGTTGACGGTAGCGCCCTGCTCCGCGTCGATACGCTCTACGTCGAGAACGTCTCCTACGCTTACGCGGTACTGCTTTCCGCCCGTTTCGATAATCGCAAACATAGCATAACCTCCGTTTAGTATTCGCCGTCGGGGTTTCGGGGTTTTAGAATCCCGAATTAAAAAATACCCTTTTCGTGCGGTTCGTTAATCATTATATCATAACGCAAAGTTCGCTGTCAAGCAAATATACGCCATTGCCGCAACGTCGACACGGGAAAAATTTCAACATTTAATAATAGCACCTTTATTTAACCCTGTTAGAACACCCGTATTTATATAGGTATAGTGGTCTC
>CAJUQF010000091.1 GCA_910588315.1 uncultured Christensenellaceae bacterium | reverse complement strand
GTATACGCGCGGCGTCGGAGTTTATCATCGTCAACAGATCGAACCCGGAATATAAGAAAGACGTCGAAGAGCTCGTCGAGAGATTGGACGGATACGTAGACCGCATTTACGCTGCTACGCTCAAGACCACCGGCAAGGACGGCAAGGGCAAACCCGTGGACGGATATTTCTCCACGTATAACATACTCGCGCAGAACTATGTCGTCGACGAGGCGGAGTCGTCAGGCAGATGGCATCACGATATTTACAACTTCGGCTGTCTTGCCGAGGCGGCGGTGTATCACTATAACGCGACGGGCGACACGCGTTTGCTGTACGCGGCTACGCGTTTTACGGAATTTTTGATCGACTATATCGACGGTCGCGACGGTTATAAAGGCTACAAAGTAGTGCCGCCGCACGAGTTGCCGGAAGAGGCGCTGCAACGGCTTTACGATCTTTATAACGAGCATCCCGAGCTTGTAAAGCTCATGGAAGACCGCTATACTCACGCAGACGGATTATCGAACAAGGACAGGTATTATACGCTCGATATACGCCTTCCCAAGTACAAAGAGATCGCGGCGTCCTGGATAACCGACCGCGGCAATTCGGAAGGCAGATACAACACGACAAACTACGGCGCTTATGCGCAGGACAACGTTACGTACGATAAGCTTACCGATGCGACGGGTCACGCGGTGCGCGCCAACCTTTGGTATAACGGTATCGCTTATATCGGGAACCGTCAGGAAAACGACGAATTCGTAGCGGCGGCGGAGCGCGTTTGGCAGAACATAGTCGGCTCGCAGATGTATATCACCGGCGGTACCGGAAGTACGCATGACGGCGACGAGGCTTACGGCGGCAGTAACGAACTTCCGCACAACGGTTATTGCGAGACGTGCGCGTCTGTCGGCATGGCGTTCTTCGGGCAGAACATGTTCTATCTGTTCGGCAACGCCGAGTATGCGGATACCGTAGAACTCGAAATGTATAACGGCATACTCGGATGTTTGGGTCTGGACGGCAATTCGTTCTATTACACCAACCCCATGATCTCGGATAATTACACGCGCCCGATGTTCTCCAATGCGACGCCGTGTTGCGTGCCGATGTTCCTTAAGTTTTTCTCGGAACTTCTTGAGATCATCTACGCCAAAACGGACGACACGCTGTTTGTCAATCAGTACGTATCGAGTTCGCTGCAAAGCACGGTGGGAAGTAACGACGTTACGGTCATACAGGACACCGATATGCCTAGCGGAAATCGCGCAAGCTTTTCGGTAAAAGGCAGTGCGAAACTCAAACTGCGTATGCCGAGCTGGGCGAGCGGCGCGACGCTCACCGTCAACGGCAAGGCTGTGGAAGCGAAAGCGGACGCCGACGGGTATATCGGCGTCAACGTTACGGGCAGTGCGGATATACGGATCGTGTTCGAAAAGAACGTTTTGCGCGTTACGCAGGATAACGCGAAAGCCAACGAAAACAAAGTGGCGTTCCGTTACGGTTCGTTCATTTACTGCGCCGAGATCGAAGACAACGCGGATCTGAAGAGCGATTTTGCAGTCGGCGAAAATTGCGTGACCGAGATAGTCGTAAACGACAGCGATTTTGCATACCGCATGTCCGAAAACGAATATGTCGACATCGCGGTAAACACTATAAAGATAACCGGCATCGAGAATAAGAACGGTGCGCTTACGCTCATTCCGTTCTATCTTCGCGGCAATCGCGGCGGCGGATTCATGAAAGTGTGGTTCGACAGAACGTAATATAAAAATAAGCAGGCAGTACGGAGCGCGGATCATGCGCTCCGTAATTGCAAGCAAAACCGGATATTAAAGTTATGAAAGGAACGGTTTTTTCGGTCGAAGAGTTTGCGCTGTACGACGGACCGGGCATACGCACCGCGGTTTTTATGAAGGGCTGCGGTATGAGGTGCAAATGGTGCCACAATCCCGAAGGCTTGAGCATGGCTAAACAGCTCGTGCGCCGCGACGGGCATTGCCTTAAATGCGGCGCGTGCGAGAACTTTCGACTGCTTGAGTCCGACAGCATGCAAAGCGCGGCGGAGCGCTGTCCGCAAGGACTGTGGCGGGTTTCCGGAGAAGAGTATACACCCAATAAGCTTGCCGTAAAACTGCTCAAAAACGAGCGTATTTTAAACGCCAACGGCGGCGGCGTGACGTTCAGCGGCGGCGAGTGCTTATTGCAATCGGAGTTCGTCGCGGAGGCCGTGCGGCTTATTCGAGACAGACTGCACATCGTCATAGAGACGGGCGGATATGTAAGCGAAAAGGATTTTATGCGCGTGATACCGCTTGTCGACTTCGTTTATTTCGATTTGAAACTTTTGGACGACAAGAAAAAAGCTCGCCTATACACCGGCGCGGATATCGACGTCATACTTGCCAATTTGAAGCGACTGTCGAATAGCGGCGTTTCTTTTGCCGTGCGTATGCCGCTCATACCGGGCGTCACCGATACGGAGAGCAACTATCGCGCCGTCGGCGATACGGTAAAAAGCAGTAATGCCGACTTCATCGAACTGCTGCCGTACAATAAGCTTGCGGGCAGTAAGTATTCGTCGCTCGGCATGGATTACGATCCGTGTTTCGACGAAAGCAAAGAGCCGAGAGTCCGTCCGGAGTTTTTTACCGCACTCGGCATCGATGCGCGCGTGTATTAAGGAGTAGTTATGACCGAAAGAGTAATTAAGATATACGATCGTTTGCAGGCGCGCGATTATCGCAATGAGCGCGATACGACCGAGTACGATGTGGCGACGGATTTTTTTCGGCGCGGGCTGTCATGGAGCATGCGTTCCGCACAGCGATTGAAATTTCTCGCGGAGAAAGAACAGGCGAGACTTTACAAAGGCGACAGGATAGGTTTTATGCGTTCGGTCGCGAATATTCCGCCGCTTTTTACTGCGGAAGAACAGAGCGAGCGTCAACGCGATTTCTACATCTTCGACAGCGGCGTCGTCGGTAATATTTCGAGCAACTACGAGCATGTGATCTCTTGCGGACTCGAACACGTTCGCGGCGAGATAGTATCGAGCACGTGCGAGTTCGAGGAAAATACCGCGGAGCATGACGAGCTTTGCGCTATGCTCGTATGTATCGAAGCGGTGTATACCGTAGCGGATAAATACAAAGCGAAAGCCGAAGAACTCGGTTGCCGGGAACTCGCGGCGGCGCTCAAACGCGTGCCGAGAAAGGGCGCAAAAAGCTATTACGAGGCGCTCGTATTTTTGCGGCTCATCAATTTCATGCTTTGGCTAAACGGCAACAAACACAATACGCTCGGACGGTTCGACGAGTATATGCGCAGTCTGTACGAGCATGACGTCAAGTCGGGCAAACTCGATCGCGAGACGGCAAAAGATCTTACCGAAGAATTCTTTATATCGCTCAACTTCGACGCGGATATGTATCCCGGCATACAGCAGGGCGACAACGGTCAGAGTTTGATGCTCGGCGGTTTGACTCCCGACGGCACGTACGTGTTCGACGATATTTGCAAACTTTGTCTGGAAGCGTCGCTCGAACTCGGTCTTATCGACCCCAAGATCAACGTGCGCGTTTGTTCTAAAACGCCCGACGAAGTTTACGAACTCGGGACGAGACTGACAAAGCGCGGACTCGGATTCCCGCAGTACAGCAACGACGACGTCGTGATCCCGGCGCTCGTAAAGCTCGGTTACGACGAGCGCGACGCGTACGACTATACGGTCGCCGCATGCTGGGAGTTTATCATACCGGGCAAGGGCATGGATATACCCAATATCGACGCAGTCGGTTTTCCCGCCGTGGTGCGCGACGCGATCTATCGCGCGGACGGCATAAATACTTTCGACGGGTTCTATGATCTGACCGAGCGCATACTCGGCGAGTATGTGGAAAAGATAGTGCGTGAAACGCGCAATATTTCCATCGAGCCGTCGCCGTTTCAAAGTATTTTGATGGACGGGTGCATAAGATCGGGCAGGGATATCTCGCTCGGCGGTAAGTATAACAATTACGGTATCCACGGCGCGGGACTTTCCAATGCGGCGGACGCGCTCGCGTCGATAAAAAAGAACGTGTTCGATGAGGGCAATTTCGATTTCGATACGTTAAAACGCGCTCTCGACGCCGATTTCGTCGGGTTCGAGCGCGAGCGTAAACTTATGCTCGCCGCGCCCAAAGTAGGAAATAACGACGAACTTGCGGACGACATGCTTATAAAGCTGATGGACGGGTTTTCCCAAGCCTGCGCCGCGCACAAAAACGAACGCGGCGGCGTGTTCCGCGCCGGCACGGGAACGGCTATGTATTACGTGTGGCTGTCGGAAACGCTGGGTGCGACTGCTGACGGCAGAAAAAAAGGCGAGCCGTTTGCCGCCAATTATTCGCCGTCGCTCGGTATCGTGACGGACGGCGTGCTTTCCGTTATAAACTCGTTTACAAAACCCGATCTCACAAAATGCTGTAACGGCGGTCCGCTGACGCTCGAGTTCCACGACACGGTGTTCAGAAACGACAGCGGCATAAAAAAAGTTGCGGCGCTCGTAAAGACGTTTATCAGAATGATGGGACACCAACTCCAGCTTAACGCAGTTAATCGCGACGCGCTGCTCGACGCGCAGATCAATCCCGACGCGCATAAGAATATGATAGTCAGGGTATGGGGCTGGAGCGGATATTTCAACGAGCTGTCGACGGAATATCAAAACCACGTGATCAAACGTTTGGAATATCTCGGTTGATATTACATTATGCCGGAGCTTTTGCGGTACTGCAAAGGCGACATGCCCATAATGTTTTTGAATGCCCGCGAAAAATGGTATACGCTCGCGTATCCCGTTTTCTGTGATATATCGGAGACCGTAAGCGTGCCGGATACGAGCAGTTCCGCGGCATTGTTTATTCGGATCTTCTGCAAAAATTTTTGCGGCGGCTGCCCGATGTATTTTATGAATTCTTTTTGCAGATATATTTGGCTTATATTGGCGCTTGCGGCGATTTGCGCGTTATCGAGCGTACAGTCGCCGTAATTTTTATATATAAAAGAAATTGCGGTTTTTACGTGCGTGGGAAAAATAGTGTTTCGATTGCCGTCGAACAGCGCGGATAATATTTTGTATATCAATGATTTTGCGGTAAGCTGCCAGCCGGGTCGTTTGTCAGTCCATAACGTAACGACTTTTTCGGCGTCGCCGATTATTTGACGGTCGGAAAATTCGAAACTCATAAACTTGTCGAGATTGAGATTGCAGTAAAAATTCAAGACCGGACCTACGTCCTCTTGTTCGCAAACAAGATAGTACGTACTTTTTTGTGGTACCAGAATAAAATGATTTTCGTCGGTCGTATAAACGCTGCCGTTATGATAGTAATTGACTTTTCCTTTGGTGGAAAATATAAGCCCGTACCAATTCCTGTTTGTAATGTCGCGCCTTGTGCCTGCCGAAGAAAATATGTCCGCGCATACGGCTATGTCGTATACCGTCAGTTTGCCGAGAATGTTTTCCATAACACGATTATATTCCTTATATCGGTACATGTCAAGGGACGCAGTATAAGAAATGTTAAAAACCGTAAAATAATTGCCATTGAAACGTCGGCTTGAAAAAAGTATAATATAAGCTGTACGGTGGAGGTCGTAGTATAAGCATGAAAAAAATCAAAGTGATATTATCGGCAGCGGCGATATGTATTATGTGCATAATGTTTGTCGCGGCGTGCGGCAATACGCCGGACGGTAACGGCGGCGGCGATGCGGTAACCGTCATGCGCGTAGTGAAATTTTATTCGGATGACGGGTTTACGTTGCTTGCCGAGAAAAAGGTCAAGGACGGCGAAACGATCGTATACGACGGCGATACGCCGCAAAAAAAGCCCGACGAGCAGTTTACATATGTATTCGACGGTTGGGCTTTTACTGTTGGCGGCGCCGTAATGCACGATATTAAGGCCGATAAAAACATCGATCTGTACGCGGTGTTTTCGCCGCGTGCGCTCGATCGGGAAAAAGTCGATAAGCCGGATGCGGATACTCGCGAATACGTTTATACAGGCGAGAGCATTCGCTATGAAATAGCAGCAGGCGACAAGTATAAAATAACGAATGCCGTTAAGACCGATGCAGGGGATTATACGGTAAAAGTTTCGTTAAAAGACAAAACGCACACATGTTGGAGCGACGGTACGGACGCGGATCTCGAATATAAGTTCGTGATAGCCAAAGCGGACAACGTCTGGACGGAAGAGCCGAACATATCGGACCGTATGCTCGGCGAGCCTGCGGGCGATCCCGAGGGTGCGGCGAAATTCGGCAGTATCGTTTGGACTTACGGCAATTCGCCGGACGGCGAATTTACTTCGGAAGCGCCGAGCGTCAAGGGCAATTATTTTGCCAAAGCGACGGTAGAAGGTACCGATAATTATAACCGGATAGAAAAGGTCATTCCTTTTGCGGTGCTGTCGAATACGTTTACCATAGTGTTCGTAAATGCCGACGGCTCGGAGATAGCGCGGCGGGAGATATTAAAGCATAGTGAAATAGTATACGACGGCGAAACTCCGATAAATCGTGGCGACGCGCAATACGGTTATACGTTTGTCGGTTGGAGCGCAGAGAAGGACGGCGAGCCGGCGGCGCTTTCGGCCGATGCGGATATGTCTGTGTATGCTATCTACGACCGTTATGTCAAAAGCTATACCGTTGTCTTCTCGGATGACGACGGCGAGTTGGAACGCAAGACGCTCGAGTACGGTGCGCAGATCGAATATACGGGCGCGACTCTCGGCGGCGGTACCGGCAATATTATTTCGGAATTTGTATGCTGGAACGACGGTACGGGCGAGATCGCCGATCTTCCGACGGTTACGGGCGATGCGAACTATACGGCGGTATACCGCATGGCGTTCAATCCCGATCTCGGCGGCGAAGACTATCCTTATATGTTCGATAAGCGCAGCGAGATGATATTCCTTTCCGAGTGCGTGGATAGCGGATATGATACGACGGGAAAATACTTTGCGTTAAAATCGGATATCGATTTGTCGGACGGATTCGTCGCTATCGGCACGCAGGAGAATATGTTTAAAGGACATTTCGACGGCAACGGACATACGTTGACTTTAAAAGGCGATAGCGGTGTGTTCGGCTGCAATGCAGGGCATGTGTCGCGGTTGAACGTATCGGCAGACGTCACGGGCGCGCAGATTGCGGGCGGCATTGCGGCTTTTAATTACGGAACGATACGCGCTTGTAAAGTATCGGGCAGCGTGTCTGCGATCACTGCGGGCGGTATAGTCGGAGTGAACGCCGGAAACGTCGAATATTGCCGCGGCAACGCAGTGATAACCGCGGACGGCGTTTACGCGATGAACTATGCGGTCGGCAACGGCGGCGGCGTGATTGTGGGTAAGTCAGACGGCGGCGCCGTGATATACGCGGATTCCGTTTGGGACGGCGTTCAAGTCGCAAGCGGTTTCGCGTCGGGTACCGGCACAGAGAGCGACCCGTATATTATAGAAACGGCGGACCAGCTTGCATATTTTAAGGATAGTCAAACCGATAACGCGTATTACGACGGAAAGTACGTTAAACTCAATGCGGACATAGATCTTGCCGATTGTACGTGGAGCGGTATCGGCGGCGGCTCGTCGTCAAACGGGTTCAAAGGCACGTTCGACGGGAACGGGCATGTCGTTTATAACGTTGCGCTCGTATACGGCAAAAATAAGGGATTTTTCAACAGCGCGACGGGCGCTATCAAAAATCTTACTCTGTTCGGTAGTGTGAGCGGAACGAGCGCCGTAAACTATATCGGTATGCTTGTCGCTATCAACGGCGCGTCTATAGATAATTGCGCCGTGTACGGGAACATGGAAACCAACGCTCAATACGCGGCGCTTATCGCTGCATGGTCCTACGGCGATATAAATAATTGCACGTCTTACGGTTACGTTAAGGGCGGTAATATAGTCGGCGGCACGGTCGGTTACGATGTCAAAAGCGGCGGCGTTATCGGGAAACTCACGGGATTGAAAAATTATGCGACCGTTGCTACGGACGGCGATTTTGCGGTAGCCAATACGAGCGGTATCGGCGGGATAGCCG
>CAJUQF010000090.1 GCA_910588315.1 uncultured Christensenellaceae bacterium | reverse complement strand
CAATTTTACTGCGAAAGTGAGATTTCTCCGCTCCGCTGACGCTCCGGTCGAAATGACAAAGTGGGACAGGCAAACTCACGCTCATACGAATCACACAATGAAATTGCTTATCGTAAAACTATAACAGAAAGATCTTCGTAGGGAGCGCAGACCCTTGCGCTCCGCTTGTGGCAAAGCAATAAACGAAGAAACGGCAGGCAAGGGTCTGCCTGCCCTACGAATTGCACAACAAAAATTCTTTACGGCAGGTAAATAAGGATCTGCCTATTATGCGAATTACAGAATATAATTGCTTATCGTAAAACTATAACAGAAAGATCTTCGTAGGGAGCTTTAGACCTCGTTGCGCTCCGCTTACGGCAAAGCAATAAACACAGCGGGTACATATATGTCGGAGCTTTGTATGTCGTAAAATCGTATCACTCGTGTATGTAAAGTGTTCATACGTGGCGGGTTTCGGAACAACAAAAAAACTTTTGCAACATAATTTTATATCTCGTAAAAAGCGTTTGACAAAAATAAATATCAATGGTAAAATTAGTAATAGTACATTTGGATATTGGAATAAGTGTAGATATAAATGATCAAAAAGTTGGCAAAAAGTATAAGAGAGTATAAGACCGCATCGATATTGACTCCGATTTTTGTAGCGCTCGAAGTTGTTTTGGAGTGCCTGATTCCGTTTGTTATTGCAATGCTCGTCAATGCAATAGACGTTAAAGACGCGACGCAGATAGAAATGAGCCAAATATTAATGTACGGCGGAATACTTATCGCAATGGCGGTTGCGTCGCTCGTTTGCGGTACGCTTTCCGGCGCGTTTTGTGCAAAAGCGTCGTCGGGGTTTGTGAAGAATCTGCGCAAGGACATGTATTATAAAATACAGGATTTTTCGTTCGAGAATATCGATAAATTTTCCACGTCGTCGCTTGTAACGCGCATGACCACGGACACGAGCAACGTGCAGATGTCGTTCATGATGATAATACGGATCGCCGTTCGTTGCCCGCTCATGATGATATTTTCGCTCGTGATGACGTTTGTTATGGGCGGCAGTCTCGGATGGATATTCGTAGGCGTTATACCCGTGTTGTCGGTCATATTGTTTTTTATTATGAAAAAAGCCATGCCGCTTTATCATCGGGTATTTAAAAAGTACGACAATCTCAACGAGTCGATTCAGGAAAACGTGCGCGGTATACGGGTCGTAAAATCATACGTGCGCGAAGATTACGAAAAGAAAAAGTTCGATCGCGCCGCGACTGAAGTACAAATCGATTTCACAAAGGCCGAGCGGCTTTTGGCATGGAATAACCCCGTAATGCAATTTTTCTTTTACGGGGTGTTGTCGTCCGTGCTTTTTATCGGGTCGTATCTCATATTGAAAACGAGCGGTACGTCGGTCAATGTTGCGGAAGTCTCGCAGCTTATAGTTTACGGCATGCAGATACTCATGTCGCTAATGATGTTCTCGATGGTGTTCGCCATGATCGTCATGTCGGTCGAGAGCGCGCGTCGCGTATGCGAAGTGCTTGACGAAGAGAGTACGCTCAAAAGTCCCGAAAACGCGATCACCGAAGTTGCGGACGGCTCGATAGATTTCGACGGCGTAAGCTTTAAATACTCAAAAAAGGCGGAGCGAAACGCGCTCGAATCGGTCGATCTACATATCAAATCGGGCGAAACGATAGGTATAATCGGTGGGACGGGATCGAGCAAAACCACGCTCGTGAATCTTATTTCGCGGCTTTACGACGTCACAGAAGGCGATGTCAAGGTCGGAGGAAAGGATGTGCGCGATTATGATATTAACTCGCTCAGAAACAGCGTCGCCGTCGTTTTACAGAAGAACGAACTGTTTTCCGGAACTATAAAAGAAAACTTGCGCTGGGGCGATCCCGAGGCTACGGACGAACAGCTCGTCACCGCATGTAAGCTTGCTCAAGCCGACGAGTTTATCCAAGGTTTTCCGAACGGTTACGATACGTATATCGAGCAGGGCGGCGCCAACGTTTCCGGCGGGCAAAAACAGCGGTTATGTATCGCTCGCGCATTGCTTAAAAAGCCCAAGATACTTATTCTCGACGACTCTACGAGCGCAGTCGATACCAAGACCGACGCGCTTATCCGTAAAGCATTTCGCGAGTTTATTCCAGAGACCACCAAGATAATCATTGCGCAGCGCACGTCGTCGGTTGAGGACGCCGACCGTATTATCGTTATGGACGGCGGCAGGATAGACGCGATAGGTACGCACGACGAATTGCTTGGCGTCAATCAAATTTATACCGAGGTATTCACCACGCAAAACAAACGCGACAGCGATGAAGCGATCGATACAATTTCGGCGAAAAAAGGAGGCGCTCATGCCTAATAAACCTCCGAAAATGAAACCGAAGAAGGGTGTTCTCAAACGCACGCTGAAAGCGCTATTTGCGGCATATCCCAAAATGATGACGTTCACGCTCATATTCATTGTCGTAAACGCCGTTATAAGTTCGCTGCCGTCGATATTTATGGAACGTGTATTCACGACCGTCGGCGAAGCGCTCAAAGCCGGGGGCGGTTGGACCGAGTACGGCTGGGAAATAACCAAGCAAATGCTGGTGCTTATCGGACTGTATGTCGTATCGCTTGTAATGGGCGCTATCGATAAACAGATGATGGCTGTCATTACGCAGGGATTTCTCAAAAAAATGCGCGGACATATGTTCGACGGGATGCAGGATCTTCCCATCAAGTATTTCGATACGAACAGCAACGGCGACATAATGAGCTACTACACAAACGATATCGACGCGTTGCGTCAAATGATATCGCAGTCTTTGCCGCAGCTTTTGTCGTCGTCGATTATGGTGCTGACGCTGTTTATCATAATGATTTGGTACAGCGTATGGCTGACTCTTGTCGTTATTGCAGGCATCGTTGTTATAGTCTTCGTGACAAAAACCGTCGGTGGCGGCGCGGGCAAGTATTTCCTTAAAATGCAGCATGCGGTAGGCAAGACCGAAGGGTTTATCGAAGAGATGATGAACGGGCAAAAAGTCGTAAAAGTTTTTTGCCACGAAGAGCAATCGAAGGCGGACTTCGATAAGATAAACGATTATCTCTGCGATCAGTCCACGCGTGCAAACAGATACGCGAATATGCTTATGCCCATACTCGGTAATATCGGTCACGTGCTGTATGTTATCGTAGCGATACTCGGCGGCGTATTTATAATCAAGGGCGTGTCGAACGTTTCGCTCGGCATGGTGTTTTCGCCGTCGCTTGCGGTGTTTGCCATACCGCTCGTCGTCGCGTTCTTGCAGATGACACGGCAGTTTTGCAACAATATAAACCAGGTTTCGAACCAAGTCAACTCAGTCGTTATGGGTTTGGCGGGTGCGACGCGTATATTCGATCTTATAGACGAAAAACCCGAAGTTGACAACGGATACGTTAAACTCGTAAATGCAAAAGAAGTGAACGGCGAACTTGTCGAGTGCGAAGAGCGTACGCATATATGGGCGTGGAAACATCCGCACGGCGACGGCACCGTCACGTATACGCGACTTCAGGGCGACGTGGTTTTGGAAGAAGTGGATTTCGAGTATGAACAGGGTAAGCCGGTTTTGCACGACGTCTCGATTTTCGCAAAACCCGGGCAAAAGGTGGCGTTTGTCGGTGCGACCGGCGCCGGTAAGACAACTATAACCAATCTTATAAACAGATTCTACGATATTGCAGACGGAAAAGTGCGCTATGACGGCATAAATATCAACAAGATAAAGAAAGCCGATCTTCGCCGCAGTCTCGGCATAGTTTTACAGGATACAAATCTTTTTACCGGCACCGTTATGGACAATATTCGCTACGGTAAACTCGACGCGACGGATGACGAATGTATCGACGCAGCAAAGCGTGTCGGAGCGCATGACTTTATTACGAGATTGCCGGACGGATATTCGACAATGCTATCGGGCAACGGCTCGAATCTATCGCAAGGTCAGCGCCAGCTCTTATCCATTGCCCGTGCGGCTGTTGCAGATCCGCCGGTTATGATACTCGACGAAGCTACGTCGTCTATCGATACGCGTACCGAATCGATAGTATCGCGCGGTATGGACGCACTCATGCAGGGTAGAACGGTCTTTGTCATCGCGCACAGGCTTTCTACTATAAAGAACTCCGATGTTATAATCGTACTCGATCACGGTAGAATTATCGAGCGTGGCAGTCATGAGAAGCTGCTCGAACAAAAGGGCCAGTATTATCAGCTGTATACGGGCGCGTTCGAAATGGAATGATAACTTTATATCGCAATCGCAATATAACGTAACAAATCCGAGGCGGAACGAAAAAAATATCGTTCCGTCTTTTTCTTGCCGATATATATAAGCTCGTATATGTAGTGTCGCGTTTGAAAATTGTTGTCATTTCGCACGTAAGCGTGTTGAATGATCGCGATAAAAACGAAACACACAGATAAGATTTTTCACATATACCGAATATAGCCGATGTTCGGTCATAACTTTGGAAAATCTTTATGCAAACGGATAATTTGTTTTTTTTGAATAGCATACTGTTCGGGGTCGGGCTTGCTGTCGATGCTTTTCTTGTGGCGCTTGCGTGCGGAATGAGCGGACAAACGACCGGCAGGATCAAATTGCGTGCGGTATTGACTGCGACGGCGTTTTCGATCTTCCAATTCGCGGCGCCGATGCTCGGATGGCTTATAGCACATACTGCATTCGAATTTTATCAAAATATAGAATTATATTTCGCTTGGGCGGCAGCGGCGGTAATAGTATTTTTGGGAGTTCGAATGCTCGTAAAAAAACATGACGAATCCGATCAAATACATACGGCAACCGGGATAGTCGCAGTGCTCTTCGAGTGTGCGGCTACGTCTGTCGACGCCCTGACGGTGGGATTTACTATAGAAGAATACGGCGCCGGCGCTGCGGCGGTTTGCTGCGCCATCATTGCGTCGGTCACGTTTGTAACGTATTTATGCGGCTTTGCGCTCGGCAAGAAGTTCAATGAAAAATTTTCACGCGTAGCGACCGTATTGGGCGCGCTCGTATTTTTCGCGATAGCCGTCGAAATAATAGTGACTACTTACATATAATGAGCATGAACGCATTACGTGGTGGAAAAACATGAGCGGCGTTATGCTCGTAAACAGTCTTATGTTTGCGGTCGGACTCGCGTTTGAATCGTTTATGGTCGCAATGGCAAACGGGTTAAACGGTCGGACGGAGCCGCGAATGGGAATGAAGCGTGCCGTGACGTTTGCCGCAGTGTTCGCGGTGTGTCACGCCGCGGCGCTGTGGATAGGGTATGCCGTTATCGGTTGCGTGCGATACGCAGGCGTTACCGAAGACGTGCTTACCTGGTGTGCCGTGGCAGTCTTGTTGTTTTTGGGAATTAAAATGACTGTGGGCGGAATAAAAGAGCTGCGCAGGCAGAAGCGCATGCCGGCAACAGGCGTGGCGGAGTTCGCCGTGCAAAGCGTAGTTGCGGCTTTAGACGCATTCGCCGTAGGTCTTACGATACCGGACTATAACTTAGTTAACGTCGCGCTGTGTGCGATGATAATAACTGCCGTAATATTCGTTTTCTTTATAGCAGGTTATACGACCGGTAAAAAATTGGGAAAAAGAATAGGAAAATTCGCGGTGCTGTTGAGCGGTGCGGTATTTATCGGGCTTGCAATAGAAGTAATTGTCGGCGCGGTCGGTTAACACGTTCAAATCGCTTGAAGAATGCGAGATATTGTGACACAATATAAAAGCTTGCGAGCGTGGCGAAATTGGCAGACGCGCCGGACTTAGGATCCGGTGGGTAACCGTGCAGGTTCAAGTCCTGTCGCTCGCACCACGAATAACCTAAATTGAACCGTAAGTAAATGGTTTAGTTTAGGTTATTTTTATAGACAGCAACGGCGGTTTATGCCGCGAAAGCCGCTTGACGTGAGAAAAGAGCGTGTTAGGCTGTCATTGCCAAAGGCAAACCAAAACCCACCGTCTTGCGGTGGGTTGCGCGTTTCGCCCTTATTTGCCTATATACACGCTCTTGCGCGGCTCGCGTCAAGCGGAACGTGGAATAAATAGCCGTTGCGTTTTGTCTTATACGATGATATACATATCTACTTGCATTTTACGGTTTTGAATAGCCTTTACATTTTGCACTTTGTAATGTAAATTGCCGTAATTCGAGTAAAATAAAAAGCCCCGATTACCGTCATCGGGACTTTGTTTTATGGGTGCGTTAAAGTAAATTTCTATTTTGTCGTTATATAGCACGATTTCCTTTACAAGAAAGTTTATAAGCATTTTCGTTTCCAACTTTAACGCTTGTTCGTAATATTGCCGTATATCGCTGTCGGAAAGTTTTACGGCGGTTTTACTGCGTTCTATGAGTATTTGCCGTTCTAACTGCTCTTGCTGTTTTTCAAGGTCGTGCAAACGCTTATTCGTTGTATTTGAAACGATACCGTTTTCAATCGCATTGACAAGATTTTCCAACGCTCTGTCTATACGGTGTTTTTCATTTGTAAGCATTTTGAGATTTCCGTTTTCGTCTTTGCTTTGCCGTTTCATAATCTCGGCAACGATATTATCAAGGTTTTTCGTTTCGGTCATTACTTGTATGATACTGTTCGTAACAAATTCTTCTAAAAAGTCTTTCGGTATTTGTGTTTTGATACAGCCGTTGTTATCTTTCTTTCGTCCTATGCACTTGTAATAACGCTTTATATCGCCGTTGCGTGCCGTTCCCGTTTCTGCGCTTATCGGTCTGCCGCAGTAACCGCATTTTACTTTATGGCGCAATAAATATACTGCTTTAACACTGCGTTTCCCGAATTTGTTTTGTTCGACTTTCGCGCGGACGATTTTGTAAATATCGGTTGAAATAAGTTGTGGATAAATGTTATCTACGGTTTCGCCGTCTTTCATATAAACGCCCGAATACTTTTCGTTTGCAAGTATGCCGTAAACGGTATTTGGCGCAAACGGTTTGCCTTTGTATAAAATTCCTTTGTTTGTAAGTTGAGAGATTATTTCTTTCACATAAACGCCTTTTGAATACTGCTCGTACATAAAGCGTACTGTGTCGGCTGTGGTTTCGTCTATTACGACTTTGCGTTGTTCTACTCTATACCCATAAGGCAAGCCGCCGCCTTGATATAAGCCTTTCAATCTCGTTTCTTTCATACCGCGCTTAACCTTTTGCGAAAGTTCTGCCGAATAGTATTGGTTCATACCTTCGAGTAAACTTTCGAGTATAATGCCTTCGGGTGTATCGGGTATGTTTTCCATTGCCGATAAAACTTTAACGCCGTTATCTCTCAATGTCTTTTTGTGTATGGCGGTTTCGTATTTGTTACGGCTGAAACGGTCTAATTTATAGACAAGCACATAATTCCACTCTCGGCGGTTGCTGTCTTTAATCATACGCTGAAAGTCTGGACGGTTATCGTTTGTTCCCGTCATTGCTCGGTCTATGTAAGTATCGAGCAAAAGTATGTTGTGCGATTTGGCGTATTCTTCGCATACGCGAAGTTGTCCGTCTATGGACTGTTCCGTTTGGCTGTCGCTGGAATAGCGAGCATAAATGACTGCTGTTTGCATAAGTTCTATAAACTCCTTTTGATATAAATTTGTCTTTCGACGGAAGCGAAATAAACGAAAACGCATTTTTTGACTTTTTCAATAATGGCGTTTAACTCTGATGCAAGGGCAACTCAGTTGTGCATTTTACCCTTGCAACAGAGTGGGTTTTCGTTTACGCTTCCGCCGGACGAAAGACAAATTATCTATTTGCTAATTCAAGCAGTCTTTCGTAAATCGTTTGATAAAATATCTTTTGTTCTTCTTCCGTAAGTTCGGCAATATTAGGTTCGCCGTAAAAGATAATTTCCATTTTGCATAACTCCGAAAAAAAGTTTTGATTTGCGCTTGCAATAAAAGTTATACACAAAACGCTTACATTTTGGAAGTAGTACAAAATGGGGTTATAGTGGGTGCTTTCGGCAATATACAAAAGGTATTCGGGGGTATTGTGGGTGTAATGCAGCAGTATAACGGCGGTTTTTTACGGAATAATAAAATAACGCTTTTCCGCTTTACTTGTTATCAAGACAAGCACACGTCTTAAACTCACAAGGTAGGGTTAAAGTGTAGTTTAGGTGGGTAAAACATATACTCTACCGAAAAGCAAAATAAAAGGCAAACGAGCATAGAAAAAATCGGGGTTTCGCGGAAAGCCTGCGCGCGAACCCCGATTTTTCGTTGCCG
>CAJUQF010000089.1 GCA_910588315.1 uncultured Christensenellaceae bacterium | reverse complement strand
ATCGAAAAGACGCGACTTGATCTTGCGCATCATAAAGTTCGGAGTCTGAACATACCGTGCGCCGTGACAAACCGAACATGGTTGCAAAAGCAGACTTTGTATATTTTTACCGACTTTTTTGCGCGTCATCTGCACGAGTCCGAGCTCGGTCATGGGCAATACGCGTGTTCTTATGCGATCCGTCGCAGTTGCGGCGCGCAGTTCTTCCACGACTTCCTCGTTGTGCAGCGGGTCCTGCATGTCTATGAAATCTATCACCGCCATACCGCCGATATTACGCAATCGCATCTGCCTTGCGATCTCTCTTGCGGCTTCGCAGTTAGTCTCGAAAATCGTTTGCTCTCTGTCGACGTCCCCGACATGTTTTGCCGAATTGACGTCTATTACAGTCAGTGCCTCGGTATAATCGATAACGATATTGCCGCCGCTTTTAAGTTCGACCTTGGCATGAAGCATATTTTCCACTTCCGACAGAACGCCGTACTTTTTCAGCAGATCGTAATGCGACTCCACGGTGATCTTTACGGTACTCGCCAAATTTCTCGAAATATATTTTTTCAAACGCTCGGCAACGGTTACCGAATTGCAAACGATCTCTTCGACGTTGGAATTGAGCAGATCTCTGACCGTACGGAAAACCAAGTCGCCGTCGCCGAAAAGGCGCGTAACGCCGTCCGCGGATTCGAATTTTTCGAGAATATGGTCGTATATCCCAGCGAAATACTTTATCTCGTTTATGATATCGGTTTTCGGCGCGTCTTTCGCCGCGGTGCGCGCTATAAGTCCGCAACCGGGATTCGGTCGATTTTTTGTCAGCAATTCCGTGAGTTTTTCGCGCGTTCGCTCATCCGAGATTTTATTGGATACACCTATAAAATCGACGGTCGGCATATACACTATATATCTGCCCGGGATCGACAAGTTAGCCGAAAGCCGCGGACCCTTTGTCTCCGTCGGCTCTTTTACGGCTTGAACCAAAACATAATCGCCCTCTTTGACATTAAGCCGCGTAGGGAGCTGACCCGATCTTGTGAGCGCGGTACGATCCTCGAGCATGTCGGACGCCGCCAAAAAACCGTTTTTCTTTTTACCGATATCTACAAAAGCGGACTCCAAACCGGGCAAAACGTTTACTACTTTGCCTTTGTATATGTCGCCCGCAATACGGTCCATATTTCTGTCTTCGACGTAAAATTCTTCAAGCACGCCGTCTTCCAAAAGCGCGACGCTGCACATATAAGATTCATAATCTACGAGAATTTTACTTTTCAAAACAACCTCGATCACTTCTTTAAATAATATTAAAGCCGAGCAATTAAAGCAACCGATGTTATTTTAACATATTTCACCGAGTTTGTCCATAACTTTTTTGCATATTTTAACACACAAAACACGTGCGTTTATATTTTTACGTTTTGCGTATCGTATGTCTATCCATAATTTCACCGGCGGTAACATCGTATCCGGATGTTTTTATATAATTTATTAGATCGGTCTCGTCGAATCGCCCCGCTTTTTCGAGCGTGCCGTCCATGACTGTAAACTCGGTATATCTTTCCGGATCGAGCGCTCTGCACAATACCGGCGCAGGTACATCGCTCGACACGGCATAATTTTTTACTTCGAGTGGATCGGATAAACGCTCGACGCGGCTGCCGAGCGCAAATAGCGCTCTGTATTTTGCTCTGTTATCCGGAATAAATGCCGACACCAACATAAATATCCCGACACAAAGAAAACATATGTTCAGCGAATACACGGCGGACAATGCAAAAAGCGAAAGCGCGATCAGCCCCATTACGGCAGACACGATACGTGTTATCTTGTACGCCTTATCACGCTTAATCTTTGCTCCGAGCAATGCAAGCAATACTCTCCCGCCGTCAAGCGGATATACCGGCAGCAGATTGAACAGACCTATATACAAATTGTTCGCGCAAAACGCCTGCGTAAACATATAACTCTGCGGAACGAGCCACCAAAGCGCGGCAAAAAGCGTCGCGAGCGTTAAGTTGAACAACGGACCGGCAAGCGCTATGCGTACTTCGTGCTTAGGCGGCAACAGAGCATCGCCGCAAAGCGCCGCGCCGTACGGCATCAGTTTGATCATGTTAAGCTCATAACCAAGCTTTTTGGCTACACGGGCATGAGCGCATTCGTGCAGTAATACCGCCGCGAGCGAGCAGAAAAATTCGTAAGCCAAGCCGAGCGCGGTAAAACATACCGCCATAATAAACATTATCGGCGATATGTAGATGTGCATGTCGTCGCCTGCCGAGTCCGAACGCGCTTTGCTTCGTTCCGTTCTTCGCTGTTTATGCGACTTTTTCATATAGCTATCCCGAATGATATTCTGCCGAAAACATCGTAGCAGAACACGTTTTTAAGCGCAGATTTAACCGACGAGAAACCGGCAAGGTTCGGGAAAAAATGTAATGCCGCGATAAATCCGATCATAACGGCGGCGATAACAAGCCGCAATATAAACAGCTTTATAACCGAATGCTGCGGCGTTTTTTTTACTTCCGGTTTTTGCGCGCGGCGTACTACGCTTTCGACGATATTACAACCCGTATACTTGTTTTCCATGGAATAATTATATGACGGGGATATGACGTTCATTCGCACTCGGTAGTATTGCCTATGCCGTAAAACTTGGCAACATCGGCAGTTATTTTAAGAACATACCCGTTATCTGTTTTATCTACCGTCATATCGAGTTTGTCTATCGACATAAATTCGCATAGCAAAGTCATAACGTCGCTTTGCACGACACGCATCGCGCGTTTTATCTCGCCTCCGGCGTCGTTTTCTATGATACGCGCCAAACGCTCTGATACTTCCGTTTTACCCATTATTCGCTCCGCCTGAATCTCTTTTTTATCCCGCCGAAAAAGCCGCGATAACCCGCTGCGGGATCGAACGGTTCACCGACGCCGGTATGCAGTCTTTTGGCGAGCATATCGAACGGTTTCCGCGGCATTGCCGCAAAGTTGTAAACGCCGTCGGTTTCGGGAATGACCCCGTCCACTTTTGCCTTTAACAATCGTTCTATCTCGTCCTTGCCCGGTATCTTTCCGTCGACAAGCAGATCGCCTCGTACCCTGTTTATGACAAGAGTAGGCTGTATCTTGTACGACGTAAGCAAAGTAACTACTTTATTGGCATCGCGCAAAGCGCTGACGTGCGGCGTCGTCACAACGATCGCGCCGTCGCACGCGCCCACCGCCCGATTGAATCCCGCTTCTATGCCCGCTGGACAGTCGACAAGCACATAATCGAAAGTCACGGCAAGACTTTTCAAAACGAGACGAATATTTTGCGAAGTTATACGCTCGCCGAGATATCCGTGCGCCGACGGCAATAAAAAAAGATTGCGAGTATCCGCTTGAACCAAAGCCTGCCGTACTCTGCACCGATTTTCCATAACGTCCGCGATGTCGTAAACAACTTTATTTTCGAGTTCGAGAACTACGTCGAGATTATTCAACCCGAAATCCGCATCGATAAGCGCAACCCTTAATCCGAGATCGGCAAGCGCGCGCCCCAGACAGGCGGTGACCGTCGTCTTGCCGACACCGCCCTTGCCCGATGTAATAACTAAGCTTTTCATCATTTAAAAGTATAAACTCCGCCTACGTTAAACGCAAGCGGAATTTTGATGGCTTTTGTCGCAAATAAAAATTTAGTAATTATATAGTTTTATCACGATACGTTAATACGAGCGCCTGTAAAGCCTCGTTTGCAAAGACTGTCTGTCCGGCGCGCAGCTGCCGCAAGGCGTCGCCACCCGAATTCGTAGTGGAGCGGCGTTCAAATTGATAGCAAGACGCCGCACGAGTATCGGGAAGGAGGCAAAATTAAATATGAGACATTATATCGTACAACAACTCATCGTCCGAGAGCAGTCGTCCGCCGCCGAGTACGGTAGCATACTGCGCCTCGTGCGGGATATTCACGTTGAGCTTTAACAACTTGCTCATAACGGGCGCAAGCCCCAACATTTTCGCGCCGCCGCCGACCACAGTGATACCGCTCTTTTGTATTTCCGCGGCGACGGTAGGCGTACCGGCATTGATTATGCTCTCTACCGCATCGATTATGTTCTTGTAATACTCGTACACGACGCTGTAAAGCGTATCCGCCGAAACGGACTGCGACCGTATGTTTTTAGTCTCTATGTCTATACCGCTGACCGATGCGGACGCACAGTCATTGCTTATAAGACTGCAAATTTTTTCCTTAATGCCACGTATGGCAGACCTGCCTACATTCAGACCGTAAACGCCGCAAACTCTGTCCGTAAGCGCATGGTCGATCATATCGCCGCCTATATTTATGCCGCAACCGTTGATTATGCCGCAAAGACTCAGTACCGCGATTTCCGTACCGCCGCCGCCGATAGACGTCACGAGTCCGCCGAAATTGGATTGCACCTGCATGTCCGCACCGACGCCGGCGAGCATGATCGAATTGACCATTATTATCTCGTCGATACCGGCGCTCATAAGAACGCTCTCGTACATTTCGCGGTCGGACACGGTAGCGCCCATGGGAATGCCGACGATACAGCGTATTTTCGGTTTGATAATATACGATTCCGGAAGGATCTTACCGACAAACTCGCCGAGCATGTCCGAACATGCGTCCGGATCGGTTATCGTCCCGTCGGTTATCGGGCAAACTGTCTTGGTTTTTTCGGGCGTTCTTCCCATCATATAATACGCTTCGTTTCCGACGGCACGGGTCCTGCGCTTACTGCCGTCGTCGAAATACGCTATAACGGACGGTTCGTGCAAAACAATACCGTCACCGGACACGAAAATCGATGTGAACGATGTTCCGAGATCAAGTGCGATATCCATTCTCGCCATAAATAAGATTCTCCTCGATAAGTTTTTCGGTAAGTTTAACAGGCAAACCGACAACGTTGTCGTAATCGCCTTTCACGTTTATTATCAACGGTTTGATAGCGGGATCGTCGATATTATATCCGCCCGCCTTGTCGTACGGAGCGCCGCTGTCAACATAATTATACACCAATTCTTTGTCAAATGCACCGAAAGTGACATAAGTTTTTTCACTTTTTTCGATTATTTTCTCTTTTACCCGAAAATATACCGCAGTCACGACTTCGTGAGTGCGGCCGCAAAGCATTTCAAACATTTCTATCGCGCGTTTATGCGAATCGGGCTTACCCAAAACGGTTTCGTCTATCCCTACCACGGTATCGAACGCGAGTATCGGTTTATCCGATGATCGCGCCGCGCTCTCGCCTTTTAAACGTGCATTGACAGTCGCGGTTTTTTCCGCTCCGTCGAGTGTGACCTCGTCGGCGTCCGTCGGCATGAATATCGGACGCACGCACGATATCTTCTTTATAAGTTCTTTGCGACGCGGCGACGCGGTCGCAAGCACTATATCAAAGTATTTCAAGGTTTTTCTTGTACGCCTTGGCAAAATCCGCGCCCGCCGACAACGCATCCTTTATCTCGAGCGAACAATCGCCTTCGACCTCGGTTTTCATTATGACCGAATCGCCGAGCACGTCGCACGTGATAGTTTTGACGGAACCGGACATAGATCGGTCGAGCGAGTCGGCTATACGCAATATAACCGCAAGCCGCATGACCGCGACAAGATCTTCTTCCTGAACTATGCCGGCATATTTTTTCCACTCCGCGTAAGACAGATCGTCGAGATCGTGCGCAAGTACTACAAACGCAGCCAACACGAGATCGCGATGCGACACACCGTACAGGTTGGAATTCATTATAGAGTAGTTTGAATGTTTGTAATTATTGTAGAAGTTTATCCTGCCGCCCGTCTCGTGCATCAGCGCGGCGATACGCAGGACGCGCACATACTGCCGCGGAAGTTTATGCAAAACGCGCAACTGCTTGTACAACTGTATGGCGAGATTGCAAACGTGCTCGGCATGCGGCACATTAAGATCGAAATAATGCAATCTCGTATAGATCGAATAACCGAGTATATCGGTTATCGGTTTTTCGAGCGTAGTGGGTACCGTGTGATTGAACATGTATCCTTCGCGTATACCGGAGCCCGAAATGACCATTTCGTCGAACTCGGTGCTGTCAAGAAAACTCTTTATACAAGACAACGCCGCGCAGAATATATCCGCGCGCTGCGCCGAAAGACCTTTGATCTTGGACCGTTTTTCCACGTCCAAAACCTTAATCATATCGTAAACTTTATTAAACGTTTCGCATGCTATATGATAGTTATGTACCATGGCAAGCGGATACTTTTCTATGCGCTGTACGATACATGCAAGATTGCGAAAAGATCCGCCGCACCCGACGAATTTATATTCCGGGTCGAGATTTTTTAACCATTCTATACTCGCGAACTGATCGCGCATATAAGTCTCTATCATCTGCGATTGCTGCAACGGCGTCGTATTCTCGTTAAACAGCGACGAAAGCGTCATCGTGCCTATCGGCAAATTCGCCTTGTTCATGATAATTCTGCGATTGTACTGAACAAGCTGCAACGACGAACCGGATATATCCATGATAACGCCCTTGGGAATTTCGAGCGAGTTTATCACGCCGTAATATATCTGAGTCGCCTCTTGATCTTCGGACAAAACGTCCATTTTGAACCCGCAGACCGTATTTACTTCTTCCAAGAAACTGCGTTGATTTTTCGCTTTACGCACCGCATTTGTTGCAAACGCATATATCTTGTCCACATTATTCGCATCGCATAACTTTCTGAACATTTTAAGCGTCTTTACGGCTTGCGCGATTCGCGCCTGTTTCAGATAGCCGTCGCGCTCCATATCCTGAGCGAGCCTTACATTCTCTTTAAGCTCGTCGTAAACGACAAAATAGCCGTCGTCTATGACGTGAGCGAGTACGAGCCGTGCGGAATTAGAACCCAAATCTATTATAGCAATATTATTCAAAGCAGTTTCCTTCCGGGGCTTATGGTACAGATAACCCCATTTTGATTATTACTCAAATTATAACATATATTAATAAACTTGTAAATACGTTAATGTCCATAAAATTCAAGCTCGTTTTTGTAACTTTTGACCAAATTCATATTGTTTATATATTCATACATTACGAACACTCCGAAAATGCAAATCCCGACATACGCTTTGCTTATACCGTACAGACATATCATTCGACAAAAAATGCGCAAAACTCTTTACATTTTTTTTCGAGTATGATAAAATAAAAATGTATGACTATATGGAAGAAATTCGTATTTACTGCGATCGTACTGTCGATTTGTTTGCTGACCGCGTTTGCGTTCGTCTTTTTGCCCGTGCAAGCGGAAGCGGCGGTAAAGTCCGTCGAATTGACACCGATCGAAAACGAGGATTGTCCGGTCGAATACCGCTGTTTCGACAATCCCAATTCGGTTTATGCCGACAGTATAGGCATTTTGATAGCCGGCGCCCATTCCGTCGAGTGGGTATCGTCCGAAAAAGAAATAACGGCTACCAAGAACATACGCGCGGACAAGGTTTATCGCAAGATCGCCAAAGAACAGTCGCAATCGGAATACTTGATCGTGCTGTCGGACGGCGCTATTATATCCTACTGCGGCGAAAGCGACGGCGTTAAATTCGAACCGAACGGCACAGCGGACGATTTCGTGGACTTTTGCTGCGAATCGGACACGCTTTATGCGATCACGAAAACGAAATTGATAACAGCCAAGCTCGGCGGAACGTCCGTCGACACAAGCACTGCGGTAGTAACCAATCTCAAGTCGGACAGGCATCCGAAAATATCGGCAAGCGCCGTGTCCGCGATTAACGGCAAGGTTTACGTTGCCGTAGATTCCGTTTACGTGCGCAAGCAAGACATATGTACCGCCGATAACGACGGCGTTTTGACGCCTGTGATCGTACAATCCGATTCCGTTTTATCGATGACAGCGAGTAGTTCCGACAAATTGCTTTACACACTGACCCGCAGCGATATCGCCCGATATAAAATCACAGAAAACGACGGACTTTATCTCGATCGAAAAACCGACGGCACTTTATTCGTAAATCTTTTTGCGTATGACGGTTTCGTTTATGCTTTGGATACACTCAATGCCCTGCATAAACTGTCGGGAGATCTTACCGTCGACGATACGTTGATAGCTTCCGGCAGTGATGAGCTCGGCTTTTTCAATATGCCGTCCGGACTTGCCGCGAAAAATTCGATACTGTACGTCGCAGACTCCATGAACGGCAGGATCGTGTCGTACGGAACGACCGTCACAGCATCGAACAAAAAGTTTGTCAACCCCGTATC
>CAJUQF010000088.1 GCA_910588315.1 uncultured Christensenellaceae bacterium | reverse complement strand
TGCTATGGACCCCAAAAGTTGGACATAAAAATAACTAAATAGTTTGCGAGTGAGTTCGGTATTGTACCGGAATCATTCCGTTTAATGCGAGAGATATTCTCTCGTTGTTCCAATAGTGTATGTACTCTTTGAGACAGTGGACGAATTCGTCCACGGTCTCAAATTTTTCGCCGTAAAACATCTCGACTTTCAATCGTCCGAAAAAGTTCTCCATTACACTGTTGTCCAAGCAGTTGCCTTTCCTCGACATACTTTGAATTATGTGGTGTTCTTTCAGTTGTCGTTGAAACTCTTTCATTTGGTATTGCCAGCCTTGGTCGGAGTGTAGTATCGGTCTTGCGCCTTTCGGCAATTTGTCAAACAGTCCTTGCAGCATTTCTCTCGTCTGCTCGAAGTTTGGATTTAGCGAGATTGAATAGCTTAGTACTTCGTTGTTATGTAAATCTATGATTGGAGATAGATACACCTTGTCATCGCATACGGCGAACTCGGTTACATCGGTAGCAAGTTTTTCAAACGGTTTACTTGTTTCAAAGTCACGGTTTATTATGTTTGGAGAGCTATCTTACCGACTTCGCCTCTGTACGATTTATACTTGCTTTTACGCCGTTTACCGTGTAAACCCATACTTCGCATTAGCTTATGTACGGTTTTATGATTGAGTTTAATTCCTTTAGGGCGTAATGCGAGCAATATTCTTCGGTAACCGTATCGTTGTTTGTTCTCGGCAAAGACACGTTCTATCTCTTGCTTTACTTTTGAATACTTATCTACTTTGCGTTGTTTCAAATGATAGTAGTATGTACTACGGTGCAAGCAAGATATTTGCAATAACATTTTCAGCGGAAATCTATGCCTTAGCTCGGATACTATTTCGGCTTTTTGCCGTTCCTTTGCTCTTCCGCTCGAACTAAGGCATCGAGTTTTTTTAAGTATTCAAGCTCCGCTTCAAGATATTGGTTTTGCTCTTTCAGCCGTTGGTTTTCCGCTATAAGATCATTCTCGACTTCTTTCTCCAACGGCTTCTTTCTCGGTCTGCCTTTTGAACTTCGCCCTCTGCGCTCTACCATAAAGCCTCCCGCTCCTTCTTCTAAGTATATGCGCTCCCATCGCTTTACTCGATTCTTATAGTTATCTGCATTTACACTGTCGCCCCAATACTTTCGTACTGTTTCCGGATATCCTAAGCCGTGTTCGCGCATATCCAGTATAACAGATAACTTAAACTCTGGCGAGTATTTCGTGTTGAATTTCTTTGTCCTTGGCATAAAAATGCACCTCCATAAGTTTTGTCCAAACTTTGGGGTGCATTTCATTGCGGCACGGGCATTATTACCGAATTTATCAATCTTCGGAAACTTCGGTCTCTCCCGCTTTCGGGTGATCGTTAAGTTTGCCTACGGGACGGCGGCGGTTTATAACGTTGCCGTTTATAACAAGCTCGAACCAATAACCGAGAAACGCCGCGGCACGCTCCGACAACACCATGCGCGAAAGATATATCTGCAAATATTCCATGGTAGCCGAAGTATTATCCATTTGAATGACAAGTCTTATGATCTTTTTAGTTTTATCTATAGCGAGATAGTTTTTCTTTATCGCAAGATTCACACGGTCGTGAATATCTCTTACATCCGCAGTCTCTCTACGCACGCGGCTTCTGTGCGCGTCCGATTTGTCTGCGAGAATAAGCGCCGCAGCGATCGCGTTCACCGGGGTGCCGCTTTCCTCTTCGTGATTCCCGATCGCGGCGATGATAAGAGCCGTTTCACGCGGATCCATACCCATTCTCACCAGAATATCGTATGCGAGAACCGACCCGGTAAGTCCGTGGTGTTTACGGTTTATGGCATTGCCGATATCGTGTATCCAACCCGCTATAGCGCCGAGTTCCACCGTACGCGCGTCATACCCCAACGTACTCAAGATGTTAGCCGTCGTCTTGGAAACATAACCGACATGTCTCAAACCGTGTTCGGTGTATCCGAGCGCCTTTAAACATTCGTTGCTCGCTTCTATTAGACTTTTGAATTCGGCATTTTCTTTTACGTCGCCGAGTGTTATCGTATCAGACATATTCTCACTTATTTTGTTTTGCCGTAAGTTACATTATACATATCATGCAAAACAGCAGAATATTCGACTTACCGTCAAATCACTTATTGCCCTTTATCGCTTTATACAGCGGATCGTCGGAGAAATCTCTGTAGTGTTCGTCCACCGAGCCGCCGAGAGTTTCGATGGCGTTTCGTATCTCCAAAAACTCCGCGTAATCGCAGGCGTCGAGCAACGGATACAGATCCGCGCATGCCCGCTCGTCGCCGTACCGTCCCATAAGCGCCGCAACATACGCAGTATTCGGGTCCGATACGAGCAGCGTACGCAGCAATCTCAATATACGGTCATCGCCCGGGTCACAGAATGTGAGCGGCTCTACATACATTTCTATTTTACCGATATCGTCGGAAGATTCGGCTTTGGCAAGCAATTCGTCTTTGATCTCGTCGGCATGGTCGCACAGGACTTCTATGCACTCGTCCTTGACGCATGCGTCGATATCGCGTTCTATCATATCGATATAAAAATCCGTATCGGCGCCGCCGAGTTCGTTTATCAAACTGATCGCAACGAGCAACAGCTTTTCATCGGTTGCCGCTCTTGCAAGTTTTACGAGATCGCCCAAAAGCGACGGCTCGGTAGCGATACGATCAAACAATAGCGAGTTGGGATTGTTCTCGCCGACACATGAACCCTTTAAAATATCTATCAATTCATTCGTCGGAATGCGGTTGAAAAACTCGGACGGAGAAATACCGCCGAGTACCTCTTGCGGCGAAGTCGCCCAGATATGATAGATCTTATCGAGATCCTTGGCGAAATCGTCCGGCGATTCGTATTCGGATTCGTGTTGATTATAATACTTGTCCGCATAGTTTTCAAACAGCTTGTCGAAATCGATATAGTACATTTCTTTGTCGTTCATGATATTTTCTCCTGACGGTTATTTACTTTTTTTCCGCCGCATAAATTTCATCGAGCGCAGCGCACATTTTTTTATATGCGGCATTGGCGGCTGCCTTTGTCTGATAACCGAGCGCGTAATCGATGCGCCCGTCCACGGATTTATTTATAAACCGTATGGCGCTTTTCACTGTACGCCACAGATAGTTTGCTTTGTCGCGTTCCCCGAACTTATCCGGATCGAGCGCGGAAAGTTTTTTCGCATTGTTTATCACCAGTTTCAGAGCGCTGCGGCAAAGCACTGTCACTAACGCATACGCCTCGCATACACCGTCCGACGCAGCACCCAATTTCGGCAGAAAGTCCGAATGAATGGGACAAAACGACATTTCGGTCAAAAATTCACGTTCGCCGCGTTTCAATCTTTCGGAAAGTATTACCGCCTTTACGAGCGGTTCGACATACGGCGATACAAGCGCATTACGCATGATCTCGTCCGCTCGCGGATCGGCGGCGAGAATGCGCAACGTATCGAACATTATCTTTACGACGTTTCTGGTATTGTCGAATTCCAAAGTCAAAAACACTTCGAGACTGAATCGGAACGGCTCGTTTACAAACAAATCGGAGTCTTTAAAGTATATATCGGAATTAACTATCGAGATAAGGTTATCGATCATGATCCCGAGAATATTTTGCGGCGCTTCCTGCTCGATCGGCAGATATTCGACTCCCGAGCGTGCAGACAGATAATAATATTGCACATTGAAATCGTCATACATTATCCGCGAGATCTTACGCAGTTCTTTTATCGCCTCGTCACGTTCGCCGGCATTATAGAGCAGCTGCGCATAAGTAAGCCTTATGTCTGTCGAATTGAACTCTATAGCATAATCTTCCGCAAGCTCGAGCGCATCGGACTGTTCGCAATACTTGACCGCAAGCATCAACGCCCCGAACGCATGATCGACGTCCACGTAATCGGCTACGTCTATATTTTTGATCGTTTGCGGTATGAGCGCAAACTTTTCGGTAAGTTCATACAGCCTGCACTGCAAAATACCGACAAGCGAGCCGTCCGGAACTATCGAATAAGCGCGATCCAACGCGTCCTGCGCTTTTCCGTATTCTTTCAGCTCCGACATTATGTTCGCTCTTATACATTCCGCGCAATAATAAACACGCTCGTTATCTTTTCCTACTTTTTCGAGTAACGCGAGCGCTTTATCGAAATCACGCGTATCGCATGCGCGTTCCGCATCGCGCAAAAACATTCGGTCACGCATCTCGCCTGCGGCGTCGATATCGCCGGCAACATTGGAAAACACGTTGTTACCGTCTGCATCGATCTCGACCTCGTCTTTGACCATTTGCATCATAAGCTCGAGCATATCGCCGGCATTCATTTGATCGTCCGAATCGGAAATACCGTCGAGAATACGCGGATCTTCGGCAAGTTTGCTTATTTTGTCCTTCGTATTTTTAACGTTGGGTTTGACATTATCCGATTTTTTACCGCCGCGAAAAGCTATTACGCGCGATCCGACTTTATGAACAAAATGATCGTCGGCGGCATTTTCGGAGTTTTTATCGTCTCGAACGGCATCGTTTTCGCTCGGCTTTTTACATCCGATTTCGCCGTAGTCTTCTAACGAAAAAAGTTCGGAAAAATCTATAAAACTGCCGTCGTCGGTAAACATATCGATTCCGACCTCGGACAGTTCGCTTATCATTTCGGCGAGATCGAGTCCGCGATGTTTTATAAATTCGCCCATTTCGACGACGGTTATCGGATCGCGTCGCAAAAACATTACGGCAAGCAAGTTGCGATACGCTGCTTTGCAATCGGGACGGATCGATAAATGCATCATAAATTCGCGGAAAGCAAGCGCCAACAATTCGCGATCGTCACTTTCCTGCGTCATCTGCAAATACAACATTCCGCACGCCAAATGGAAGTCCGGATATCCGGTGACTTCGGTGTACTTCAAAAGTTTATCGATAGCGCGCTCGTAATCATCACGCGCTACAGCTTCGATAAACTCACGCTTGTACAGCGACACTGCGCCGTTTTTATCGAACTTCGTAATCAAATCAAGACTCTTGTTGCATTGGTTTATTACGCTTCCGCGTCATTTGCCGCATCGACAGTTTTTTCCGATTCGGTATCCGTATCGGCATCGTTGCTTTCTTTCAACACCTGCTCGTGTTCCTTTTGCAACCGCTCCAAATCCTCTCTTCTGAACGTCGGCGCCAGCGGTGTGATCGACGCGCCCTCATCTATTGAACGTTTACGCTTTTTGGGATTCTTGTATGCCGTCGGCTGTTTTTTCTTTGCCTGCGCAACAGGCGCTTCCGCAATATCGCTGCCGCGTTTGGCATAAACCGTTGCCGGCTTATCCGTTATCTTGTCATATAAGAACTTTTCATAGCAGTGATGGCAGTATACCGATATGGCAAGTTCGGTAAACGAAAATGCAAAAAATGCGCCGATTATCAATACAAAAGTGGTTATACCCGGTATAAGCATGAGATACACCGGTAAAAGCGCCAGACCGATAAAGAATATCGCTTGTATGTTCGTACCGAAAACGAATAATATTGAATTGCGTATCAATACGAGCGGACGCATCTTAAACGCTACGTGCTGTGTCATAAAGAATGACGTAAATAAAATGATGAACACAAGCAATAAAGACGACAGTATGACGGACGTCACCTTAAGTCCGACCGAAAGTCCGTACACGTCGAAATAATCGAGCGAAAACACAAAGAGCAACAGCGTAAGCCCGAACACGGTACCCATAAACAGAGAGTGCAACCAACACTTTTTTATACCGCGGAAAAAGTCGCGCACCGTACGCGTAGGTTCTTCCCAAATAAGCTTGCGTATAACATACAAACTGCCGGAAACACCGAGCGCAAAAAATGCGATACACGGGATAAGTATCAAATACTGCATAAGCGTATAGTTAAAATCGGTCATTGCGCCCTGGCTTATTGCATCGACCACGACCGGATAACCTATGCCGATATTCGACGAATACGGTATAAATCCTGCGGCAACCGCTTTATTCATATAGAACAAAAAGATAACAAGGATCGCCGGCAGCGCAAACAACAACGTGAGTATATTCAAAAGCACCATCGTTCCGACGCGACGGAAAAACAGTAATTTGAACAGCGCCCATTTTGTCATGCTCGCGCGTTCCGGCGTGAGGTCCGGCTTATCGTCATTGCCGAACATCATGCGCTGGACAATGCCTTTTTTCTTCTTTTTTTCAGTTGCTTGCTGTGCCATAATTCTCCGACTTCAAGCCGACATACGCGACTCGATAAGTTTCATAAAAAGCTCGGTACCGTATACGAGCGCACGTTCTTCAAAAGAGAACGTTTCGCTGTGCAGCGGCGAAGTGTGTCCTTCGGAACGGGTACCCAGCCACACCATACAACCGGGTACTTTTAACAGATAATTCGCAAAGTCTTCAGCCGTGAACCGCGGCTCGACCGCGACGCATCTGTCACCCATCACCCTACGCACATTGTCTACCGACAGCGCGTGATTGATAAGCGGCGGATATACCGCAATATGTTCTGTATTATGCGTCGTGCCGTTCTTGTCGTCGCAGCTAAGCGCCGCACGTTCGATATCGAGTATTACACTCTCACACTTTGCCATGTCGTAAAACCTGAGCGTGTACTCCGATTTACACATATCGGCAACTATGTTTCGTGCGTCGCCGCCGCATATCTTGCCGAGATTGACAAGCATGTCTCGACGTTTTGCGGATTCATATACCGCCGTCGCGATTTCGACCGACGACATTATCGCATCGGCGCCCTGTTCTGTGGCTGCGCAATGACTCGACTTGCCGAAAACGTTCACATCAAACTCGCAACAACCCGCAAACATTCCGCCGTAACAATATCCGATCTTACCGATTTCAAGTTCCGGACAAAGGTGCAAAGCATAGATCTCATCCACCCCGTCGAGTACTCCGCGTTCGATCATGACCGTACTTCCGCCCGCTACTTCTTCGTCGAATTGGAAGATGAATCTGAGGGGGACGTCGCTTTTACCGCCTACGATACGGGCGACGTTAAGCAGGTTTGCCGTATGCCCGTCGTGACCGCATGCATGCATGGCGCCGGTACCGCAATATTCGGTCATGCCGGTGATCTCGGTATTCTCGGTTAAAGGCAAAGCGTCGATGTCGGCGCGAAAAGCAAGTCTGCCGTTACCGCGCCCCACATCGCAATACACCCCCGTCTCGACGGTCTTGGGCTTGTAGCCGAAACGTTTGAGTTCTTCCGTGATGAACGCACACGTTTTGTATTCCGCGCCGGACAGTTCCGCAAGAGCGTGTAGCTTTCGTCTTGTATCGGTTAGGTATTGCAAAGACGTATTGTCCATAGATAACATTATACTACAATTATCATAGCTTTTCAAGTAAAAACGCAATCTTTTTAAAAATACACGTTCTCTCTTTCCGATCGAACAACTTCGCTCTGATATACTAAAGATAAACCGGTTGCCGTCAGTACTTAGTTCATACGCTTGACACGGACGCCGATGTTTTGATAAAATTGTACGAGAATGGGAGGCTATTCATGAAAGCAAATGTAGCTGTTGTCGGCTGTACCGGACTTGTCGGGCGCACAATGCTCAAAGTTCTGGAAGAGCGCAACATGGAAATAGACAATCTCAAGCTTTTCGCGTCGGGAAGAAGCGCCGGACAAAAAATGACGTTCCGAGACAAAGAGTTCACGGTGGAAGAACTGACCGAGTCTGCGGTAAAAAGCTCGAACGTCGATTATGCTATATTTTCCGCGGGCAGCGACGTATCGGGTAAATTCGCCCCGATATTCGCCGAGATCGGCGCTGTCGCGATCGACAATTCGAGCAGATGGCGCATGGACGAGCGCGTCCCGCTCGTCGTTCCCGAAGTAAATCCCGACGATGCGTTCAAACACAACGGCATAATTGCCAACCCGAACTGCTCGACCATACAAGCCGTAGTGGCATTGAAACCGCTGCACGATGCATTCAAGATCAAACGCATCGTATATTCTACATACCAGGCTGTTTCCGGTGCGGGAAGAGCCGGAATTGACGATCTTAAATCGGGTATGACCGGCGGCGAGCCGCACAAATTTCCTCATCCCATTGCTTACAATATCTTGCCGCATATCGACGTTTTCGACGATAGCGGTTACACGAAAGAAGAACTTAAAATGGTTAACGAAACGCGTAAGATACTCGGCGATAACGATATCCGTATCACCGCGACGACTGCACGCGTTCCCGTGTATTACGGACACAGCGAAAGTATCAACATAGAGTTTTACAACCCTGTCACGAGATCGGCGGCGCAAGACGTATTGCGTTCCGCGCCGGGTATCATACTTTGCGACGATCCTAACCGCAATATATATCCGATGCCGATAAACGCCGAAGGCCGCGACGAAGTTTTTGTCGGACGCGTGCGCGAGGATCGCTCCGTAGATAACGGTCTCAATATTTGGGTCGTCGCCGATAATATTCGCAAAGGCGCGGCGACAAACGCCGTTCAGATCGCCGAACTTCTCTCTTCACACGATCGCAGACCGACATAACAGCGATATGACATAAATATAATTAACAAGATAAACCGCCATTCGCGGATAAAGAAGGTATC
>CAJUQF010000087.1 GCA_910588315.1 uncultured Christensenellaceae bacterium | reverse complement strand
TATACGAATAGTGTCCGCCGTCAGCCACTACGAGCGTGCTGTTTTGTATGCCGCGGTGTAATCGCTTTGCCATATACAGCGGCGTATCACGATCGTCCTTACCCCAATATATGAGCGTTTTACAATGCACGTACGGCAAAAGCCTTTCGAGATGAGTGTTGACTATCCGCACAAATACACCGCGCATATCTTGCTCTATATTATTATAATCCGTAGAGCCGAATCCGTCAAGGGATTTACCGCATTTAACTCGATGATGATAAGCCGCAACGCGCAGTTTACGTTTCAGACTGAACCGCGGTCTCATTCCGGCGCTGTCTACCAGTACGAGTTTTTCGCAAACGCCCTGCGCGGCAAGGATTATGCCGATGCGTCCGCCGAAACTATGTCCGACGATTATCGGACGCTCGACGTTTACTTGCGTTAAAAAGTCGCGAACGCAAGTTGCGTATTCGTATATGCCCCAATCGGTCGGAACGCGCGACGGAAATGCGAAATTCATACTTGTGATTTCCTGCCCGCACGTAAAGCGATATGCGCCGTTAAACGAACGTAAATCGCCGCCCCAACCGTGTAGGTACAACACGGCGATCGGACTTTCCGCGCGAAAGATCTCATACTCACAAGAAACTCCGTTCACCGTAATTACCATAAAAACCGCCTTACAAAGTTGTTCGCATTATTTTTGCGTCTTTTCCTTTGTAATAGCCGTGTCGCGTGCCGACGATCTCGAATCCGAATTTCGAATACAATTCGACGGCGGCGGTATTGTCATCGCGTACAAGCAAAAATACCGACCTGACAGATCGCTCGCGCAAGATCTTTATAAACTCGCGCATGAGCGCCCGCCCGACGCCGCGTCGTCTGTACTTCTCCGAGACGGCGATATTTGACATCTCACACTCGTCGGCGGCGATAGCTCCGGAAACGTAGCCGCAAAATTCACCGTCGAACTCAGCCGTCAAAAACACCGCACCGTCCGATGATATCTCGCTTTCTATCTGCTGCAAAGTCCACGGACAATCGATATACAATCTTTCCGTCTCTGCGATATTTCGAGCGTCGCTCGGCGCGGCAAATCTTATACGTATGCCGCCGCTCACAGATCGTTCTTACCGCGCTCGGGCTGAGCTTTACGTATATACAGCGGCAAAATATTCCTTTCGTCGGTCGCCGTATCGATAAATCTATGCATTGCCGTCTTCATTTCGCGCTCGCCTGCGCCCGCGATTCCGCCAAACACTTCGCTGAGCTTGTTATCGGTCGATATCGCAAAATCCGAATGTTCGGCGATATACGCTTTTACGTCGTCCGTAGTCATACACGCAGCGCAGTCTATTTCCGCGTCACCGTCGTAACGAGCGACGTAGCACACACGGTTGCCCGCATCGGCGATCGAAATTACTCTGCCGCTCTTATTGTTATATGAGTTTAGCCTGAGATTGTTTACGCCGAAACACGGTTTCCCTGTACAATAACAAAATGTTTTGACGGTAGTGAGTCCGATCCTAAGTCCGGTAAACGACCCCGGTCCGATACACGCTCCGAAAACGTCTATATCGTCGAGTCTTGCCGATGCGCGATTCAAAAGCCCGTCTATCATAGGCAAAAGCGTTTCGGATCCGGAATTTTTATAATTCTCGTCGTAAAAATACTCGCCGTGAAAAAGCAACAGCGCGCGCGTGCCTTCCGCAGTATTTATAAAAAGACAATTCTTTTCTTTGCTGCATACTTCGCCTTTCATTTTTCTACCGTCACCCTTCTTTCATTTTCGCATTTTTTGCCGATCTTTTCGATCTTCACTTTTATGGTTTTAAGCCCGTCAAATAGCGCAGGAACGTTTTCCCACCACTCAACGGCGCAAATACAATTGCGATTGCCTATAAAATCGGTAAGCCCTGCGCCGTACGCTTCGTCCTCGTCGACAAGTCTGTACGCGTCGAAATGACAAAACTCTGTATCGCGACCGAAATATTCGTTCATCAGCGTGAACGTCGGCGAAACGACCGGCACGGTCACACCGAGTCCCTTGGCAAGCCCTTTGCAAAACACCGTTTTGCCGGCGCCGAGTTCGCCCGTCAACAACAGCACATCGCCGCCGCCGAGCATTTCGGATATACTCTCGCCGAGTTTTTCCATCTGCTCGGCAGATTCTATCATATAAGTCTCGATCATAACTATACCTTATATTTTAAGCACTTTAAACAGCGCAGGCGCGGCAAGCGACGCCCACGCCGCCATAACGAAATATCTGAAAAAGCAATATAACATCGGAATATCTTCCGGCAAAAACAGCTTAAAACACTGCTGTATGCCTATCGCGATACCAAGTCCGATCGATAACCGTACAGCGATCTTCCACCACACGAAATGGGCTTTAACGTCATATCCGACAAATCGCTTTTCTATAAAGTACCCTATCCCGAACGCAACGAACGCGCCCAGTCCTTTGAGAATATCCGCGCCGCTCGGCGTGTTCAGCATGCCGAGTCCGCCGAGCACCGCAAGAATTACCGCAGAACAAATCAAGTTGGGAATTACGAACCATTCTTCCTTATCGCCGAAAAGCGACAGCAACGCATTAAACGCTATTGCTAAAAATATGCCTATCGTAAGTCCGCAAAAAACATCGGACAGATAGTGCTGCCCCAAATACATTCTCGAAATCATTACGAAAAGCGTCGCCACGCCGCCGACGATCGGAATGATCCGATACTGCTTTCCGTACTTAATAGTGAGCAGAGTTGATATAGACGCTATACTTTCGGTATGTCCGGACGGAAATGAATATGTGGTTTCCGGCGGTCCGATGCTCCTTATTCTATACGCATCGAAAGGTCGGGGACGTTTAAAACCGAGTTTTAAAAAATTAGTCACGGCAACGCCGAGTATGTAGACGTTGAAGAACCTGTAAGCGTAACACTTATCGATGCACCAGTACAACACTACGGCGACAGCCAAAAATGCTATTTCCGTACCCAAATAAGATATACCGGTAAACATCGCATCGGTAAATCCGTTTGACATGTGTTGCAAAAGCTTTATAATATCCGCTTCGAATTGCATCAGTCTTCGTAATGCTCCACGTTATGCCCGTCAGACCACAAACGTTCTATATTATAAAATTCGCGCATCTTCTCGGTAAAGATATGGATTATAACGCCGCCGAAATCAAGCGCTATCCACTCGCTGTTTATATCACGCTTTGCGGGATCTATGTCGAATTGTTTTTTCAATCTGTCCTCGACGTAATTCATAAGCGCTTTTACCGCCGTAGTGGACGTCGCCGATGCGATAACGAAATAATCGGCTATGACCGTTTTACCGGTCAAGTCAATCATACATATGTCCCGACCTTTGTGAAGATCGAGTTCCTGCGCCGCAGCAAGCGCTATCGTCTTAACGCCGAATTTTGTTTCGTCGGCTATTGTTATCACGGGTTGCTTGACTTTTTTTGTCTTTTGCCCGTTCGTTTCCGATATAGCGGCGATCGGTTCGCGCGGCGGCATTTTGGGCGGTTCGCAACCTTCACAGAGCTTTTTATACTTCTCTATCGCGCGCAAAGTCATTTCGGTATCGCGCGCATCTTTATTTTCGTTTTTGTACTTGTTTACCTCGTCCAAAATGCGATACATTGCATAATCTTTGTTTTGTTCGCACAGATACCTGAAATAATACACTTCCGGATAGTTGCGGTACATTTCGGTTTTGTCGGCAAGATAAACGATCTCGTCCAAAAGCGACATGTCGTCATCTCCCGTCGTATGCGTATATATCGCGTGCGCGATTTCATCCGAAACCCCGAAATCGTGCTTCGCTATATATGCGCCTATCGGAGAATGCACCGTAGGCGCCGGAAACGCCGATAAATCGATCTTATCGGCATAGTCATTGGGATTGCTCTCTTTGGCGATATCGTGCAATATGCAGGCTATAACGGTATCGTTTACGTTTGCGCCGTACCGTTTGGCAAGCGTCGAGCCTGCGACCGCAACCCCGTAGCTGTGCCAAATACGCTTTTCCTTTAGTCCGTACGCATACAAACCGCGCACATATTTCCCATACGGATCGAACAACCCGTACTTCTCGGCAAAAGCGCGAACTTCGTCCGGAACAAATCGGTTTGTCAAACCGAACGCGCTGTCTATCTTGATACGCGTCGATGAAATATCCACGCCGTCGAACGCCGCCCATTTTATCTTGATCTTACGCTTTTTAAGCGCAGCAAGCAATTCTTTTCCGGGCTCGAACCCGGGTCTTTTAACGACATAGAACGTGACGAGCATTTTAAGTCTGTCGATATCGTGCCACTCGCAAAGCCGCAATAGTTCTTCACTGCCGATAACGCAATACAAATCACCGCCTGTCTTTTTAGCAATGTATGCCGCAGTATCTACTGTATAGCTCACCGATTTTTTGCCGATCTCGTACCGGCTTACTTCCGCGCCCATCGGCTCGAAAACTTTCTTACAAAGCTTATATCGATATGCGGCGTTATCGCCTTCCGCTTTGAACGGCGAAATATACGACGGCACGACGATCACTTTGTCGAAACGCCGCATCAGATTTTTGACGATATCAATATGAGCAAAGTGCGGCGGATCGAAACTGCCGCCGAAAATAGCTATCTTGTTTGTTTCAGTCTTCATAAGTAAACTCCGTGTCGAGTATGCGAACAATATCGCCCGACTTTATCCCTGCTTTTTTCATAGCTTTGGTGACGCCGCTCAAATCAAGTCGACGTTGAAAATACATAAAACTGTCGCGATCTTCGAGAACGACCGAACGTGCAAGCTTGTCTATAAGCGCGCCGCTCAGCACAAACGCACCGTCGTCGCTGCGTGTTATCGCATATGAATTCGGATCTGCTTCTTCGTACACGAACGGTTCGAATTCGAGCGGACCTTGCGGCGGCAACTCGGCAAGCTTCGCCGTTATCGCGCGAGTAAGTCCCTTAAGTCCTTTGTGTGCAATACCGCTTATTTCGTATATCTCGCCGTCGACGCGCGCTCTGAAATCGGCTATCTTTTGTTTATCCGCGCAATCTATTTTATTGAGCGCTATAAGCTGCGGTACGCTTTTGAGTTCCGGATTATATTTGAACAGTTCCGCATTTACAGTCTCGTAATCCTTGACGGCATCACCGTCCGTCGATATATCCACGACGTGGACTATAGTTCGAGTTCTGTCGATATGCCGTAAAAATTTATGTCCGAGTCCCGCGCCGTCCGCCGCACCCTCTATAAGCCCAGGGATATCGGCTATAGTAAACGAATAATCGCCGTCGTAACATACGCCGAGATTGGGCGTAAGCGTCGTAAACGGATAGTTCGCAATTTTCGGGTTTGCCCCCGTCAGCACGGACAGAAGCGTGGATTTACCCGCATTGGGCAACCCTGCAAGCCCGACGTCGGCTATTGTTTTAAGCTCGAGCACGATGCTTTGCTCGCGCGTCGGCTCGCCTTTCTGACTGAATCCGGGCGCCTGACGTCGCGACGATTTGAACCGCGCGTTGCCCTTACCGCCCGTACCGCCTTTCAGAACGACGACGGAATCGTTTTCATAAAACATATCGGCTATTATACCGCCGCTTTTTTCATCGCGTACCACCGTGCCGCGCGGCACTTTCAATACGAGATCCGCGCCGTTCTTGCCATGTCGGTTTTTACCAGAACCGTTTGCACCGTTCTCCGCTCGATAATGCTTGCCGAACCTGAATTCGGAAAGCGACGCGGCATTGGGATTTACTGTAAACACGATATTGCCGCCGTTACCGCCGTCGCCGCCGTCCGGACCGCCGTTAGGGACGTACTTCTCCGTATAGAACGAAGTGCAACCGTCGCCGCCGTCGCCCGCCTTTATATATATTTTTGCTCTGTCTATAAACATGTCGTTACCTTTAACTCAAACGTTATGCAGTTTATCTTCCGCACAAAACTCGCGTACCGCGCAATTACGGCAATTCGGTCTCTGCGCGTGACAACAGTCTCTGCCGTGACGAATCAATAAAAAATGCACGTCTCGATAATCCTTCGGTTCGAATACGGCGCAAAGATCTTTTTCTACGTCGCCCGGAGTTTTCCCCGACGACAGTCCCAATCTGTGCGCGACGCGAAACACGTGCGTATCTACGGCTATCGCGGGTTTTCCGAAAGCGACCGACAGCATTACGTTCGCGGTTTTGCGACCGACTCCCGCAAGCGTGATAAGCTTGTCCATGGTATCCGGGACCCTTCCGTCGAACTTGTTTACTATATCTGCACAACATGCTTTTATGTTGGCGGCTTTATTTTTATACAAACCGCAGCTCTTAATATAATTTTCCAGCGTACCGATATCCATATCGCAAAACGCCTGCGGCGTATCCGCGGCTTTAAATAACTCGCGCGTTACGATATTTACACGCTTGTCCGTACATTGCGCGCTTAAAATCACGGATATCAAAAGTTCGAACTCGTTGCCGTATTCAAGTTCGCACGTCGCGTCGGGATATGTGTTTTGTAATCTTTCGAGTAGTTCCATATTTATTTAATATATCGAGATTCCGTTACCCGATGAAAACTCCGGGCAGAACACTTTTTTTGCCCGTAAAATGCGCCAAACCGAGGTCGGCATCGGGTACTTGATATTTTACCACAATCCGGCGCAAAAGTAAACAACTTTGATAAAGATAAAATCTTTCTCCGCCGACCCGCATTCTGTATCCGCGCAAGTTTCCTAAGCGCTGTATAGCATTTTATAAGTATTTCCGTCGTATGCGTATATGTCTCTCAAATTGGCATAGCTCCCGAAAGCCAATACGTCCTGACAAAGTTTGTAATCGCTGCATTTGACCGCAAGCCCGCAGCCGGCTCCGTTTTTTATAGGTGCGTTAACGACTTTCGCTACGCCGCCCATTTCGGTCACGGCGTCCAAAAACCTAAACGCGCTGTTTCTCGAAGAAAATGAAAAAATGTATTCCATGTGCGCTTTTTTCCTCTTTATTGTTCTAAACCGTCAAATTTCGCAATCTACTAATAACGGTCATATTCCGTTATATGTATTTGGAGTGAAATCTGCCATGATTTATTTAGACAATGCTGCAACCACTCTTATCAAGCCAGAATGCGTCATAAAAGCCGACGCATACGCGCTTAAAAACTTATGTGCCAATGCCGGACGCGGCAGTCACACAAGCGCCGTTAAAGCCGCAAACATCGTATACGAATGTCGCAAAGCCGTTAAAAAACTCACGGCTTGCGACGACGTTATATTTACTTTCAACTGTACCGACGCGCTCAACACGGTACTGTTCGGCTCTGCAAAACCGGGCGGACACGTCGTTACGACAATATACGAGCATAACAGTACGCTACGTCCGCTCGAAGAACTTAAACGTAAACTCGGAGTGGAATATACGGCCGTAAGACCTAATTCGCACGGCATAATCGATCCGATGGATATAGAACGTGCCATCAGACCCAATACATATCTGATAGCGGTCAACCACGCATCGAACGTAACTGGCGCCGTAGCGCCTGTAACTCAGATCGGCGGCATTGCAAGGCGGCACGGTATACCGTATCTTATAGACGGCGCGCAATCGGTCGGTTATCTCGATGTAAGCATGCGCGAGATCGGCTGCAACTATCTTTGTTTTTCGCCGCACAAAGGCTTACACGGTACACAAGGGCTGGGCTGTCTTTGCGTGCGTGGCAACCCGCCGCTTTCTCCGTTTCGTTACGGCGGTACGGGTACGGATTCGCACACTTTGAATCAGCCCAAAGATATCCCCGAAGGTTACGAGAGCGGCACTCTGCCGGTCAACTCCATATACGCACTTATAGCCGCCATAACGCACTACGGCAGACTTTCTCTCAACACCAAGCGCAATCTCGCCGCCTGCGGCGATATGCTGCGCAGTGAACTTGCAAAAATTCCGGGCATTAAAATATACGGCAAATACAATGTTTTGCCGAATATAATCTGTTTTAATATAAATAAATTCAATGCGTCCGCAGTCGGCGATATTCTGAGCGAACAGTACGATATTGCCGTACGTTGCGGACTGCATTGCGCCCCGCTCTGTCACGATTATCTCGGCACGCTTTCCACCGGAGCGATACGCACGTCGCTGTCATATCACAACACAATGGCGGAAGCCGAGTTTTTCGTAAAAGCGCTGCGAGAAATCTGCAAATAGACCGCAGTACACGTATTACCCGTTTTTTATCATATCCACCAGCGCGTTAAGTTTGGTCCTGGAATCGTCGTCGAGGCTCGGCGAAACGAATCCGACAAAACTGTCGAGCTGGTCGGCAGAAAAACTACCGTTCGACTTGGCGTCGGATACCGAACGCATTAACGCAGACATCAATTCGCTTTCGCTTTTGCCCTTATATTTTTCCGCGACGGCGCCGAGATCGTCGGCGATATTCGATTCGCGATCTTGAGCATCGTCCTTTCTGACATCTTTAATACTATGCATAAACGCTCCTCCACGCGATTATTGTATGCGTGCGAATCAGAGTTTGTGCAAAAGGAGTTCTATATGGATATGAAACAAATGCTTCCTCTGCTGCTTAAAGGAAAACTCGGCGATAAAGAACAAGCGCTGTTAAAACTGACATCGGAAAAGCCCGATCCCGCTATGCTCGGGAATTTGATAACCCAGATGTACGACAAACAACAAAAAGCGCCGCGTATCGATCTGTACGCAACGCTAAAAAAGATCATTCCCGCCGAAACTCTCGGACGCATAATAAAATATTTCGATTCACAAAAACGCCGCAGACCCGCCTGATTGCAAACCGCTCACGGCGAACGCGCATAGCTCGTATCAATAC
>CAJUQF010000086.1:1274-8896 GCA_910588315.1 uncultured Christensenellaceae bacterium | reverse complement strand
CTTGACCCATGTAAGTCTTTACCTCCATAATCGACTCGGTCGGAGTCGATGCCCCGGCGACGATACCTACCACGCCGCTGCGGGGAATAATAATATTTTCGAGATCGCCTGTAGATCGAACAAAAAATGTATTTGCGTTTTCGGCTTTGCAGATATCGTACAGCTTATTGGTATTGGAACTCGATTTGTCCCCGACGACCAATATGACATCGCAGCTTTTGGCAAGACATATCGCCTCTCTTTGGCGTTCATAAGTAGTATAGCAAATCGTGTCGAAAATTTCAACCGTTTTTAAATGAATTTTGTGTATTTTTTTAGAAAGTTCTTTAAATTTTTTGCCGTCATAAGTAGTTTGACAGACAAAGCATAATTTATCATAGCTCGACAGCTTATCGAGATCGCTGTCGCTGTCGATGACCGAGGCATTGCCATCGCACCACCCGCGTACCGCTACGACCTCGGGATGATCGTGTTTGCCTATTATCACTATATGATAACCCTGCTCGTAATGTTTACGCACAAGATCGTGAATTTTTGCCACAAACGGACAGGTGGCGTCGATTATCTCATAACCTTTTTGTTCGAGCGCGGCATATGTAGCCTTATCCGCACCGTGCGAACGAATGATCGCTTTACCGCTTTCGCCGTGTGACAATTGCGGCAATTCATCGACAGACCCGACACGCTTGGCGCCCATAGCTTCGAGTTTTGCCGTCACGGTTTTATTATGGATGACGTCGCCTATCATATAGCATCCGTCCGCAGCATGTTTTTCAGCGGCGGCAACTGCACGTTTCACTCCGAAACAAAATCCCGCGTTATTTGCTATGACGACTCTTGGCATATTCCCTTTTCGCTGCCTTATACTGACGTTTTAAAGCCTTATTACGCAAGCGTCTGTTCTTGCGCTCATGCTTATATCCCTTAGTTTCCACCCACACGTCGAGCCTATCCAAAGTAACTTGCATTGCTGCCCTAAACCGTTCCGTCGCTTCGTTTATCGTAGCAGTATCCGCCCTATGTCCGAACAGATCGGACAGATCGACGGGATCGCCGACCGCAAGATAATTGCGACGGAAAACCTTTCCTTTATGATGAATGACAAACGGTACGACTTCCGCATCGCCTTTAAGCGCAAACATAGCCGCACCGGAATGCAACGGCTGCAATTCGCGATTTACTCTGTTTCTCGTTCCTTCGGGGCATATCGAAAGAGTCTGCCCTTTTTTCAGTGAATCGATACATTCGCGCATAGACGACAGTTCCGGTTTATCTCGATCGATGAATATTACCCCGATACTGCGCATAAACGCGGCTTGCGCCCAATTCCCTTTATTTTCCTTTTTTGAAAGCACTCTCTTATATCCGGGCAACCCAAAATAAGTATAAAGTATGTCTATCCAGGACAGATGATTGGAAATTATTATTTGTCCGCGCCCGTATTTTTTATACTTATCTTTATCCATGACCTTGCACGGCGCGATCAGCCTGCCGAGCGGATAAACCAAGGTGCGTAGAAATATATGCCAGCCTTTCATTGCAAACTCTCCGTAACTTTCGAAACTATCACGTCCGCGACCTGCTCTGCGGAAAGATCGTCAGACTCGATTTTTATAGCGTCGTATGCGCACTTTAACGGCGCAACGGCACGGGTACTGTCGTTACAGTCACGCGTTATCACATCGGCGAGAACATCGGCATACGTAACGGACTGACCTTTTGCTTTAAGCTCGTTAAACCTGCGCCTTGCTCTTACTTCGGCAGACGCCGTCAAAAAGAATTTAAACTCGGCGTGCGGCAATACGACAGTTCCGATATCGCGGCCGTCAAGTATAACGGAATTGTTCTCCGCTATTTCTCGCTGAAGTCCGAGCAATTTTTTACGTACATACGGAATGGCAGAAACCGCAGACGCCGCCATTGAAACTTCCGGTGTACGTATAAGCATCGTTACATCGACACCGTTTACCATCACGCGCTGGGTACCGTTGTCATAGACGATCTCCACCGATACGTCTTTTAAGCACTTTTCGACTTTTTCGGCATCGGATACCGATATATTGCGATTTAGACACGTAAGCCCCAATGCTCTGTACAAAGCGCCGGTATCGAGATACGTTATGGATAACCGCTTGGAGACGAGCTTTGCGACCGTGCTTTTCCCGGCGCCCGACGGACCGTCGAGCGCTATCGCATAAACATTCGTAAGATCGGGACGCAATGCGCGCGCCCCGCCTAAATACACATTATGCGCAGGGTAATCGGATTCGGCAGTGATCATTAACCGTATACAGCCTTTAAGTCCGCCGTCGATATCAGGTTCCGACGCAGACATGAGCGCTACCGCATGCCCGCTTTCTCTGATCGCACGCGCTACGGAATATGCAGTAAGATCGTCCGTGACCGACACTTGAATATTCACTATATTCTCGTCGCGCAATCCGTTCTTGAAATAAAGTTCGTCCGCAAGTTTTATTGCAGAACGCACAATGTCTTCTTTTGTGTTTTTCGCGGTTACGGCTCCGCGAATAGAAACAAGTTTACTCATTGGTAATTACTCCGCTGCGCTCTTACCGGCAACGTATCCCGTCGCAAGCGCAATATGAAAATTGTATCCGCCGGTTAAAGCGTCGACATCCATTACCTCTCCACCGAAATACAATCCCGGCACGATACGCGACCCCATCGTCTTCGGATCGATCTGCTTGACGTCTACACCGCCGCTGGTAACGACGGCACGGTCGAAACCGGCATTGCCTGTTATATCGAGTTCGAATGACTTTATTATTTCGACCAGTCTTTTTCGTTCGAGCTTAGTAATCGAATTGATTTTGCGGTCGACGGCAATTCCCGATGCTTTTATTATAAACGGTATGATCGATTTTGGCAAGAGTAAATCGAGCGCATTCTTAAATTGTTTGTTTTGAGCGCACGAAAAATCGCGCAAAAGTCTATCGTCAAGTTCCTCTACGGTTATCGCCGGCTTTAAATCGAGTTCCGCTGCAAACGGATATTTACGCCTTGCCGCATACGCGGACAAAGTCAAAGCGATCGGTCCCGATATTCCTTTCGCTGTTATCATAAGATCGCCGAAAATAGGTTTTATGCCGTACTCTCTCGACGCAAGCGCGACGTTTTTAAGCGTTAAGCCTTCCGCCGCGGACATGTCTTGTTTTGTGTAAAGCTCCTCGAGCGACGGGCGCGGTTCGATAATATTATGCCCAAGACCAGACAGCGCTTTATACATGCTGCCGTCGGAACCGGTCACCGGATAACTGCGTCCGCCGGAACACACGATAACTTTATCGAACTTTTCGCTCACCCCATTCGCTATCACGGCAAAACTGCCGTTATCGCATTTTATGTCCGTTACATTACACCCGAGTCGTATCTCTGCGCCGTTGCTTTCGGCATAAGACTTTAACGCTTTGGTAATATCGCTTGCTTTATCGGACAGCGGGAACGCTCGCCGTCCGCGTTCGACTTTTGTTGCGCAGCCGAGATTTTCGAAAAAATCGATCGCATCATACGGTGAAAATTTCGACAGTGCGGACCGTATAAACATCGGATTCGTCACAATATTATGCACGAAAGTCTCGTTATCGCAAACGTTAGTGAAGTTGCATCTGCCTTTTCCGGTAATATATATTTTCTTCCCGACTTTGTCGTTATGATCGAAAACAACGACGTTCGCGCCCAGCGCGCTGCCGGCGGCGATAAGTCCCGCGGCGCCTCCGCCGATTACCGCTATATTCATAATTCGAAATTTTCCTTGCTAAGTTTTTCCAGCATGGTGTACTCGGTTTGATTCGTGGTGATAGGCGTGATCGTGATGTAACCGTCGAGACAATATCCCTCGTCTGTTTCTTTATCGAGTACGGCATAATCTCTATGTCCTGACGGAATAAGCTCGCCATTTTTATATTCGTCGTACCCGTCTATAAAAGTCTCCTGCGTATTCATTCCCGTCGAAACTATACCTTTCGGCACACCTACCGGGAAGTTTATATTAAGCGCGGTATGCGGCGGAAAATCGAGCGCCGATATCTTATCGAAAATACGTTTGAATATCTCCGCGCAGCGTTTAAATTCGGATTGCGCGGCGTTTGCGTTTAAAAAAGATAGCGCAACGGCACGTATGCCCGAATGAACCGCATCCAATGCCGCGGATACCGTGCCGGAATACATAATATCACTGCCGAGATTTCCTCCGTTGTTTATTCCGGAAATAACAAAATCCGGCTTTGGAAAAAATACGTTTCGCGCTGTTTTAACGCAGTCCACAGGCGTTCCGCCTACCGCATAAACATCGTAAGGATAGCCGGCGATTTTTCTGTACGTTACTACGTTGGGTTTTAGCGAAAGCGAATGAGAAAATCCCGATTTTTGCATATCGGGAGCTACTACGGCTATCTCGTGATCGTTCTTAAATAAATCGGCGACGGCATGCAATCCTTGCGAATCGTAGCCGTCGTCGTTTGTAAAAAGTATTCTCATATCGGTTGGACTAAACTGTCTTTTTCGCAAATGCTCTTATCTACGCCGTGCAGTCTCGCCTCGCGTTTTTTGAAGAACGGAAGAGCAAGCTGCGGGAATAAAGCGTAAGTAAGCACGTCCTCTTCCTGAATCGCATATTCCTCGATCTCTTTTTTATACTTATCGAGTTCGGGTGCGATATTATCCGCCGGTCTGCAAGTGATACGCGGCGCATCGCCGATTATTTGCTTGATTATTTTGGCGTCGGGTTCTACGGGAAGTTTTCCGTACTCGCCCGCAATCACGCCTTTGGTCTCTTTTGTGACCGATTTGTAACGTTCTCCGCAAAGCACGTTGAGTACCGCCTGCGTGCCGACGATCTGCGAACTGGGAGTAACAAGCGGCGGATACCCCATATCCGCACGCACTCTCGGCACTTCTTCGAGAACTTCGGTAAGCTTATCGGATGCGTTTTGCTGTTTCAACTGACTTATAAGATTACTGAGCATTCCGCCGGGAACCTGATATATAAGCGCGTTAACGTCGACTTTAAGCACCTTAGGATTGAGTATGCCGTCGGCAGTCAAACGTTCTGCAACATTTCTGAAATACACCGTGCATTTATTGAGCTTGTCGAGATCGAGTCCCGTATCGTATTCCGTGCCTTGCAGCGACGCGACAAGCGACTCGGTTGCCGGCTGGCTGGTGCCGTTGCCGAGCGGCGAAAGCGCCGTATCAACTATATCGCAACCCGCTTCTATGGCTTTTAAATTAACCATATCGCCTGTTCCCGCCGTGTTGTGCGTATGCAGATGCAGCGGTATCTTTACTTTTTCTTTTATACGCGATACGAGTTCGTATGCCGTATACGGCAAAAGCAGGTTTGCCATATCTTTGATACAGATAATATCCGCGCCCATATTTTTGAGTTCTACGGCAAGATTTACGAAATAATCAACCGTATGAACGGTGCTCGTCGTATAGCAAAGCGCCGCTTCGACCGTGCCGCCGTATTTCTTGGTGCTGTCGATCGCCTGTTTCATATTGCGTATATCGTTGAGCGCATCGAATATACGGATGATGTCTATACCGTTTTTTATGGACAAACGGCAAAACTCGTCGACAACGTCGTCGGCGTAATGTTTGTAGCCGAGAATGTTCTGTCCGCGGAAAAGCATTTGCAATTTCGTATTGGGAATGGCTTTTCTGAGCGCACGCAAACGATCCCACGGGTCCTCGTCGAGATAGCGCAGGCACGAATCGAACGTCGCGCCGCCCCACGCCTCCAACGCATAAAACCCTACATTATCGAGCATTTTTGCCGCAGGGAGCATCTCGTCGGTACGCATACGCGTCGCTGCCTGAGATTGATGCGCGTCGCGCAATATGGTTTCCATGATTTTGACTTTTGCCATAATTTACTCCGTATTAGCCTATTAGAATATCGAGAGCAGTACGCCCGCGGCGACTGCCGAGCCTATAACGCCCGCCACGTTGGGACCCATTGCATGCATAAGCAGATAGTTATTGGGATCGTCCTTCTGCGCGACGGTCTGCGAAACTCGCGCCGCCATAGGCACAGCCGAAACACCCGCCGCACCTATAAGCGGATTGACCTTTCCGCGCGAAATAACATACAACAGCTTGCCCATAAGCAATCCGCCGCACGTACCCATAATAAACGCCAAAAGTCCGAGCGCAACGATCTCCAATGTTTTAACGTCAAGGAACGTAGTGCCTTCGGCCATAGCGCCGACGCTTATACCCAAGAAAATCGTAATACCGTTCATAAGTCCATTGCTTGCGGTCTGCGAAAGACGATCTGTGACCATACATTCCTTAAGCAAATTGCCGAGCATAAGCATGCCGAGCAGCGGCAACGAATCCGGCAATATAAGTCCGCAAACTATTGTTATTATTATCGGAAAAACGATTTTTTCGCGTTTGCTTACCTTGCGAAGCTGTTCCATTTTTACGGAACGCTCTTTTTTGGTCGTCAAAAGCTTCATTAGCGGCGGTTGTATGATCGGTATCAATGCCATATACGAATATGCCGCGACAGTAATTGCGGACAGCATACTCGGCTCGACACCCATTTTCGTCGCCACATATATGGATGTAGGACCGTCGGCGCCGCCGATAATGGCTATAGCCGCAGCCTCGAAGCCCTTGAATCCTATCGCCATTGCACCGAACAAGGTCGCAAATATACCGAGCTGCGCCGCCGCACCCAAAATAAAACTTTTGGGACTTGCGATAAGCGGACCGAAATCGGTCATGGCGCCTATTCCCAAGAAAATTATCGGCGGGAATATGACCCATTTTACGCCGCGCGAAACATAATACATAAAGCCGCCGGCACTGCCGTTTTCCGGCGCTTTCATCAATATTTCGTTCGCTCCGGGAATGTTTATCAAAAGCATTCCGAATGCGATGGGAACAAGCAACAACGGTTCTTTCTTGAGTCCGATACCCACAAACAACAAAACGCATGCAATAAGTATCATTACATAGTTTTGCCACTGCGACTGGACCAAGCCGGTGCTTTCCCATAAATTTTTGAGCATATCGACAAAATTCATTTATCGCACCTTACTCAATATACGCGATCACCGCACCGGTATCGACGTTGTCGCCTTTCTTGACTGCATACATGATAACACCATCCGCAGGCGCATTGACGTCGTTTTCCATTTTCATGGCTTCGAGTACGACGATTTTTTCGTTCTTCTTGACCGTATCGCCGTCCTTGTGAGCAAGGCTCAATATAAGTCCGGGCATGGGCGCTTTGACGGGTGTGCCGTCGCCGACTACGGGTTTTGCGGGAGCGGCTGCCGGCGAAGCGGCGACAACAGGTGCCACAGAGACAGCGCCTTCGCCCACTTCTTCCACATCTACCGAATACGATTTACCGTTAACGGTTACATTAAATTTACGCATATTTTCCTCCGAAAATAATTATTTATTACGTTTGATATGACGGATCACAAATTCCGGGACCACATCGCCGTCGGCGGATTCGTCCGCATATATACATGCGATCGCCGCAGTTATCGCCGCAACGATCTCGTCATCCGACTCGCCGTCGGAATTTTCGGCGTTCGGTCGGTCTTGCGTTTTTTTCTTGCGCTCGAACAGATTATCTT
>CAJUQF010000086.1:0-1264 GCA_910588315.1 uncultured Christensenellaceae bacterium | reverse complement strand
TGAAAAATAAAACCGGTAAGATAAAATATTCCAACGAGCAGTGCAAGCACAGCCAAAACTATTAAAAAACCTACAACGGCATAGAGCGCACCGTCGCCGAGACTTACGTCGCTTGCCGATAAAATCGAAATATTCATGATCACTCCACGTGTGCGATAAGCGCCGCGAGCAGATACGAACGCGTGAGATTGGGTTCGATGACGTTATCAAACGAACCGTTCATAGCAATAGTCATCGCCGAACAATTTTCGCCGCCGTATGATGCCGCAAGCTTTGCCGCAGCTTTGTCTTTGTCTTTTGCGCTCTTGATCTCGTCCGCGTACAAAAGCCGTGCCGCCGCTTCCGATTCGAGTGCGCCTATCTCGGCTTCTTCCCAAGCGATCTTGTATTCGGCGGGCGCAACGAGCGCGGTATACGCACTGCCTATCGCTTTACCGTACACCACAGAGAATATATCGACGCTTATGGAATTAACTTGATAAATAAGATTCGACATCTCGCGTATAAGCATACCGTCGTTTAACGACTGTTCTGTACCTACGCAATCGACAAGGAATATAACGGGACGTTCCGCATTTTCGCAGACGTTCAAAAACTCGCTGATTTTGGTGCAAGCATCCGCTGTAAGACGCCCGTCGGATTGCTTTACGTCTGTCGCAACTACGCCGACGGCTATATCGCCGAGCGTAGCAAATCCTGTAATAACAACGGGTACAAATTCGTTGCGGATCGCAAAAAAGCTGTTTTTATCGAAAACTTCTTTTATTATAGCTGCTGGAGCGGTGCCGGATTTAAGTCCTTTGCATACACGATTGCCGTCGTCGCCGGAAACATGATTGCCGTCGAATACTCCGAGCGATTTGACAACGGCATCTTTCAATTCTTTATCCGTCTTAACGACTTGCGTAATTATACCCGCTTTTGCGGCTGCGACTGCCGAGCCGACGGATTTGACGTCGACACCCGCTTTTCCTGCGATAACGAGCGGCGACGCCGATGCGATCACACTGTCGGAGTAAGCGATCACAAAATCGCTGAGCCCCGCAACATATGAAGATATACCGAGATTATTGCCTTTAATTACCGAAATGATCGGGACTTCGCCGTAGGCGACGGTATATGCACGCAAGATAGAGCCATAACCTTCGAGAACGCCTATGCCTTCGGCAAATCGTGCGCCGTACGTGTCCCAAACAGCGATAAGCGGTTTATTCATTCTGACCGCATTGTTTATGGTGCGTACTATCTTTTTGGCGTTAAGTTC
>CAJUQF010000085.1 GCA_910588315.1 uncultured Christensenellaceae bacterium | reverse complement strand
TATCGGTATCGGTATCTTGCGCGACAACCGCGGAATATGCCCGCAAACCGTCGGCGACGACTGTCAGCTCCGGTGCGCCGACGGTAGAAACCCCGGCCGTCGAATCCAAACGCGCCGAATCGGAAACGGCGTTAACGGCTATCGTAGCGCCGGTCGCGCAACCTATCGCTATGACCGCCGCAGTCGTTGCGGTCAATAATTTTATGCTTTTTTTCATTGTATCACCGCCGCTTATATCGATCTGACATGAACCGTCATGTCAAAAGTCAATGTGGAATTTTGCGTGGCATTGTTGTTCGCATCGTCGAGATATTCGAGCTTAACGACGAATCTCGAAATATCTCCGCTCTGCGCCGACGATAACGTTGCCGTGGTCGATCGATCGCCGAGCGTACGTTTGACGACCGTTTTGCCGTCAACGGTTACCGTCAGCTCCAACTGATCTGCCAAAAGTTTTTTATCGCCGTCGGGTACTATCTCCAGCCAATATTCGAAAGCATACGGTTTGTTATTGGATATCGCCATATGCGCCTCGAAATAACAGCGCGGTCCGATCAAAAGCGCCGAGTTTATGCCGAAGATATTTTCGTCGGAATGAGAAAAATCTTTCGGTATCGAACTGCCGTCGGTTACAGTCATGAATCCGTCCGGACCGATAGTACGACATTCCAGCTTTTCTCTTATAAGCTTGATATCGAGTTCGCTTGCGGAAACAGTCGTGTCGTTATCGATTTTAACGTGAGACGACGAACTTTTTCCGTCGTTGGGAACGAATATGACGAGCAGCGCAACGACTATCGAGATCATACATGCCGCAACTACGGCTGCCGATATCCAAACTGATTTTTTGCCGCGCTCGACTCGCGCAGACGAATCGGCGCTATCGCTGCGGTTCTTATCGGCGCCACGGTCGACGTCGCTTGCTATCGTTTCGTCTGCCGCAGATCGAGCCGTATCGGATTCCGGCAAAATCCGATTTGCAGAGTTTTTTTCGATTTCATCGGACATTGTTCGATTCGCAGTCTCCTTTCGCTTCCGTTTCTTCATTGCGCGGATCCGACGCGGGCGCGCCTTCGAGTTCGGCGACACGGCGCCTTAATTCATCGAGTTCGCGAGCCTGTTTCTCTCGCTCCGCACATTCTCGTTCGGCTTGCTGCTCTGCCGATTCGAGCGCGACCTTCTGTTTGTTTTTTTTGTCTTCCGAAAAGACGAGAATGACCCGCACGATCTGCCAAATTATGATTATCGTACAAGGTACTATTACGATAAGTATCATGCCTACGGGCTGTCTGACCGCATATACGACGTAACCGATAAACGTGCTGTTGCCGACTACCTTGCCTATGATATAACCGAATCTGTCGCGGTCCGAAGTATAATCGTCGGGCGACGTATATATCGTTTGCGTCTTGACGTCGACGACGTTACCGTCTTTGTCGACCGTGCGGTTATCGCCTTGCAGACTTATCTTATATCCGCCTGATCTTGTCTTGTCGATAGACACGATCCTATGTGTTATTACGTTCTGCGACAAACCTTCGTAGTAAGCAAACGTCAAAACATCTCCGACTTTCAGTTTACCGTACCAAGCGTTTTGCTCCGACTCTTTCTCCGGTTTGCGTTCGATAAACACCATTGATTTTACTTTAAGGTCCTTGATATCGTACTTATCGACGTTCACGCTGTGGCTGCTCTTCTCCATCGACGACGACGCGATTATACGCATTTCGTAACCGAACATGTTTATAGCCCCGTCGCTGTTCTTACTCGAAGAAATGACCATGACAACGATAAATACAGCCGCCGCAAGAAACAGATACATCAAAACGTCAAGAGCAATCGAAAAGCCTTTACGAACTTTCTCTGCGGCCGTGAGCTTCGGTCTTGTCTCCTTTGCATTCGGATCGATTTCCGCATTGCGGGCATCGGCTCCGTCTTCGAGCCTGACGCTTGCGTCTTTTGCCGTTTGGCTCTCCGTGTCCGCACCGTCGCCGCACGACCGCTCGGTTTTTACGCATTCCTCGGCCGCTTTATTTTTCTTTTCGCGCATGCTTCGTTTCATTCGATTTCGATATCCTGCGGCGCTTCACCAACCACCGAAATTTTGAGCATGCCGGCATCGAACATCTCGTGCATGCCGAGTTCTTGCAGATCGCCGCCGTATACGGCAGGCACGGCGTTCATTTCCATCAAGAAATTTTCCGCCAAACGATTTATAAGATATTTGGCATATCCGAGCCTGCGTTCGGACGAAAGCTTGACGAACATGGGAGTACCGGCAAATCGTTTGACATGACGCATATCTTTGCCGCGATACTTCGTATCGGCAAAGATCTCGGGATCGAGCGCAAGCGCGACGCACAGAGTTTTGCCCTTAAACAGTAGTTGTCCTACGGTTTTGCGCTTGTAACATAATCTCAATCCGCGATAACTGCCGCGGATCGAAAGCTTTTTATAGCAGAGTATTTCGTTGATGATCGATATGTAACGCGACTTGACGTCGTCGCCGGACATGCGCAATTTCGCCTCGAATCCGTATCCGTACCGCACGAAATACTTTCTGCCGTCGAATACGCGATCGGTCAACCCGAACTTTTGCCGCATTGCCGCCGACATATCCGAGACCGCAAGTATTTTGAGACTCCTCGGCATTGATTCGTCGGTCTCACCGCCGACGTCGAGTTCCGGCGCCTCGCCTATAACAAATATTTTAAGCTGACCGCAAGCATACAGATCGTTGCGGCTTTTTGCGCGCAGATCGTATTTTACCTGTCGCAAGTCGCCGAGCGTTATACCGTTGATCTCGGCGAGCTTGTCGATAAGTTCTACGGCGTATTTAAGTTTTCTCGCCGACGACAGTTTTACGAGCATAGGTGTCTTTACGAAACGCTTTTTATCCGATTTGTCTATACCGCGGTATTTTGTATTTTCGTATTGCTTGGGATCGAGCGCCAATGCGATGCAGAGGGTTTTGCCGCGAAACAACAGCAACGCCAGCGTTTTTCTGCCGGCATATATACGTTCCTGACGAAAACTGCGTTTCGTTCCGAGCTTGGCAAACCGCATGAATTCGTTCATCACACCGCGATACCGCGCTTTGATCTCCGCGGACGATGTTCGCAATAAACCTTCGAACCCGCGACGGGTACGCACGTAAAAGCGTTTACGATCATACTCGCGGCCGGAGAATCCGAATTTCTCCCGCATAAGCGGCGACATATCGCGGACTGCGAGTATCTCGGTATTACCGGCGTACGCTTCCGATCGATCCGCGGTTTCTATGGCGGATTCTTCCGCAGCGGCATCGGTCTCGTCGGATTCCGTTTCGACGTCGTCGCCCGCTTCCGGTTCGTCGTCGGTATCGCTATCCGTCTTACTGTCGAAATCATCGTCATAAAGTTCTTCGTCGACGACGTCTTCCGATTCGATTTCGTCGTCCGATTCTTCGTGCGCAAAATCTTCTTCCGATTTCAGTCCGAGACTGTACAGTTCTTCCAGCAGCCGTTCGCGGCGGCGCTGCAACTCAGCGGTAACGAGCCGACGCTTTTTTTTGCGTTTGAAAAACAAAAAAAGCAAAACAGCATTGACCGCCAAAACGCAGAACAATACCGCCGCTATTATGATTATCAAACCGAGCTGACCGCTCGAAAACGACGGCGACCCCAGCAGTTCAAACGTACACACATGCGCCCCCGATCACAGATCCGCAAGTTGCTTATAAAGCGCTCTGAGATTTTCGCGTTCCACTTCGATCAATTTACTGTAAACACGAAAATACTCTTTGTCTATTTCGGACGGTTCGGTGTTTTCGATCATTGCGCCCGTTATCGAGATCTGCGAACGCATGAGTTTTGCCTCCAATGCTTCGATCTCTCTTTTACTCTCTTCTATCCGCCTGTTCAATTCGCTTTTTTTTGACACTCGATAATCTCCTTCTTCGACGAAAACATATCCGACCGTAACGCAGTCGTTTCGTATCGATGTCGACCTTTATCGAAATTATATCACTTTTAATGACAAGCGTCAAGTAATTGTCCGATTTTACACAAAACAAAACACGACGGACAACAGTGATCGCCGTCGTGCTTTTATCGTGAAATGTACTACTTCTTTGCCTGTATCGCTTTATCGATCTCCGCGGCGGCGTCTTTACCGGCGCCCATAGCGAGTATGACCGTTGCCGCGCCGGTGACGGCGTCGCCGCCTGCATACACCATATCGCGCGTGGTCTTGCCGTGTTCGTCCGTGATTATCCCGCCCCAGCGCTGTACGTCTATACCGGGCGTAGTGTTCTTTATAAGCGGATTGGGACTTGTTCCGATCGCGACGATAACGGTATCGACTTCGAGATCGAAATCGCTGCCGGCTATCGGAACGGGACGGCGTCTGCCGGACGCATCCGGTTCGCCGAGTTCCATTTTGCGGCATTTGAGCGCGCGCACGTTTTTATGCTCGTCGCCGAGGACTTCGACCGGCGCGGTAAGCATCATAAATTCGACGCCCTCCTCTTTGGCGTGTTCGACTTCTTCCTTGCGCGCGGGAAGTTCCGCCTCGCTGCGGCGATATACCATTACGACACGCTCGGCGCCGAGCCGCAACGCGCAGCGCGTAGCGTCCATAGCGACGTTGCCGCCGCCCACGACTGCCACGGCTTTACTGCGCTTTATGGGAGTATCCGAGCCGTCGCGGTACGCTTTCATCAAGTTTACGCGGGTAAGGAATTCGTTGGCGGAATACACGCCCTTAAGGTCCTCGCCGGGAATGTTCATGAAGTTGGGAAGTCCGGCGCCGCTGCCGACGAATACCGCCTCATACCCATCCGAAAACAGCTCGTCTACGAGCATCGTTCTGCCGATCACCGTATTGACTTCGAACTTAACGCCTTTGGCTTTGAGATTTTCTATTTCGTCTGCGACTATCTTTTTGGGCAAACGGAATTCGGGAATACCGTAAACCAAAACACCGCCGGCGGTATGTAGCGCCTCGAACACGGTGACTTCGTAACCACGGCTGTTAAGCTCGCCCGCACACGAAAGTCCCGCGGGTCCCGATCCGACTACCGCGACTTTATGTCCGTTACTCTTTATGCGATCGTTCGATTTTTTGCCGTGTGCATTGTGGTAATCAGCCACGAAACGTTCGAGCCTGCCTATCGCTACCGGCTCGCCGTTCTTGCCGCGCACGCACTTGCTCTCGCACTGAGTTTCCTGCGGACAGACCCTGCCGCAAACCGCGGCAAGCGAACTGGATCGCGCGATCTCTTGATACGCACCTTCGTAATCGCCGGCCTTGATCTTTCCGATAAATGCCGGAATATCGATCCCGACCGGACAACCGCTTTGGCACGGTTTGTTCTTGCAACCGAGACAGCGCTCCGCCTCGTCTTTCGCCTGCTGTTCCGTATATCCGAGCGCGACTTCGCCGAAATTTCCGGCGCGTACTTTCGGGTCTTGAACAGGCATCGGATTTTTTATTTTGGATAAGTTTGCCATGTTTAATTACCTCCTTTAAGGAGATTGCATTCTTTGTCGTATGCATGGCGTTCGAAGTCGGAATACATTCTGCCGCGTTCGAGCGCTTCGTCGAAATCGACCAGGTGTCCGTCGAAATCCGGACCGTCCACGCACGCGAATTTCATTTCGCCGCCGACGGTCAACCTGCAACCGCCGCACATACCGGTACCGTCTATCATGATGGGATTCATCGACACCGTCGTTTTTATCCCGTACTCTTTTGTGAGTTTACTTACAAACTTCATCATTACGATCGGTCCGATCGCTATAACTTCGTCGTACTTGTTACCTGCGTCGATAAGACGCTTGAGCGCGTCGGTCACAAGTCCCTTCTCGCCCGCCGAACCGTCGTCGGTCATAAGTATGCACTGCTCCGACGCCTCTTTGAATTCGTCCTCGAGAATGACCAGATCTTTATTGCGAAACCCGATGACCGAGTGAACCGTTGCGCCGAGTTCATGCAGTTTTTTCGCGGTAGGCAGGGCTATCGCACAACCGACTCCGCCGCCGATAACAGCGACCTTTTTAAGTCCGTCAAGCTCGCTCGGGCGACCCAACGGTCCGACGAAATCGCATATACAGTCGCCTGCGTTAAGCCTGTCGAGCTTATGCGTAGTGGCGCCGACGATCTGGTATATGATAGTCACCGTACCTTTTGCAGCATCGTAGTCCGCAATGGTCAAAGGGATACGCTCGCCGTCCTCGTCGACGCGCAATATAATGAACATGCCGGGCTGCGCCTTTTTCGCCACACGCGGCGCATCTATTACCATGCGCGACACCGTGGGATTGAGCGATTGTTTTTCGAGAATTTTATACATCGTACAGCAGTTAGCCTCCTTACGAAAAAACCTATGTACATTTTCACGAACCAAAATGAACGGTTACGATCGATTTGCGGATTTACGTCGTTTGCACTCTATTGGGGTCGGGGAATGTTCGGTTAACGATATTTTAGCACAACATTTTAACGATAGCAACTATTTTTTTCTTCTTTATTTTAAATAAAAAAGAAAGCAAATATAAGCGATACGCATGTATATTTTATTACATAATTCGCGCGTAAAGTCGACCGATATTCGACATTACTTCAACTGCCGAACTCCCGATGCACAAATCATTTTTATTATTGCCGCGTATAAAAATCTCGATAATTATTTTAATATCCTCGTATCGATCAGATCATTGCAATGCCGACAATGCCGCGACTATCACCCGTGCGGTTATATATCTGACGTTCGACAACACAGACTTGTTAGACGAAAAGCCTTGTTCGCACGCCGGCAACACGATACGTTTGACGCGATCGGATCCGCTGTCGTAAACCACTCGCGCCAGACTGTCGCAGGCTGCCGATACGGCGCGCTCCGCTGCTGCTTCGGTTATATTGCCGCGATCGAGTTCGGTAGACGTAAGATACATCGTCGCATACCATTCGCCGCAAATGTGATCCGCGATCTTCGATCTATCCCCGCTTGTTTTCGGCAACGACAATGCAAAATATCCGGAATCCGGATTGACAGTCACCAGAGTCTTTACGTCGGATTCGCGTTCGTAGACCGCAGCTACGATTTTATACGTACCGTCGTTATAGATAAACCCGGCGCCGCCGCGTTCGGCTGTGTAAGCTGCGTTTGTCTCGGCTTGCAATTTTTCGGTACACTCTGCCGTGTATAGAAAGTAATACGTTTTACCGCCGAAAGCCGCCGCCTGCACGCTGTCTTTTTCGGAACGCGGCGGCATAAATACGACGATAAGACAAACGACGGCGGTAAGCAGTAGCAGCGTCGCGATAAGCAGTCCCGCCGCACGGCGCGAACTTCGTCTTTTTCCTGTCTTTCGCGGCGCACTTCGCGAAACAAAATACGCACTCGCTTCGTCGTCTTTCATTATAAGCCTTGCCTTTGATCTCCGAATATGGTATTATAAACGTGCGTTCGATTTCGCACGCGCCATACTGAATTATATTTTACGAACGGTGAATATATGCAATATCAAATCCAGACCGCGCCGATATGGGACGCGTACAAGGCAAACGACGGTTGCCCGCTTTGCGCAATATACAAGGCAAGAGAGTCGAGAATAGTCGGTCAATATCTCGCCGAAAACGTTATGGATCCGGACTTTCGCGTCGCGGTCAATACGCACGGGTTCTGCCCCGAACATACCCGCGCGCTGTTCGACGGGCAGAATAAGCTCGGCTTGGCTTTGCAGATAGAAACGCGCAGTCACGCGTTGCTCGAACTTTTGGCAAAGACTCCGACCGATAAAAAATCGGCTGCCAAGCTTGCGGCGACGATCGACGCGCACCGCGGCTGCGTCATTTGCGACGCGCTCGCCGAACCGATGGAACGATACTACATGACTGTCGCCGAGATGTACGACAACGAATCGGACTTCCCCGAACTGTTCAAGTCCGCACATCACTGCCTGGGACACTCGGTAAAGCTGCTTTACGCGAGCAAGTTCGCCGGCAAAAAAACCGCCGGATATTTGAATGCGCTCACTTGCGGTTTGCGCCGCGATCTCAAAAAATCCGAGACCGAACTCAGGAATTTCGCCGATTGTTTCGATTTTCGCAATGCGGGGTCGAAACCGGATCCCGAAACCATTCCCAATGCTATCAAGCTCCTGATCGGATATTGAAAAGCTTGCGTCCCGGCGTTTTATCGTTACGGCGCGCTATATATCACAAAATTATCGGTATGTCAATACCTTTTACAAAAATATTGTAAAGAAAATTTTCACATACATATTGATAATTCTTCTCAAGCGGTATATAATATAGGTACATCCTGCGGTGTTCGAGATCAAGCTTTATTTATAACCTCAACAATTAAAAGGGATGGTGCGTATGCGTTTCCTATGTCGGGCCTCAGAAATTTAACGAAAGTTAGCAGGGGAAGACAGACGAACGCATCAGCCGACCCACCTGCCATAAGGCGGGTTTGAATGCGGCAACATCTGCGGCACAGGCGGGATAAATCAAATACTACCGCGCTATCATCGTTATAGCGCGGTTTTTTCATGCGATCGACTCGCAATAATCTAATGCGTTATTTCTTCGAGCCAAGATCTATGCCGTTTACCCGATCCTATAAAACGCTCGGCTATTTCCCTGCGTTCTACCGTATTGGAATCCTTATCTATAAATTTATCGATATAGTAATCGATAAACGAAATAAAATGTTTTTTATCACCTATTCGTTCCGCCGTGCGTATCTGCTGCGCGATTATCTCCGAATTCGGCTCGGTCGATCTGCCGAGCGATTCGAGTATCTGCGACGATTGTGTCACGTTACCGGTAACAAGTAAAAACACGGACAGCATCGTCAAAAAATCCACGTCGTCGATAAGCTTGAGCGGTTTTTTTATGCTCGCACGTTTTTTTGTATTGCGATACTTTATAACGTAC
>CAJUQF010000084.1 GCA_910588315.1 uncultured Christensenellaceae bacterium | reverse complement strand
GACGAGCGGTTACGACAAAACCAAGGCGGGCTTACAATATGTATCCGTGGATCATACCGCAGGCGGGAAAACCGCGAGCGATTGTTTTGCAGTGACGGTCAGAGAAAAGCTTGCTGTCAAAAGCGGCGGCATGACCGAGACCGACGGTATTTATACGTCTACGGCAGCGAACAGCCTTGCGCTTATAGGCGGCGAGTTTTACGAAGGCACGGTACGCGCGGAGATGTATTCGACGAACACGGGCGACAACGGCATAGTGTTTGCGCTCAGCTCGGCGTTATCCGGGTTTTGGGAAATCGGTGCGAGTTATTATTTCTTTTTCATAACCGAAACCGGCGGCGCGTATCTCGGCAAGGTGCATGACGGCAAGTGGTCGGCGCTTTCGTATACCGAGATAGACCGTTACGTTGCCGACGGATATCACGAACTTAAATGCGAACGGTATTTTGTCGGCGACGAATATGCGGTGATACGCTGTTTCGTGGACGGTACGCTATACGCAACGGTGCGCGACTACGAGCCTCTTCACGGCACGGATTACGGATTGAGAGCGGCAAGCTCGGGCGTTCGTTACAAGGACGTCGAGACAAGCGAAGAAAAAAGCGACGGAGAACAGATCATGGACGGATTGAATATTCGCAACGGTGACTTTACAAGCGTCGACGACGCGTTTATGGCGGCTGCCGCGAACTCGCTGGCAAGCCTGCCCGACAAAAATCTCGCGTACGGCACGCTGTCGGTCAAAATGACAAAGAACGGCGCGGCGGACGACGGCATTGTGTTCGGGCTGGACGAAGGCGGCTTGCACTCGTATTGGGAGAGCGGCGTAAGCTACTATTTCTTTTTCATATCCAACCGCGGCACGGCATATCTCGGCAAGGTCAATCGCGGCGCGTGGTCGTGGTTGGGCGAATCGCAGACCATACCCGGATATTCGGAACACGGCGAGTACGAAATAAAAGTTGTTCGCACTACGACGAGTATAATGTGCTATATCGACGGCGTGATGTGCTTGAATTACCGTGACGGCGCGCCGCTTTCCGGCAGCGGCGTAGGTTTGCGCGCGGGGCGTGCCGGCGTCAAGTACGCGGATATCGCCGTCGAAAACGAGAGCGAATACGAATTTACCGCGCCGGAAGGTTTTACGATCGCGAGCGGCGAGTTCGTGCAAATGGAAAGCATGATCACGTCGACGAGGAACAAGAGCCTTATGGTATACGAAAACACACTCGAGAGCGGTACGGTGCGCGTTAAGATGAACTCCGGCAGCGACACCAACAACGGTATAGCCGTAAGGATAAAGGCGAACGGTAATACATTCTACGAGCGTGAAACGGGACTGAGTTATTATTTCTTCCATATCAGCACTACCAAGTCCGCGCGGCTTTTGCGTTTCGAACACCAAAGTGCAAAAGTGTGTGAGGAAGTCGGTCTATCCGCGGGCTATTCGTCGGCAAAGGAGTACGAGCTGAAAGTCATATTCGACGGCGATAGGATCATGTGTTACATCGACGGCGCAATGTATATCGATTATACCGATCCTTCGCCGCTGAGCGGTACGGGGATAGGACTGAGAGCGAGCGCAAGCGCAGTCGTGTTCAGAGACTTCGAAGTGAACGAAGTTTGTACGCCCGATCGCGCCGATGCGGTAATATTCGGACATTCGCACGCCGAGCTTTGGGAGCGCAGCGCGACCGACCTTGCTGCGCTCGGCAAAGTTGCCAATCTCGGTGTTGGCGGTACTTCCACTATTCACTGGCTGAATCGTATAAAGCATATCGCGTCGTACGATCCGAAGTATGTCGTTATGTGGCTGGGCTCCAACGATATCGCCGCGGGGGTCACGGTCGACATGATAGTCGAGCGCGCGGCGACCATTCTGAACGGATTGCGCGCGGCGCTCCCGAACGCGAAAATAGTACTGTTTACGGAGTTTTATCAGCCGGGCGGCGGCAGAGACAGCGAAGCGTATCGCGCCAAGATACGCGACATGAACGCCGAATACACCGCGAGGTTCGGCTCCGACTTTATCGTGTGCGATCTGTTTGATATCGTTATCAAAGACGGCGTGTTCGACGGCTCGATGTTCAGAGACATATATCACCTTAACAATAAGGATTACGCGCCTGTAACGCAAAGATTGCTCGCGGCTTTGGCAGATTATATAGAAAAATAAAATAAGGAGATAAATGATGAAACGACTGAATAGAACGGGCATTCACTCAATTCTTGCAATGTTGCTCGCGATAGTGTTGTCGGTATTTACCGCTTGCGGCAGTGCGCCGAGCGGCGGTAACGAAGATGACGGCAAACAGGAAGATCCGCCCGTCGTTACGTTAACGGGTATATCGATAAAGACGATGCCGACAAAAACGGTGTACGTCGTAGGAGAAGAATTCGAAGTCGACGGCATGGAACTCACGTTGAAGTTCGACGACGAAAGCAGCGAAGACATATCCGTTACGGCCGATATGGTGAGCGGATATGACAAGGAAAAAGCGGGTACGCAATATTTGACGGTCACATGCGTGCGCGGCGCCGTGACGCGAAAAACGGCGTTTACCGTTACGGTCAACGAGCGTCCGCCCGAACCGACTCCGGACGATCCGGATAAACCGGACGTTCCGGACATCCCTGATGTTCCGGATGTACCCGACGAACCCGAAGAAGATTATCGTTATACATACGGCGACGAATACAGTTGGAACATAACGGAGGCGAACGGGGTCGTTTCGTTCGAATCTCAAAACTCGTCGCAGTATCTGATGTTCAATAAACTGCGTTTTGCGGGCGGGAGCGTGTCGTTCAAACTAAAGACCGAAAATAACGATTTTACGTATTCGGTCGCGGACGGAATAGTATTCGGCGCGGATACTTTGGACGCCGCGCACAACACGGGCAAGTTTTATGTCTGCGGCAGAGACAGATGGAACGATTATCTCGTATTTTCCAAGGACAACGGCGCGTTTAAGTGGCAGGACTCGACGAAGATAGCGAACACTTTGACCGAACTCGGAAAAACATATGATCTGAAGTTCGTATGGGATAGCGAAAAGGATCTGGTGTATTACTTTATCGACGGCGAGTATGCGGGTAAACAGCAGCTCGATAAAGGATTTAAAGGCAGCTATATCGGATTGTATGCCGATCATGCCGGCGTAATTATTTCCGATATCGTAATAGACGAGAACGAGACGTTCGAGATCACGAACGAGACGGACGAGTATAAGTTTACCGAAGGCGATTCCACTAATTGGGATATAACGGGAACGGGCGCGAGCGCGTCGTTTACGGCTAAGAAAAGTTCGCAGATGCTCATGTTCAAGAACAGAACGTTCTCGGGCGGGAGCTTGTCGTTCAAGCTCAAAGACGAAACCAACGATTATTCGAAAGCGCTTGTAAACGGTGTCGTTTTTGCGGCGGATTCCATTGATTCGACGCACGCTGCCGGAAGTTTTTACTGCGTCGGCCGGGATAAATGGAAGGATCTCGTAATGTGTTCGAGAACGGGCGGCACGTTCGCTTGGGAAGACTCGACCAAGATCGCATTCGCGCTCAATGTGCTCGGAAAAACATATGATCTGAAGTTCGTATGGGATAGCGAAAAGGATCTGGTGTATTACTTTATCGATGGCGTGTATGTGGGCAAACAACAGCTCGACAAAGGTTTTAAAGGCGATCGTATCGGCATATACGCCGATTGTGCGGGAACGGTGATATCCGATATCGTCATCGATGAAACCGAGAAGTTTACCCCGCCGGAAATCGTAACGGAGACGGACGAATATAAGTTTACCGAGGGTGATTCCACAAATTGGAAGATAACGGGAACGGGTGAGAGCGCATCGTTTACGGCAATGAAAGGTTCTCAGTTCCTAATGTTCAAAAACAGAACGTTCTCGGGCGGGAGCGTGTCGTTTAAGCTCAAAGTCGAGAGCAATGAATATACTTTTTCTGTCGCGAGCGGTATACTGTTCGGCGCGGATACTTTGGACGCCGCGCACAACACGGGCAAGTTTTATGTCTGCGGCAGAGACAGATGGAACGATTATCTGGTGTTCTCCAAGGATAACGGCGCGTTTGCTTGGCAGGACTCGACGAAGATAGCAAACATCTTGACCGATTTTACCAAAACGTACGATTTGAAGTTCGTTTGGGACAGCGAAAAGGATATGGTGTATTACTTTATCGACGGCGAGTATGTCGGACAGCAACAGTTAAACAAGGGCTTTAATGGCGGATACATAGGCATATACGCGGATTGCGCAGGGACCGTGATATCCGATATCGTCATCGACGAGAACGAAACTTACACGTCCGTCGAGTAAACGATAGGGTAAACGTACGCACATATACAATAGAAGGCGAGCGCGTTCAAACGCCCGCTTTTTATTGTGCAGATATTTATTCATGGAATATGTAGTAAAGATGTTTTCCCGTAAGCAAAAACGGAATCGATATTCGAGTGGAGCTTTAGACCTCGTTGCGTTCCGCTGTGGCAAAGCAATAATCCGAGAAGCGGCGGTCAAGGGTGGCGCCCTACGAATTACACAACAAAATTGCTTTGGGATAATAAACGGAACGCCGAGGCGTCGTTCCCTACAAATTGCACAATGAAATTGCTTACCGTAAAACAATAATAGAAAGACGTTTGTAGGGAGCTTTAGCCCTCCATGCGCTCCGCAGTTGCGTGGCAATAAACAATGGAGCGGCAGGCAAGGGTCTGCCTGCCCTACGAATTACACAACAAAATTACTTTACGATAATAAACGGAACGCCGAGCGTCGTTCCCTACGAATTACGCAATGTAATCTCGTTACGATAGGTAATGGGAAATAAAACGTAATATAACCGCAACGATATTCCGGAAGAAAATATTAATCGAATCGATGTTCGTAGGGAGCGCAGACCCATGCGCTCCGCTTGTGGTAAAGCAATAATCCGAGAAACGGCGGTCAAGGGTGGCGCCCTACGAATTACGCAACAAAATTGCTTTGGGATAATAAACGGAACGCCGAGGCGTCGTTCCCTACGAATTGCACAACAATAATGTTTACGGTTAAAAGATCTCAACTACAACTCGTTGTGTCATTTCGAGCTTGTCGAGAAATCCAATTGTTTTACATCGTTCTATATTATTGTTTTTTGTGCAAGATTATTAAAATTTTCACAGTCTATTCTAATCGAAATCTAATCTTGGCAAACGATACACGGGTTGACACGGTAATTGCAATAGTGATATAATTTATGTGTATGAATATGTAAAGTTTTCGACTGTATGAGGCTGAGGAAAACACGGTTAAGAATGGCGGCAACACATGTACACGTCGCGCTCGATCCGGGCAGCGACACGATAAAGATAGCGTACGCGTACACAACGGACGGGAAAGAGAAAGTCGGTAAGATAGTAGGCGATCCGCTCGGCATGACGGCTATACCCGCCGTGGCGTATTACGATGTCGAAGAAAACGAATGGCTGTACGGCGACGAGGTGAACTCGGTGGGTGATAAGCCGTTTATTACCGTTGTCAAGATCCGCGATCTGCTGCGGCTTTTGGAGCCTGCCGCAAGCGATGAAGTGCGTGCCGTTAACCGCAAATATTATTTCGATTACGCCGAGTTTCCCAAGTTCTATTTTCCCGTTCGCGAGGTGTTGACTGCCGACATGGACAGAGCGCACCGGCTCGATCGCACGTTTGTATGCGACGAGAGTCCGAGCGACATATGCGAACGGTTTTTCGAATACGTACACGACGTTATAATTCGTCGGCTCGATATCCTGTTCGACGGCGAAGAATACGACGTGATCCCGTGTCTCGTATATCCGCAGTTTGCGGACGGCGAGTACAAGCTCGAACTGAAACGGCTCGTGGAACGCGCGTTCGGGCGCAGTCTGTCTATGTATCAAAGCATGGCGAAAGCGTTGTGCGCGTATGCAAGGTATTCCGGTAAGCTCGTCAGCGGCGAGCGGGCGATAATCTTCAATATCGGCGAAGAACGGACGTCGCTCGTCAAAGTATCGTTCAACGGCGGCGGTATCTCAGTCGACGGCGTGGACGGTCATAATCCGCCCATAGCGCTCGGCGGCAAGGACATAGACGACACGGTCGCGCAGTTTATCGACGAGACCATGGCGCGTCGCGAGACGATGGGGCGGCCGTCAGCCGGCGAGGCGGGGCATATCGCCGAATCGGCGCTCAATACCAAGCAGTACCTATTCGTCAAAGACATCAAATCGGCGAAGATAATTCTCGGCATGCCGATATACGAGAGCCGCGCGTTCCGGTCGGGCGTACCGATCTCCGCGGCGCGCGATCTGTTGATCCAGCGTTACATTACGCGCGAACAGTTTTGCGGATGTTTGGGAATAAAATCGAACATCGGGTTTGCGCGCGATCTTGCCGATTATATAAAGAGCGAACTGATGCGCCCGATAAATGCCGATACGAAAAGCATATTTTTGACGGGCGGACCGGTCGAGACTTACGGGCTTGTCGATTACATACGCGCACAAATGGCACCGCTCGGCGTGAGCGTGGGAACGTTCGAGACCGAACTCGACGCACGAAATAATGACGACGGGTTCGATATTCTCGCGCACGAGGACGCATTGTATTCTCCCGCGATAGGCTGCGCCGTATCGTCGCTTTACGGCTTGACCGTCGATACGGTAATAGCGCTCACTTACGGTGTCAGACTGTTCAGAACCGCCGAGACGGGTAAGTCGGTACCGTTCTTTAAAGTGCTTGTCGACAAGCAGACCAAGATCCCGACTACAGGGATAGTGTACAGCGTACCAAAGGACACCGACAAGCACGGCATAACGACCGGCACGGATTCTTCCGAGTCTGCGCCCATGCACATAATGAGTACGTTTTTCTCTGCCGAAGATATCCGGCATTGCCGTAAAGCGCCGACCATAACGTATTTCAATTCGCGCGGCGAAAACCTGCTCGTAGTAGATACCGAGAACAAGACGCTGTTAAAAAAATTGGAGAGCAACGTCGGACTCAGGATTTTGAACGGCAGTATCGAGAACATGGACGTCGGCGCGAAAGCCAAGTATTTCTATAAAGGCATTTGCGTTAAGGTATTTCAGGAAGTATATTTGTCTATAGGCGTAGATATCGACGGCGACGGTTTTGCGCGTGCGTTCGCCAGCAACGACAGGCGAAGAAACGCTCGGCAATACACCGTGGTGGAATATCTCGAACCCGGACGGATAGACGGCGTGTTCAAGCAAGCGGGGTCGCGCGAGACCGTTTTCAAAAAGGACATAGATTTCAAGTTCGAACTCGAAACGCAGTTGACTTAAAAAGGGCATTATATGAGCGACAAATTCAAGATAACATTCAGAGACGGCGCGTTTTCCGCCGACGGACAGCGCAGCAATCTCCAATACAAAAAGAAGTTTACGCACGCGGTCGCAACGGCGCAAAAGGATATCGAGCCGCTTGACAGCCACGACGATTTTCATGCGCTCATAATCGACGGGGATAACTATCGCAAGCCGAGCGAACGGTCGGCGTTCGGGATAGCGCACGACGGCGATATCCACGGCGAGGGCGGCGACGTGATACTGTCGCACCAGAGCGAGTCTGCCGAAAGGTTTTTGCGCGAACTGCGCGGGTTCGGCTTGCTCGCGGACGTTGTGGGCAGCGGCAAAACTTTCGAGGCCGGCGTTATACTGAGCGAACTTGCCGTGCGCGGCAAGATGAAGTCGCTGATGATAGTCGCGCCCGATCAGGTATTCAATACCTGGGTAGACGTGCTCGAAAACAAGTTCGGCATGGGCAAAGACGTTTTGTACAAGGTCGCTAAAACCGGCGACGATTTCCCGTCGCTCCGCGAAGTGCTCGGCAAAACGGGCGTGGTCAAGTCGGGCAAATTCGTTAGGCCCAAGCGTCCTTTGATAGTCGACGCCGATATTTTCGCACAGTGGAATTACGAGCGCGACTTTCTCGTCGATATAATCGTCGTGGACGAGGCGCATCATCTTTGCGAGGACATTGGCAAATATGCCGGCGCGATGCGGCTGCTGTCCGAAATGATGCAGACAAAAAAGCGCGCGGGCGCGGCGTACTGCCTGCTCCTTACCGCGACGCCGCACTCCGGCAATCTCGAAAACATGTTTCGGCTATGGTACTTCGTTCGCTGTAAAGGCGGCATACCGAGCGATTTCGAAGAGAAGGACGACGCCGACCGCACCGAACAGTACCGGACGGAAAAAGAGTACTACAAGAATACGGTTCGCTACGGCGCGTCAAACGTCAGCGAGTTTATACGGCGCGTTAAATACACGGTCGTCATGCAGCGGTACAAAGCCGAGTTGGAAAGCTATCTTTCCGCGACGGGCGAACTCGAAAAGTTCGAAGAGTTATCGGTATACGATCGCGACGTTTACATAGACAGATTTTTGGACGATCGCGGTGATACGGCAGTAGGTACGAAATTGCTTGCCGACGGCTCGCGCGGCAAACTGCTATTGCGCAGCGACGTACTTTCGCGCGTGTCCGCGGCGTATCATAACGGAGTACTGCGGTCGATAATGATACGTCAGCCAAACAAGCTTGCCAAGCGAAAGACCGTGCATAATTACTTTTTCTTCCCGATGACGGAAGTGAAAAACGTCGTCGAATGCAGCGGACCTGCGGGCGGGAGAGTGACCGTCGATTTTACCAACGCCGTAAGGTCGGGCAGCCCTACGGTCGACGGCGCGCCGCTCGATATGTACATAAAAGACGCGCGCGGTCACGGCTCATATGCTCAAGCGTTTTCGCACATGTTTAACAGTGTTATGAACGCATGGGCGGAAGCCGACGAAAACAACTCGCGCATACATACCAAGGAAGGATATACCAAATATTATGCTGCGCGTTTTGCCGGTTCGCCCAAGGGCATTGCGGAAAACACGCATATCTTGCCCGTGCCTGCGGCGCGGTTCGAAATAGGCGGCAGCGGCGATTACAAGTTCGCGCAAGCCATGAAACTGCTCAAAAAGCATCGCGACAAGCGCGTGCTCGTATTTTTCGACTACGATCTTCCCAAGTCCGAGCTCATATGCGACAAGGTCGCGGACGCGATGCTCGGCGCTCCCGAATTGAAACACCGTATCATAATAGGCGCCC
>CAJUQF010000083.1 GCA_910588315.1 uncultured Christensenellaceae bacterium | reverse complement strand
ATACAAACGTCTTTTTGTCATTGCTTTACGATATTACATATACAAATTCGTATACGTCGAGTCTGTTATTGTTTTCGTTCTTTTTTTATCTGAAATTTTCGTATTCTTTAAGCATCGCGGCGGTAATACTCGGACGAAGTTTTGCGAAAGCACTTTCGAACATGGCGCGCGTAAGCGGGATCGGACGGTTATCGCCCGACTCGCGGATCTTTTCGAGCGCGAGCCTGCACGTCTCTTCGATTATGCCGCAAAGGTCGGCCGCCGAGTAATAACTGACCGCGACGGGTTCACTTTGATCGGATACGACCGCGTGAGTAAACCGCTCCGTCATATCGAGTACGTCTCCGGTCGTTATGCCGTCGAGTTCTATGCCGTCGAGTTTGCTCTCTATGATCGCGCGTTTCGCGGCGCGGTCGGGCGGCGGTACGTGTACGCGGTGCGAAAACCGCTTAAATCTCAAATATGCCGGATCGATCACGTCGGGACGGTTTGTCGCGGCGATTATTATGCGTTTTGCACCGTTCACGCCGAATCCGTTTATGCGTTGCAAAAGTTCTGTCGTGACCGCCGACTTATAGTCCTTGGTATCCGCAGTACGGCGCGAGAATATCGATTCGCATTCGTCGACGAAAAGTATCGCGCCGTCCGCGCATGCGTCCATCTCGTCGAAAAGCTGACGCACCGCTTGCTCGGACTCGCCCACATACGATTTGAAAATATCCGCCGGAGTAACGACGAACAGCGGCAACTGCAATTTGTTTGCGATAGCTTCCGCGAACATGGTCTTGCCTGTGCCGGGCGCGCCGTACATAAGCATACCCAGTCCGCCTTCTATCTTGTAATGCTTGATTATATCCGGGTTTTGCGCGATAACGATAAAACTGTCGACCAGCCGTTTTACGTCGTCCAAACCCTTAACGTCGTCGAACGTGGTTTTAGGTATGTCATGACTGACGTTCGAGCCGTATTCATTTGCTTTTTTCGCGAGCTTTTTGGCGTTGTTCTCGTATTCTTCCGACTTTGCCGCATCGGTATACCGCCCCGCGAGTTTGCCGGCATACTGCGACGCGCGCAAATATTCCGTACAAAGTTTTTGCTTTTCTTCCGAACGAAGATCACGCCTGTCGCGCACTCCGCCCAATATCTTGCGTATGTTCTCTACCGACGCAGCGTACGCTTTTTCAAGCTCGTCTATCGTGCTGTCGGCCCGCGCTTTTTTACTTACTCCGGACATGCTCGCTCCTAATCCAAAATATCGCTTATGTCGTCCGTACCGCTTGCCGCAGGCGCGTCGGGCTTATCGCCGGGCGCGGACGGCGCCGCATCGAAGTCCGACGCGGTAGGTCTGCTCGCCTTTTCGCCGCGCTCGGATAAGATACTGTCTACAAGCTTTTCGGCCTGCGACGATTCGCTCGACGTCGATTTTGACTTGGATTCGTATTTCTTTTGTTTGGCAGCGTTTTTAGCCATCATGTCCTGCATACTGCGATTGGACTTTTTGAGCGCGTTTACTATCGACAGCGCGATCTGCTGATTGCCCGCAAGCACTTCGCTTATCTCGCGCATTCTGCCGTTGTTGTTACGTATTGTCTTTTTAATGCGCTTGCGCGTGCGTCTGCGCTCGAAAAACCCGTGCTTTTTGGCGAGCGTCGAGTCGAGCGCAAGCGCGTTTACTTCGAGTATATTGTCCATGCACGAAATGGCGTCCGTAATGCACGCCATGGCGGTATTGACGTCGTTGAGCATGGCTATCGCCTCTTCCATCTGAATTGCGACGTCCAGGAATGTGAGCATGGTCTGCGAAAGGAAATAATCCTTGCCGCGCGACGCTATCATGTCGGCGGCACGCGCCGCGAGTTCTTTTTTGCGCTTGTCGAACGTCTCTTTCGACTCGACGAGCTTGCGCTCCTTTTCCGCTTTTTCGTATTTTGCGTCAAGCTCCTGCACGCGGCTTTCTATGCGCGCTCTGCGCTCCTCGCTCTCCGTAGGTTCGTGTTGACGTTGCTTTGCCATTTTCGTTTCTCCTTAAACTTAATGCGTCTCGTTATCGTCGGGCGTATGCGTCGTTTGGCGTTCGCGATCTGTCGATACGGCGTTTTTCTCGGACGCCGCCTTGCGGTTTTTGAGCGCCGCCAATACTTCGTCGTCCAGCTCCTCGTCGAACGCATTGCGCTCGGCGCGCATCTTTTCTATGACTTTGTCGCGGTCCTGCGTGCGCACGCCCAACACTTCGCCGATGATCTTGGTCTCGGTCTTGAGCACTTCTCTCGCGCGTTCCATGGTATCGAGCTTTTCGGATATACCGGCACACACGTAATTTATGCTCTTTAACGCGTCGGCAAGCCCGCTCTTGCTTATTCGTCCGCCCAGCATGTCTATGAGCGCATTGAAATCGACGTCGCGAACGGTCTCGGCAAGAAACGCGAGATCGTTCTTACTTCCGCCGAGGATATCCGTTATGCGCGAAAGCGCGGCATGAATACTCTCGCGGTTTTCTATCTCCGCGCTCAAAAAGTCCGGCATACCCTTTTCGTCGAGCTTGCCGAGCTCGAAATAAATTTCGTCCATCGTCGCCTTGATCTCTTTTATCCTGCGATTGCAAAGCTTGACGTCCGCGCCGTTTGCTATCTCGTCCAATATCTTGTTTTTTAACGTTTCGAGTTCCGTCAGCCTGCCGTTAAGCTCGTCACGGCGCACGATCTTTTCCCTGTCGCGCTCGGCAAGCCGCGCTTTGGCAGCGGCGATGTCTGCCTTTTCGCTGTCCATACGCTGCATGAAAGTATCGAGCATTTCGAGCGCATTTCGGCTTTCAGATATTACAGACAGCTCGTCCGACTCGCTCCAAGCGTGTTTTTCCTTTGCTCTGTCTCTTCGCGTCACGCCTACGGACAGCTTTGCCCATTCCTCCGCAATGCCTGCGGCTTTGCCGAGATTGGCTATCGACGCACTCGTGACGACCAGTCGCACCACGTCGTTGCGCCATGCTTTTAGAAGTTTTATCATCTCGTCCGCGTTTTGCTGAGCGGACTTACTCGTCGTGTCGAACGCGCCGTCGAGCGTGCTTGTTATCGCGTTAAGGATACCGCGGCTCTGTTCCAATCGCTCGAACTGCGCCCCGTCGATATTCATAAACCCTTTACCGCTTTTGCGAAGTTCCGTCAAAGAATCGATCGCGCGCAAACACGAGTTGACACATTCGTAAACGGGTTCGGCAACGTTGACCGCGGACTTACGCTCTTCGAATTCCTTTTGCAATATAAGGTCGGCTTTGGTCGTATACTTTGTGAGCTTGCCCACCTGTCCTTCATCGAGTTCGGACAATGCTACAACTATATCGGACAGCGAGTCCATGCACGATCTTACCGTGCCGTCGAAACCGTTGTTTATTCCGTGCCTGCACATGTCCCACATGCCGGCGACGATGCGCTCCGCAAGCGCGCCGGGACCTTCGAACATCGCATGCGCGCCGAGATACGAATCGGTAAAACGCTTGTTAAGCGTTATGCCGTTTTTGACCGCGACTTCTCGAATGGTCTTAACTTGATCGGTCATTGACATAATAGAGTTTTTCTCCTTATAGTTCATTTGCGTTTATTCGGCGATACTGTCGATAAGATCGCCTGTCGCATGCTCGAAACTTTCGAAACGCGATTTATACATCAGTACGTCGTCCTCTGTGAATATGTAATCGACGTTATACGACTTGCTTATCGCGCCGATCATACGCTTGACGCCCGCATACTCGCCGAGCGCATTGCTCTTTTTGAGCGCCTTTGCTATCTTTACGCACGCGCGGCGGGATATATCGTGTACGCCTATCTCATTAAAGAAGTACAGGTAGTACGGCATTGTCCTGTCCAGCCCCATAAGATTGTTTTCGGTCTTGACGGTTTGGAACGTGCCGTTTTCGGCATTAAAAAAAACTATGCGTATCTTTTTAGCCAACTCGACGATCTTCGGTTTGTTTTTATTATCGTCGATATAGCCGAGTACGCTGCCGAGCTCGTCCGCTTCCACGCGAAGCAGTCCGAAAAGCGGTGATTTTTCTTCCGACGCGCACGACGATAGCACTTTGAACAAACTTTGCACTCTGCTGTCTGCGGCGACGGAAACGTCGCTGTCGTCGGGAACATAAAGTCCTTTGAGCATTATCTTTTGTTTTTCTTTAAGATACGTGCTTTCGTCCGCTTGCTTTTTGATAAGTTCGAGATACAGTCTTGCCGCCGCGTTTTGCAGTTTTTTACCGCCGTCTATGTAATCGGGATCATGAGTGTTCATATCAACGCGCACACTGCCGGTAAACACCGATTTATAATACTCCGCAGCGAGCGCGCGACTCTCCTTTTCGCCTACGGGCATGTATCCGTTTTCATAGAAAAATCCGAGCCGTATGAGCGCTTTGGGATTACCCATTCGCGCGGCGGTCCGGCAATACTCCACTGCGGAAGAAAGATTGCGGTCGTAAGCGGGTTTATTCTCCGAGCTTTTGAGCGCGCGCAGATAGCACAGCTCCGCAAGCTTAGCCGTCTCGTCGTTCTCTTCCGTGACGCAAACGGATATCGATTTGATGTTCAATACCTTTTTGCACCGCGGACACGCCCAGTCGCCGTTAAAAAGCTCGAGCGGACGCGCTATCTGTTTTTTACAATATCCGCAAATCATTGCTTATGTCCGTGTCTCCTTTTCGTAAAACTCAGTAAAAGCATACGGCATACTTTCAGGACTGCTCCGCAGGTTTGACCGTCAATCTTCCGCCGAAAGCCGTGAAAGTATAATTACCGCCTTCGGGGTTCCGTATCATTATATCATAAATCCCGACGGGAATAAAGCCATTTTCATCATTTTCTTGATCGATATAATATTCTATTTCACATTCGTCGCCGGGGATAAAACCTTGCACGCCGCCCGTAAATGCGGGAAGCGGCTGTCCGTATTCTATCGTTACGGGATTGATAACAACGGTTACGTTCTTTTTTTCTATAGTGAATTTTTTTGTCGCGTCCGCATAGCTTATCGTATAGTTCCCGTCGGATATCGATACCGCGGCTTCGTAATTGCCCGCATTTTTGCCCGCGCCCGTTACCGTGGACGCTATCGCCGCGCCGTTCACTCCGGTGACCTTTACCGAAGGCGCTTGTTCCCTGCCGTTATATACAAGTCTCTCGCTGCTCCAAACGACGTTCGCTTCGCGCGGCGAGATCGTATACGTCCTTTCCGTCTCTCCTTTTAAAGTATAGTTTTCGTCGCCGCTCGTCGCCGTAACGGTATACGTGCCGGCGTTCGTACCGACGCCTGAAAGCGATATAGGCACCATATATGTCCCTATGCCCTGAGCGGCGGCTCTCGGCGCCTGCTCCGCGCCGTTATAAACGAGATTCGGTTTCGACCACACTACTTGCACACTCTTGGGTGTTATCGAAAAACGCTGTGCAGCGCCTGAAGATATCTCGTAATTGCCGTCCGTGCAAGTAGCAGTCGCGGTGTAGTTTTCGCCGACATCGGTCTGTCCGCCGGAGACCGCAAGCATTACGCGCTCGCCGTTTACGCCGGTTGCGCTCGCATTCGGCAACTGCTCGCCGCCGTTATATGTAAACTCCGTATTCTCCCAAACGACGTTTATCGGCATGGGTAAAATAACAAACTCGTGCGTCTTTGTCGAATCCGATACGACGTAATTTACGCTTAATGCGGTTACGCTCGCAGTGGTACGTCCCGCGTCCCTGCGGCTGCCGGATACGCTCAATTCCAAATTATCGCCGTTGACCCCCGCAGCCGTAGCCGTCGGCATCTGAGTATTGCCGTTGTACACCGGAGAATCGTTACTCCAGACGACGTCGACGGTACGAGGAAGTATAGTCAGATCATGACTCGCGCCCGATACAATTTCATATCTGTCCGCAAACGCTTCGAGCAATTCGACGCGATCGGAATAATATCCGGCGTCGCTATGAGCGAACACGCTTTTTTTGAGCGCAACGTTGTCGTACTCGAGCGCGCCGACTATAGTCGCTGCAACGGTCTTTTGTTTGCCGTCGTAAACGCTGTCGGCAGGGTCCTGCCATTCTATGGAAAGCGCGCGTTTATCGACTTTTACCGTAGCCGTTGCAACATTTTGCGCCGTGAGCGTCGTTACACTATCCGACATGGCCGTGACTGTAAGCGAATATACCCCCGTATCGTTCGGTTGCGCCGCGGATATGTCGAACACATCGGTCCCTGCCGTTATCGACGCATTCCCGGACGCGCCGGGTGCGCTCCATTTATATTTGTAACGAAGTTTTTCGCCGAGATCATGCGTCACTTCGGCAGTAAAGCCGAATTTATCGCCGTACGTTACCGCGCCCTCGTTTATGCCGCTCGGCACGAGCCGCACTTCTGGCTTGTTAAGCGTCCATAACGGGTCTATAATGACGGTATCCGCCGCCGCACCGTTTTCGAGATACTCCGTAAGCGACGTCAACGGATATCTTAAGCCGTTAACTTCACGACTCCACACCAGCGAAAAACCTTCGCGTTCGAACGGCGTCATCAGTTCGTCGGCAGTCGACGCGACAGTGAGTTTGTAATCGAGTTTATTTTCGCCGCTCATGGTATAATCGAACAGCTTGCTCGTGTCGCACTTACCGTCGTTGCCGGCTCCGGGCAATATTTTGTATATCTTTTGGAAATCGATCGGCACTTCTTTACAACTCTTGTCGATAGGCATGCCGATGATATTGACTCCGTTCGATACGAGCGGATTCATTATACTCCCGCCGAAATTATAACTCCACACAAGATCCGCGTCCGATCTTATGTCGGTATGTTTCGTATACTCGGCTATCTCGCCGTCCGATATCTCGAACACGTCGCCGCGCCGCCCGAACCAAGTCGACAGAACGTTACCGTCGACATATGCGTAAGACTCGGGATCGTACGAGAATGTGACGAACACGTCGCCTCCCATATCAGCGGGGCGCAGTCTGTTAGCCATATCCAATGCTTTATACACGCCCGATTCATACAGATCGTAAAGCTTGCGCTTGAACGCGTCGACGTTATTACGCTTGGCGTAAATTTCGATCGAGCCGTGCGCGGTATTCAATTTATTTACGTCACGGAAATCTACGTCGGGATCGCACTCGAGCTTTACGCGCTTAACGCCCGGCGCTCTGAACACCTCCGCCGACACGGTGGAAACCTTATGCCCGTCGAACTCGTGCGGCACGACTATCTCGTCGCCGCGTTTGCCGGCTACTCCCGTCACGACCGCGCCGTCATTCGTTATCTCGTATGTAAGCGGACGTGTACCGCCCTGCCCGAAGCAACCGCCGCATATCATCAATACTACATAAACTACGCAAACGATCGCGCAAACCGCCGCCGCTGCCACGGGAACGACAGTTTGAACGGTTTCGCCGCAACGTACGCACCGCGCCGCAAACAGATACGTAACGAGCGCCGCGATAAGTCCTACGGCGTGCAGTGCGAACGTCAACCACATCATTACAGACGTAAACACCGTTTCGCTCGTAAGCGTCGTGATCATCCAAGCCGCAAATGCCGCGGCACCTGCGACGAAAAATACGATGAACGTGTTGCGCGCGTATTTAAACCGCATGTTGGAAAACACGGCAAACATTATAAACAGTCCGCTCGCTATACCGAGCAACAGCGGCACGATATAATACTGCACATATGCGCCGAACGTCCACAGCCAAATGCACGCGGCTATATCCGCGACCGCCATGGCCGTAAGTCCGACGATCAGCCATATTTTATATTTGGATAAAAGCATTTCCGTTACCGGAGAGCGCGGATTTCTCTTCATTGTTTTATCGTAAACTCCTTTTAGAGATGAATGTCTTAATGGTTATGTTGTTGCAATACGTTTGGCAGTCCGTAGAACCAATGCCCGAACGCGCAGTCGCGCGGCAGACGGGCAACAGGCGGCGTAGTGGTGAAGGGAGCGTAGTTACACCTACGTGACCGAACCACTATGTCGCACGTAGCCCGTATCCCGCGATGAATGCGCGTTCGGGGTCACTTGACTGTTTTCGGAGACTCTATAACCCCATACTCGCACGCACCGAGTTTATCGAATACGTATCTGTCTCTGTCAAGTTCGAACACGATCATGTTGTTGTCCTCTCTCACGCATTTTTTCGATAACAAGTGTTTGAATCGCACTGCCGGCGAAAGCATTTTGGCGTACTTTTTGTACAGCTTTTTGCCTTCTTCGGTGAACTCTGTCCGAGCGCAAAGCTTGCATAACCGTTCGCCGCGCGCGGAAACGAACGTCCTGCCGCAGCACGTACACACGCTCGTATTCTCGTGCGTGAGCCTGAATCCCTGTTCGTCCAGTCCGAGCGAACGCGTGAGCGCGTATTCCGAATCGTTGCAATCGAATATATCGCGATAAACGACTTCCGGATACGGGCAGGTCTTGCACCGTCTGAGTTTTACGCCGCCGGATTCATACTCGACCGCCTGCGACGCGCAGATGATGCGCGAGCAGTCGCCGTTTCTCGGATTGTCGCGGCACGACACCGTCATAAGATGTTCGCTCAGTCTCGCGTGCGCGCGTATGATCTCCATGTCCCCGTCGTTCAGTCCGAGCTGTTCCGCGCCGAAATCGAGAACGTACGCGCCGTCGTACTCCGGATCGTCGAAAAGCACGTTGTTGTTGTCGACAAGCGCAACTCCGGAGCGGTTGCACCCGACGCAATATATTCCTATCGAGTTATTCAGCCCTACGACGATCTTGAGCAGTTCGTATCCGTTTTTATAAACCGAATATGCGAAGTTCTGCCACTCGACGTGCGATATGCCGAGTACCGCGACGTGCGTGCATTCGAGTTCTTTCTCGTCGCTCGTAGCAAGCAGCAACAGCATTTTTTCTATCTTGTCGGCATAGTTTTTACCGAACACCAAGTATTCCGCCGCATCATCGGTCTCGAAAAGATTTCCCGCGGCGTTGAGTACGTCGCCCACGAGTTCGCCGGCGATAAGCTCGCCTGCGTCCGACGACGTATCTTTCGGCACCGCGCCGTTTATATAACCGTCGATCGCTGCCGCGGCGTCTTTTGGTATCGGTTCGAAAACTCCCGACGCGCTCTTTCTGAAATACACTTTGCCGAGAACGGGCGTACTTT
>CAJUQF010000082.1:7018-9143 GCA_910588315.1 uncultured Christensenellaceae bacterium | reverse complement strand
GCAGGATAGTTGCCGACAGCGCGCCGGAGATCGTAAGCGGCGGCGTCAATGAAGACGGCGACGTTACAGAGAAAAACGTACAGGAAACAGGCGGCATAAGTTTAAGAGATAAACGCAAAAGACTGTCCAATGTCGCTTGTTTAAAGATGGGTGTCAATAATTTATTCAAGCGCAAAGTCAAGACGCTATGCGTGTTGCTATTATCCGTTTTTACCGTGTTCGCACTGTTATTGACCGAAGTCGTTTGCGCGTTTTCTTCGGAAAAAACGATAGCCGAGTTTATAGTCGATAACGATATCGATTATATCACCGTAACACAGGGCAGACTGAAGAACGGCAACGAATTCGACGGGTTCGGTGTTATAATGAAACCGTCTACGAGAAAATATATTACAAGAAACGCGCGATATATAGAAAATGACGTAATTACATGTAAACAGGATATATTGGATATGGGTTTTACGTTTGTAGCCGACGCGTTGGAGATCGACCCTTATTCGGTTTACTTGACGGAACGCGGACTCGATAACTTATACGATGATTTCAACAGCCGAATCGAAATTGACGGTGAGCTTGAAAGAATAACCAAACGCAGTGCGCCTCCCGAAACGCTTACGGGCAAAAAAATTACATTTTTCGGCAGCGCAAACGAGAGTTTTATTTGCGCCGGCGTGATAGATACCGCAAAGTTCGGAAAATTGGAGTATAATACTTTTCCGAATATGTTTACCGTGATCGATTACAAAAACGATTATGTTTATCGCGGTTTGGAATATATTAACGATGATGAGATGTTTCCGGAGATCTTAATCAAGTATGGCGGACATGAATATTCGAAAGAGATTTCCGCCTATACGGATGTCTTTGATATGGCAAGTATGGTCATAACCGAGGATGGTTTATCGGATCCCAAGGGAATGATTCTTGACGAGGATGAAATAGTGTTATCATATGATATGTATAAATATTTTTTCGGCGCCGAATCGGAACGGGCGTATATCTCTGCCGACCTGAAAGAACTGATATCCATTCCGGAGCATGTAGGCAAATACTATCCGCTCGAATTTTTAACATACGACGATCGCGAATTGCTTGTAAATTTGGGGAAAGTAAAAGTAGCGGGCGTTGCGTTTATTCCGCCTCACGATCCTGTTTTCGATTATGAACCGGACCCATATTTAAAATTCGCCGTAAGCGACAACACAATGGCTAAACTGAGTGATGCAATGTCAAGTCCTACTTTTTTATTGCAGGTATCGAGCATTAAAGATATAAAAGATTTCCTTGTTGATTTTAGAAATGACTGCACAGGGTATATTTTCCATATAGGCGGCGAACCTTATAAAGACCTTGCGGACGATGTGGATTATGCGGGATCAATATACGGTTTCGAGCATAACTTATACGAGTTTAAAATAATTTTCATATCGATCGGCGCATTGATGTCGTTGATATTCGTGCTGTTTGTAATAAATCTTATTTCGTTCAGCGTATCGAGCCGAAAAAAAGAAATAGGCATACTGTCCGCGCTCGGCACGACAAAACGCGATCTGATAAAGATATTTATCGTCGAAACTTTGATAATATCGATAATATCGCTTATCTTAAACGCGATAGCAATAAACGTAGCGTCTGCGATATTCAGTAATATATTTACGCTCGATGTGCCTCGGTATATTCCTTTACTGAGGGTGGACTTCTTTACGTATCTCGCCATGTTCGGCGCGGCTGTGGCTTTGCCTATCGTAGCAACCTTGTTGCCGCTTATCAAGATATTCAAAATGAAACCTATAGACGCAATAAAAAATCTGTGATATAGAGAAGGTCGGGTTATTTTAAAGATACACAAAAGCGAGCTATCACAGTAAGCTCGCTTTTGTCACGGTATATTGCATATAAAATTGTATATAGGATAAATAATGTTAAATTTTCCGCACGCGGATCACGTTGTCGCAGGCGGAGATGGCTCTTACTATTCCGTCGTCCGCTTTGGCGCCGAGATCGAGTATGGTATAAGCATAATCGCCGCGCGACTGTGAAACGAAGTTTTCGATATTGATCCCGGCGTCGGAAATTACGTCGGTTATCGAGTTGAGAACGTTTTTGACGTTGCGATGAATGACTG
>CAJUQF010000082.1:0-7008 GCA_910588315.1 uncultured Christensenellaceae bacterium | reverse complement strand
TGACTGTTATGCGACATTCGCCGCCGCGCGGCGCGGAGCAAGCGGGGAAGTTGACAGAGTTCTTGATGTTACCGTTTTCGATGAAATCTCGAAGTTCCTGCGCCGCCATGACCGCGCAGTTGTCCTCGGCTTCTTCCGTAGACGCGCCGAGATGAGGAATGACCGTAATGCCGGGTACGTTCAAAAGTTCGGGTGCGGCAAAGTCGGTTATATACGAATGGATCTTACCCGACTTCACCGCGGCGATGACGTCGGCGTTGACGCAAAGTTCGCCGCGCGACAGATTGATTATATTGACGCCGTCTTTCATTTTCGCGATGGTTTTTTTGTTTATAAGCCCGCGAGTCCCGTCGTTGAGCGGAACGTGAAGAGTGATATAGTCGGAATCCGTAAAAATTTTGTCTATGCCGTCGATCTTTGTGATATTATGATTCAGTTTCCAAGCCGAGTCTATCGTTATATACGGATCGTAGCCGAGTACGTCCATGCCGAGTCTGACCGCATTGTTGCCGATCTGAACGCCTATCGCGCCAAGCCCGACTATGCCCAAGGTCTTGCCCAAGATCTCGTTGCCGGCAAATTGCTTCTTGCCTTTTTCGACCTGTTTTGCAACGTCGTCGCCGGTCAGCGTGTTGGTCCAGGCGATTCCGGAGATTATGCCGCGAGATGCGAGAAGAAGCGCCGCGAGACACAGTTCTTTTACCGCATTGGCGTTTGCGCCCGGGGTATTGAGAACAACGACGCCGCGATCGGCATAATCGGATACGGGTATATTGTTGGTCCCGGCGCCTGCGCGCGCGACGGCGAGTACGGAACCGGGCAAATCGTAGTCGTGCATGGAGAACGATCTGAGCATGATCGCGATCGGCGCAGTCGAACTGTCCGTCAAAACATAATCCTTGCCGAGCGTTTTCTCGGCGAGCGGGGAAATCGCGTTAAGTTTCAAAATTTCTTTCATGATTGTTTTCCTTAATAAATATATCTCGGCTTTTTGTGCCGTGCTTTCGAGCTCGTTTTATACTTATGCGTTTTTGTGCGATTTTGCGAACTTATCCATGAATTCGATGAGCTTATCGACGCCTTCCGGAGGCATGGCATTGTATATGGACGCGCGCATGCCGCCTACGAGCCGATGCCCTTTAAGCGAGACCAGCCCGTTCTCCGCAGCGCCTGCAATAAACTCGGCGTCGAGTTCGGGCGACGGCGAGACAAACGGCACGTTCATAATGGAACGGTCGGATTTTTTTACCGAATTGGTATAGAAATCGGAACAGTCGATATAGTCGTAAAGCTTTTTCGCTTTCGCTTCATTTATTTTTTGTATTGCAGTCACGCCGCCGCGGTCTTTAAGGTATTGCAAAACTTCCATAACGATATATGTGGAAAAGCAGGGCGGCGTATTGTATAAACTCTTGTTTTTGACTTGGTTATCGTAGCGCAGCATTACCGGGCATTTGGGATCGGCGCGGTCGGTGAGATCGTGACGCACTATGACGACAGTCACACCGGCGGGACCTATATTCTTCTGCGCCCCGGCATAGATGAGCGCAAAGTCCGAAACGTTTACTTCGCGGCTGAGTATCATCGACGACATATCGGCGACGAGCGGGATACCCGCGGTGTCGGGTGCTGCGTCGTACTGTGTGCCGAATATAGTATTGTTGTAACAGATATGCACGAAGTCCGCGTCCTTGCGGAACATATCCGGTTTGAGTTTCGGAATGTATGTAAAGTTTTTGTCTTCCGACGACGCCGCGATCGCCGCGTCGAGATGAACCGCGCCTTCCTTGTACGCGTTTTTGGCAAAATTACCGGTAACAACGTAATCGGCTTTACGGTTAACCGTGCCGATATTGAGCGGAACGGCGGAAAATTGATTGGTCGCGCCGCCCTGAACGAATAAAATATCATAGTTATCGGGAACGTTCATAAGCTCGCGCATGAGCGCCGTAACTCTGTCGTTGATCTTCTCGTAAGGTTTGGAGCGGTGGCTCATTTCCATAACGGACATACCGCTGTTTTCGTAGTCGGTAAGACCGCTCTTGACTTTTTCCAAGACTTCGATAGGCAGCATGCCCGGACCTGCGGAAAAATTGTAGACTCTCATAAAAACTCCTAAAACTCGTATTTTATTTATATCGCTTCATAAGTATAACACGAAATACGGTAAAAATCAATCGATTGTTTATATATGGGTTAAAACACAAAAAATACCGTTTTTCTCGAAAACACACTGTTTTTACCTTTATAAATGTACTCAAATGTGAATAAACTATGAATATAACCCAAAAAATATAGCTTTTTTGGGGCGGTTTATATTGACAACGACAAGCAAATGTATTATAATTACTAAATGAATAATGTCGAATAGTGTACATATTCGACCTAGCAGCCGCATGTAACGAGGCAATACATTCACAAGAGGGTACGATTACCGTGATGAAATCGTCAAAACAAAATACTTGGAAAACACGTTTTGTGTCGTTTGTCGCAGCAACGGCACTCATCTTATGCGCGATTCTGTCATTCGGATTTCCGGCGGTGCGCGCCGACGATCCGGAAGTCCCGCTTAATTCCGCGCAGGTAGAGCCCGGCATACGGTTTGTACAGGTCGCTGCCGGCGAAGACTTTGCCATAGGTTTGACTTACGATAGAAAGCTTTACGGTTGGAGTCTCAAAGACAGCAGTCAGGGCGGCAACACTGCGAATAATGCGACGCTCGGAGATTACTATTCGACTACTCCCACCGAAATAGACTTCAACTTCAGGGTGGGACCCGGTTTAAGCGGGCAGCTGAAATGGGATGACAAAACTGCGGGAAACAGCTATCATGATAAAAAGTCCGATGACAGAATAAAGAAGATAGTAGCGACGCGTACTACGGCGGCGTTCATCACGGAAAAAGGTTATATATATACTTGGGGACAGGACGGAACAGGTCACAGAGATGTAACGATGGGCGAAAGCTCCGTGGAAGAACAGACGCATTATTTGCTTCTCAGAAATTTTGAGTTAGAATCAAACTGGTATACGCCTTACATTATAAATTATAACTATTATGTTTCCGGAACCAGCAACAACGTTTACTTAAATACTTTGATCCCGACCGGCAATATAGTCAGGAATGATATCGATATTGCCGCAGGCGAATATAACTATATAGTTATGCAGTCCGTCGATTATAAGGGCAGCAAAGCGGCACAGGGAAATTATTACGCCACTTTTGTTTGGGGTTCGTTGATGTATTCGATCGTAAACTCGATATCTAACGAGGGCGATTATTACGAACATACCACATCCAGTTCGGGAGTATTATACGGCGGCTTTACGGCCCGCAGATTATATATGACTCCGTATGCAAGCGATACGGAAGGAGTGTCCGTTGTGGCGGGCGGTTATACCGTAGGCGTAAACGGGACTTATATCGGAACGGGTACTACTTCGTTGCAGATTCGCGGCAAAAACTTTTTGAATTCCGCGGCGTTGACAAAACAGTCGAATAGCGATGACACTATAACCGAAGTATATAACGTTACAAATACCATGAACGTAGTGTCGCCCGCAGCGTCTAATTTGGTGTCGGGCAATCTTCCGACTACAGGAACGGGCGACCCTGTCCCCGGTTCTGCGGTTTCGAATATCAAGTACACCGTGAAAGGCGAAAGTTCGGAAACTTCTACGTATATATTCAATAACGCTATTGCCGGCGCCAACGGTTCTAGGGCCGACGAAGATCCGTTTACCGGTTTCGATAAAGAAAGATATTATGCGCGGCAAAAACATACTTCTGCTCTTACTTATGCGGTTAGTGCGGCGGATTATATAATCGGCGCTCAATCCGCGACATCCAAGCTTTCGACGTACGGAGATAATCTTTCTGCGGCGACTCCTATAAGGTTCGCCGTTGCATTGGGTAACGATATCGGTTACGGCATTTCGGGCGATAAACTCTACGGTTGGGGCGACAATACTTACGGTCAGCTTGCCGCAAGTATCGCCGATACGCCCAACAGTCCGGCGTTGATCGAAATAAAAAAAGATAATAAGAAATTCTCTACGGTCGCCGCAGGCAAACAGCTTACGCGCCGCAATAAGGCGATGTTAGACGCCACCTTGGATTCGGATGCTTTTGTAGACGACGTTAAAAACGGCTCGCAGTATATCTCTGGCGCTATTACCACGGACGGAGACCTTTACGTGTGGGGTAACAGTTCCGATGTATGGGATACGGAAACGCCGCAGACTGTCGACGCTAACGCCGGTGCGTTGGAGAGGATAGTTTTCGGTAATGTCACGGATACGGCTAAGGAAGAGAAATTCACCGCGGTTTATTCCGGTTACGGTAATAATATTTTTGCCGTTACGGTCCGCGGTAAACTTGTTCGTATAACAAAGACCGCGAGCGGATACGAGCAGTATATATATGACAGCTTTGTCGACAAAACGGGTACGCCTATCGATAATTGGACTGTCGAAACTCCCAACAACGTCGTATTTACGCTTCCCGAAGAGCAGGAGGGCGCGGCGACGTATGAACCGGAGCTCGGTAACGGTATCTTCTATGTATGGAATTCGACGCAAGCCGAGACCGTAATGGTCAACGGTACAAAGTCGGAAGGCGAATGGGCGCAGGGACGTTATAAGACGTTTGTAAAAACCAACCGCATCGGCGACGCATATCGGATACTCGGTGCAAATGCCGGCGACGCAAATATAACATATCAGAAGGCATCGAATCTCAAAGCCGTTGATGACCTTGACGGCGCAACGCTTACGCTGGAGAACAAAGCCGAATTTTATGCTCCGGTATTTATCTATGACGGTAAAATAATGACCGAAGCTCAGCGCAACAATATGTTTGCGTTCGAATTCGTGTACGATGCGGCCGGCAACGGCATAGGCATTAAGATCACGCCCGTTCGTTCGTCTAAAGGCAAGAAAGTAACGGTCGAGTTCAATATTGCGCGTTATAATGGTTACGATAAAGTTACCGGTAAGGAAAATGCCGACGATAAGGCTATTTATTACGATCACAAACGCTGCACTTTGGATTTCGAGATAGAAGACACGCCGTCCGTCATAAACTACGAATCGTTCATGGGCGATATCGATGCGGATACCGGCATCGGCACGGGTAACAGCAGTATACCTCTTCTCGATCCCAACAACTCGTATAACAGATTCTATTCCATCGCATTACAAAACGTTTCCGACGGTATGGACGAACTTATCAAATTCATCGCTAACAGCGGCAACGTCGACGCTACGGTCAAGGCTTATATCAAGTCGTCCATTACGCGTTCCAACGGCGGCGACAAAGGCTTCCCCGACTCTAACAAAATAGATCCCGGTAATTTGGACTATTATTTGAATTACATGGAAGACGGTCAAAAAGTCGACGTCGCTTCTCAGAAATACAATAATAAGTATCAGTTTTTGTTTAAAGACCGCGATGCGGACAGGGTCAAGCTCGATACGAGCAACGGCATAACCCTGCTTGGCGCCGGTGCCGGCGCCAATGCGTCCGCGATCGTCGCAAAGCCGATGACTATCAACGTCGAATTGGATCTCGGCGCCAAAATCAATCCCGATTCGATAAAGGAAGGCGAGCCGGGGTATGATGCTCTTCCGACTTACGAAACGCTCGTAAACGCAGCGAAACTTTCGGCGATAGATACAGATTTTAAAAACATATACGGCTTATATAATATCGCGTACAACGAGGAAACAAAAGTATTCTCGTTCAGTTACGATATCATTCAGTTCGAAGCTCTTCAAACGACGGGCGCGATACAGTATACCGTCAATGAAGATAACGAAACCGCTATAGGCGGATATAAAACGACGAGCGGCGCGCCGTATGTAAGCGCGCGTATACAGGCAAAGACTATCACCGCGCACGGTTCGACTGCTCCGGTTGCGGCGATCAACGATCCTACGTCGAAGATGTCGAGACTTATATCGGTTTTCGCTCAACGCTCTTTGCGCTTTAAAGACGACGAAAGCGTATACGGCAAAAAGACCGGCGTGACATCGGAAGGAAAGAAAGAAACCCCCGTAAACGAAAAGACAGTTATAATCGAAGATAAACTGTACGTCGGAAAGAGCATGACTTTGCCTTTGAGCAGATTCATGAATTATTCCGCGACCGATTATATATACTTCACGTTCAACGACAGCGCCGCAAACAGCGAGCTGCAAAAGTTTACCGATAAATTCTCGGACAATGCCGGAAGCAGCGGCAAAGTGCCGGTAAAACTTTCAAACCGTGAAATAGTCGTAGCGCCTACGACGGGTTCGCCTATAAACTTTACCGTCACGATACAGCGTTTTGCCGTATCGGGAACGGACGGTAAGTTCACAGACGATAACGAGAAGATACTGCTTACTCTCGAGTTCCCCAACATCATATCTTTCGATCTTGTTAAAAACAGCCGTGCGCCGCAGGTGCTGGATACAATAACCAAAACGCAGGTCATAGACGTTTGGGACGGCAATCTCAACGGTGTGGCTAACAGCCGCGAACCGTTCCTTTCCATTACCGGATTGAACGACTCGCCGGACGCCGAAGCCAACGTCAAAGCGGATATCGTCATTACAGACGTCAAAAATTCCGCGCCGAACGTATTCGATATAAGCATTTCCGGCGATAACAGATCGCAGCTTGTAATAACGCCCATTTCGTCGGGCTCCGGTGCGGTGCGCTTTGTCGCGACGGTGTACGGCAAGAGCAGATCGCTCGAATTCAATGTCAATGTCGCTTATAAGACCGTTTTGACCGGCGCCAACGATAGTGGTCAAGTCGATAATACGATCTCGCTCAATAACGACGAGTACGTGTATATCAACGAACTCAAGACTACGCTCGCAAAAGCCAACGATTATCAGGATATAAGCAATTACGACGTTATTTATACCGATAAAAAAGATACTAAGGACGATTACGGTAAAGATTCGTTCAACGCCGTGTATTTCACCAATTCGGCAACGAGCAGCGACGATATAGGT
>CAJUQF010000081.1 GCA_910588315.1 uncultured Christensenellaceae bacterium | reverse complement strand
ATTCAAGACCGCACAGGTGCGATAGTCGAACCCGAGAGACGGGTCGGTGTAACCCACTTCTTTTATGGTAGAACGCGCAATGTTTTGAACGTCGATAAAATCGGTAGCGGTATCGAACTCGCCGAGTACCACGGCAAGCCCTGTCGAACAGCATACTTCGCACGCGATACGGCTGCCTGCGTCCTTTTCGAGCGCCGCGTCGAGAATACTGTCGGCAATATAATCGCACACCTTGTCGGGATGTCCTTCGGTGACGCTCTCCGACGAAAAGATCCTGTTCATGTATATCCTCCGTAACGAACCTATAACACAATATCGAATAAAGCTTATATCTATCAATAATAATATAAACGCTTTGCTCGATTTTGTCAAGCGCACATGCGGCGGATCGTGCGCAACATTACCCGCAAAATTGCGCGCCGTGATATATTTACTATTGACATTACGCAAATTATTTGATATAATACTTATCAATATAAGAAGATAAGGAGTTTGAGAATTACAATGGATGCTATCAATGACTTTTTTCTGACCAAATTGAAATGGTCGTGGCATTTCGAATATGCCTCGATAATACTTATCGTCGCCGCCGCCTTGGCGCTTATCCTATTGATCACGATAATAGTCGCCGCCGCCCGCGGCAGAAAGAAAAAGCGTAAGATCGCAGAACTTCAAGCCGAAGTAAGTTCGCTGTCGAGCAGACAGGCATACGAGCAAACCACGCAGGATATAGACGTAGAATCCATGCGTACGGAAATGCGCCGCGAACTCGAAGCAGAGATACGCGCCGAAGTAGCTAACGAATATCAAGCATACGGTATGCAAAACGATACCGTATCTCCGGACGCGCGCAGACAGCTCGAAGCCGAATTACGCGCCGAGATCGAACCGGAAATTCGCGCTCAGATAGAAAACGAATACGTCACCCTTCTCGCCGCACGCGAGGACGACAGCGACGAGGCGTCGGCGGTCGCCGCACAAGAGATAGCCCGGCTCAACCAAACCGTCGCTGAACAGGAAAAACGCATAGACGATCTCAACAAAGCGCTTATGCAGGCAAGCACGGCGCACGCCGGCGACAGCGAAGACTTGTTCAAAACGATAAACGAGCTTACGAGCAAGAACAAGCAGTTGCAAAACGACGTTACGATCCTGCGCGCAGAGAACTCACAGTTAAAAACTCAAGCAAAGAAAGAAGCGGTATTGCAGCAGGCGCGTCAAAAGCCCGCTCCCAAGCAGAAAGAAGAAGTGCGCATTGTCACCAAAAAGCCGGTAACGAAAGAACCGGCGCCGATCTACGAAGACGACGACAACGAATACGACAACGAATTCGGCGACGAGAACTCCGCGGTCAAAGTGACGCTCAAGTTCGACAGAGTAAAACAGAACTGGGTCATATATCGTTCGGACACAGACAGAGCTTACCGCAGGCTCGGCACCAAGCAGGACGCATTGCCCGTGGCGAAAGACCTTGCGCGCCGTCTCCACGCACAGCTCGTCGTTCACAAAAAAGACGGCAAGTTCCAAAGAATATAATATCGATGATATACAAACAAAATCGCGAAGCATCGGGTCTCCGCGATTTTTTGTTTAAATATTATTGAGTAATTTGTATAGACAAACGCCTCGGCGTTACGTTTGTTATCGTAAAGCATTTATATTGTGTAATTCGTAGGGCGCCACCCTTGACCGCCGTTTCTCGGATTGTTGCTTTACCACAAGCAGAGCGCATGGAGGTCTAAAGCTCCCTACAAACATCTTTCTGTATTTGCTTTACGGCAAACAATTATATTGTGTAATTCGTAGGGCAAGCAGACCCTTGCCTGCCGCATCATTGATTATTGCTTGTCCACGTGTGGAGCGCATGGGTCTGCGCTCCCTACGAACATCTTTCTGTTATTGCTTTACGACAAGCAATTACATTGTGTAATTCGTAGGGCAGGCAGACCCTTGCCTGCCGCTTCTCGTATTATTGCTTTGCCATAAGCGGAGCGCATGGAGGTCTAAAGCTCCCTACAAACATCTTTCTGTATTAGCGTTACGATAAAACAGAGACTCGGCACGATTACAAAAACGCAATTTCCTTTACCTACCGTAACGAAATTTCATTGTGTAATTCGTAGGGAACGACGCCTCGGCGTTCCGCATCTACCGTTATATATTCTCATATATATTTTTCAATTGTCGTTTAATACGCTCTTGCGAAGTATATCCTTTTCTTTGCTTTTTTGCCGCAGCACACGCATGTGTGTTTGTGTACGTCCGATTGATCTTGATTGAACACGCGCGTCGACGCGGAGTAAAGCTGTTTGACTTTGTCTTCGCATTCCCTGTCGCCGCACCAATACGCGTCGACGAAGTTACCGCCGTCGAGCGCCGCCTGCATATCGTCGAGATTATCCGCGCGCACGATATGCGCTTTCGTAAACGCGTCCGCCTTGTCATACATGCTTTTTGTTATCGTGTCGAGAAGATCGGGCGTTTTCGATGCGATATCGTCTATCGCAGCCGTGAACTTTTCGCCGTTGTCCCTGCGGCAAACGGTAACTACGCCGGCTTCGAGATCGCGCGCGCCGAGTTCTATTCTGATCGGCACGCCGCGCAATTCCCAATGATTGAACTTAAATCCCGGCGAGCAGTCGCGCTCGTCGATGTGCGCCCTGACGTTTGCTTTAACAAGCCCTTCGTAAATCGATTTAGCTTTATCCGCGACGGCGGGGTTCTTCGCCGCGCCGATGGGGATCACTACTGCTTGAATGGGCGCGACGGGCGGCGGCAGGCACAATCCGCGTTCGTCGCCGTGCGCCATGATGATCGCGCCGATCAGCCTTGTGGAAATGCCCCAAGACGCTTGGTACGCATACTTGTGAGTACCGTCCTTATCCAAAAACTTTATATCGAACGCCTTGGCGAAGTTTTCGCCGAGATAGTGCGTCGTGCCGGCTTGAAGGCTTTTCCCGTCTTTCATCATCGCTTCCATACCGTACGTTGCAACCGCGCCGGCAAACTTTTCCTTTTCCGATTTTTGACCGGTAAGCACGGGCAAAGCCAAAACGTCGTTGGCTATTTCGCGATACACTCCGAGCATGGTAAGCGCATCGGCATTCGCTTCTTCCGCCGTTGCGAAAGCGGTATGCCCTTCCTGCCACAAAAACTCGCTCGTTCTGAGAAACGGGCGCGTCGTCTTTTCCCAACGCACTACGTTTGCCCACTGATTAAGCTTTAACGGCAGATCGCGATACGAGCCTATCCACTTGGAATACATGTTACCGATAATGGTCTCCGACGTCGGACGCAAAACGAGTTTTTCGGCAAGTTCGACATCGCCCACGTGCGTGACCGTCGCAACCTCCGGCGCGAACCCTTCCACGTGTTCCGCCTCGCGCATCAAAAACGACTGCGGAATAAGCATGGGAAAATACGCGTTCGATACGCCCTGCGCCTTGAATCGCTTATCCGCCTCGGCTTGAATATTCTCCCATATCGCATACCCGTACGGTCGAAAAACCATCGTACCCTTGACGGGACCGTAATCGCAAAGTTCCGATTTAAGACACACGTCGGTGTACCACTTGGTGTAATCGGTGTTGATATCGGCTATCTGATTGACGAATCTGTCGTTGTTCCCTGCCATGATAAACTCCTCGCGATACAGTAACCGTATCGCCGTAATTCATTACAAAGTTTATCATAAACCCGCTCGTCAAGTCAAGTATAATAACAATTACATTGAGCAATTCGTATGGAACGACGCCTCGGCGTTCCGTTTATTATCGCAAAGCATTTTTATTGTGCAATTCGTAGGGCAGGCGGACCGTCTGCCGTTTCTCGGATTATTGCTTTTCCACACACGGAGCGCAACGAGATCTAAAGCTCCATACAAACATCTTTCTATTATTGTTTTACGGTAAGCAATTTCATTGCGTAATTCGTAGGACAAGCAGACCCTTGACCACAGTATCATCGATTATCGTTTTGCCACACACGGAGCGCAACGAGATCTAAAGCTCCATACAAAGGTCGATTCTGTTGGCTTTACATTGCGGTGCGCCGCCACGTCGTACTACAATAAAAACGCCGCCGCGACGACCACGCCCGCACCGGGCAATCCCAGAATACCGATGAGCGCCGCATTGAACGCATTGAGCGGCAATGCTAAAACGCCGAACGCCGACAGCCCCGCTATAAGCGCGCCGCCTGCGATCGAATTGATAATAACGCGCAACACTCCGCGCGTTTTAAGGTGCATTACCCACGCCACGACCGCTATAAGCGCCGCGGCGGCAATAAACACGAGCGCCGTTTCCCACGTGAATTTCATACTGTATTATATGAAATGTCGCGGCGCGCATTTTGACTTATTATGTCTCTTTCGCGAACGGAACCTATTCCGTTTCGCGTTCTTTTACTATGAATATCTTGAACGTACTGCCTTTACCGAGTTCGCTCTCTACCGAGATCGTGCCGTTCATCATCTCTACTATAGTTTTGCAAATGGTAAGTCCGAGTCCGCACGAACCCGACGCTCTGCCGCGCACCTTATCGCAGCGATAAAACCGTTCGAATATTTTGGCTTTGTCGTCGTCGGATATTCCTATGCCGTTGTCGGCAACCGATATTTCGACGCCCGCGTCGGAGCTTTCTATTGCGATTTTTATAACGCCGGACTGCGCAGGCGTATACTTGATAGCATTGTCGACAAGCGTCCGCACCGCCTCGGAGAGCATGTTTTTATCGGCGGAGATCTCGATAGACGGATCGCCGGACAAGCTGATATCGTGTCCGGAGTCAATCATCTTGTAACCGTCCACAAGATCCGACACCGTTTCGTAAAGATTGAAAGTGGATATATCCAGCGTAAAGTCGCCGAGCTTGGCGAGCCATAAAAGCTGATCGACTATACGTTTCATGTTGGCGCTCTCGCGCGAAATTGCTTCTACCGCCTCGTCCAGCACTTTCGGATCGTCTTTCCCCCAGCGCCGTAAAAGATTGGCATAACCCGCTATGACCGCGAGCGGAGTTTTAAGCTCGTGCGACGCATCGGATACGAAATTTTCCTGTCTGTCGAATGCCTGTTCGAGCGAAGAAAGCATAGTGTTTATCTGCTTGGTCAGTTCGCGTAACTCGTCTTGAGAATCGACGGGATCGAGACGCGCAGACAGATCGCCTTCTGCCGAAATATCCTTGACGCGTTTTGTTATCTTGCGTACCGGTTCGATCATGTACTGACTCGAAAATCCGCCGAGTACCGCGCCGAGTATTATAAAAACCGCGACAAGCACGCACGACGTAACCACAAGCCGCTGCATATAATCTTCGGTCAGATCGCCGGAGCCTACAAGCTTACTTATACTCGCAAGCACGAACGCCGCATAACCTATCAACATAAGTCCGAAAACGACCGTAAAAACAACCGTCGTTTTTGCTGTGATACCTATCCTGAACCTTTTTACCAGCTTGCGTATCCCGATAACTATAAGCGTGACCGGAAAGAAAACGACCGCAAAAACAATAAACGCAATATCTTTAAAACTGCGTTTATTTCTCACGGCGATGTTTTTCTCGCTTTTTATTTCGTCGATCGTCTGTTTTACCGCTTCATGCGTATCGATCCCGACGCTTTCGACTCGATCGTTTTTGTTGGTATCCGTCATCTTATAACGTATCCGGTTCCGCGCACCGTCTCTATAATTTCGACTTTATAAACGCTGTCGATTTTAGAACGCAAATATCTGACGTAAACGTCTACGACGTTCGTGCTGCCGTAAAAATCGAATCCCCACACTTCGTCGAGAAGTTTTTCGCGGCTTACGACTATATTGCGGTGCTGCATGAGATACAGCAACAAATCGAATTCCTTTTTTGTAAGATCGATATTCTTGCCGTCGTACGACGCGACGCGGGCATCGGGATTGACAGACAGTTTGCCGCAGACCAAATCGTTTGCCCGAGACATCTTTTTCTTCGTGTGCAGTCTAATACGCGCCAAAAGCTCTTCGATGGCAAACGGTTTCGTCATATAATCGTTTGCGCCTATATCGAGTCCGGTCACTTTGTCTACGACTTGATCGCGTGCCGTCAATATGATCACGGGCGTCTGTTTGACCTGACGCAGCCTGCGCAATACTTCTATACCGTTGAGCGACGGGAGCATAACGTCGAGAATAATAAGATCGAACTCGTTATCGAGCGCCGTCGACAAAGCTTCCCTGCCGTCGGCGCATATCGTACACGTATAGTTTTCATGTTCGAGTTCGAGCTGCAAAAATCGAGATATCTGCGCCTCGTCCTCGACTACCAAAATACTTTTTTTGTCTTCCGCCATATTTCCCGCCCGATTTCGAGTTGTTAAAATCTTTTTACCGTTTCTATCCGCATCGTATTCGTATTGCCAGACACGCCGACCGGCACGCCCGCCGCGATAACCACAAGATCGCCTTCCGCGACCAAGCCCGTATTGAGCGCACAGTTGACTACATGTCTGAAGAGATCGTCCGACGAATCCTGCATCTTGCTGAGCGTAGGCAAAACGCCCCAGTTAAGAGCAAGCTGATTATACGCTTTGTGCGACGTCGTCGGCGCTATTATCGGAGCAGTCGGACGGAACCGCGAAATCTTGCGCGCGGTGTAGCCGGACTGAGAAACCGCTATTATCGCTTTTGCGTCGAGATCGAATGCCGCCGCGCACGTAGAGTGCGAGACTGCGTCGGTAACGGTTTTAATATCCGGATCGAGCGCATGAAAGCGTTTTTTGAAGTTTATTCCGTTTTCGGCGTGTTCCGCTATCGTCGCCATTGTGCGCACGGCGTCTACCGGATATTTGCCGGCAGCCGTTTCGCCGGACAGCATGATAGCCGACGAACCGTCGTAAACGGCATTCGCGACGTCAGATATCTCCGCGCGCGTAGGACGCGGATTGTTTACCATAGACTCGAGCATCTGCGTTGCCGTAATGACCTTTTTGCCCTGACGGTAGCACCGCGAAATGATGTCTTTCTGAATACCAGGCAATTCTTCGAACGGGATCTCGACGCCCATATCTCCGCGCGCGACCATAAGCCCGTCGCACTCGGCAAGTATGGACTGCATATTGTCCACGCCCGAGCGGTTTTCAAGCTTTGCGATGAGCTGGATATTGTTTGCGTCATGTTCGTTGAGCAGACGTTTGACGATACGCACGTCGTCCACAGACCGTACAAACGACATCGCGATATAGTCCACATCCTGCTCTATACCGAATTCGATATCCGCCCTGTCGACGTCGGACAGATACGGCATATCGATAAACGTGTCGGGCATATTGATACTTTTGCGATTGGACAGCGTGCCGTCGTTAAGAATAGTCGTAACGATATCGGTCGCATTAACGCTGTCTACGACAAGCTCGATAAGCCCGTCGTTGACAAGTATGCGCGCGCCTTTTTTAACATATTTGGGCAAGTCCTCGTACGAGATGGAAACGCCGGTCTCGTTGCCGACGATATTACGCGTCGTGAGCGTGAACTTGTTTCCCTTTTTAAGTTCGACGGAACCGTTTTCAAACGTCTGCACGCGAATCTCGGGACCCTTCGTGTCGAGAAGGATCGCGACCGCCACACCGAGTTCCTTACGCGCGCGCTTGACCATATCCATGCGCCTTTTATGCTCGTCGTAAGTGCTGTGCGAAAAATTGAGCCGCGCAACGTTCATACCGGCGCGTATCATATTTTTTAGTACGGCGTAATCATCGGTCGCCGGTCCGAGCGTGCATACTATCTTGGTTTTACGCATTGTTGTTATCTCCCTGCCGTGACGGCGACAATATATCAGTCGCAAGTATCGACTACGCTACGGTATACCGCATCGCGGCTATCATCAAAAAAATATACTACAAAACTTCCTTAACGCGCTGCACGAGCATAGCTTTCTCGTCGCCCTTCACCTTTTGCACATAAGACATAAGGAGCGTGGACTGCTTGCGATTAAGCTCGACCTTGCGCTGCGTATTTTTCTTCATGACCTCGATAAAAAACTTGTCGAGAAATTTTATCATGTATCCGCCGAACGAAACAGGCATCGCATCGTTCTTGACGAGATTTTTAAACATCGACTCCACCGCATCGACATTGTTGGCAACAAGAAGATTTACGGGTATGTCGAACATCACGCCGTCGTTGGCAGACGGAGAAAACCCGAACACGGCGCGGTTGATAACGGGTCTGTCCAAAACGGTTTTTTGCAGTTTTGCGGACGCCGTCTTATCGAACATGGCAAATACGCGATCTATGTACAGCGTCGATACCGTTTGATTTTTCAAATCGGCGTCGTTGCGAATAAGCATATATTCCCAAAGATCCTCGGCGAAAGAATAATCGAGTTTCAAAAGTTCGCCGAAATATTTATCGACCGCGGCGGCTTTGAGCATATCCGAAGTAAAAAATTCGCTCAATAATTCGTAATGCTTTATCTGTTTAGCGTTCATATCGTCTCTCCTTTTACAATACAGATTATACAACATAACCGCACACGAAATCAAGTATTTTACAATACGGAGAACAAATATACCGACCATTTTTAAGCATACCGCCGCAAAAACGGCTATTTCAATACCGCAATTTAAAAAATACTTCGCCGTATCGCTTGACAAACTCGGCAGAGTGCCTTATAATATATAAGCATTCTTGATCTGCTCATAGCGCGATTGTCAGCACACAATTGTCAGCGTCTGCTGCGTACTGCGCTTCAGTGCACTACAAGTACATCAGTCATAACAACTTAATATTTATGCACTCATAGCGCAATTGGATAGAGCGTCTGGCTACGGACCAGAAGGTTGGGAGTTCGAGTCTCTTTGGGTGCACCAAGACAAAAGCCTCCATTCACGGGGGCTTTTGTCTTGGTATACTCGTAGCACAAGTAAGTGCGGCACGGAATACTTAAAAAATCGCTTGCAAGAAATAGAATTTCGAATTCTTACCACCTTTAAAGATATTTTGCCGCACTGTTCGCTAACCGCTTGCGCTCCGCGCAAATGTCGCCGCGATTCCGCTGCATTTTCTTTGGGTGCACCGGAGTATACTCCGAATTGTTTACTTACAAGTGAATGGTGCGGATTTACTTTTGGCTATGATAAAAAAAGCCGAGAGAATATGCTATGGACCCCAAAAGTTGGACATAAAAATAACTAAATAGTTTGCGAGTGAGT
>CAJUQF010000080.1 GCA_910588315.1 uncultured Christensenellaceae bacterium | reverse complement strand
ATACCGATTTTCACATTAATAAGGGCATTTTCGACACTTTTTTGAAGAGAGATAAAGACCTTGAAAGGGAATAGCACCTTAAAAGCTCTTGATTTATGTCGAAACATAGGCGACACTTTTCATATTATACGACACAAAAAAGGTGCGTAAAAAGTACCAACTGACAGGGCTTGAATAAAGGAAAATGGAAGTGCTTCCATAAAATAATAGATTTAATTAATTTAGTAAAAATGTAAATAGTCCGATTGATTTTTTTTGTTATCAAACAGTTGACAAATTCAAAAGGTGTAATTATAATAGTTACAGGTATTAAATTATGAGAGTAAATACACGGTTTACAGTTGCAATACATATTCTTGTTCTGGTTGCATTAAACGACGCTCATCCCGCTACGTCCGAAATGATGGCGGAAAGCGTCGGTAGTCATCCTGTTGTAATACGGCAGGTAATGTCATTATTAAAAAAGGCGGGACTTGTTGAAACGCAGAACGGACTTCCCGGCGGTCGGCTTTCTAAACCGCAAGATGAAATTACTTTATGCGATATATATCAGGCGGTTAAAAATCCCGAAGAAAGCGTTATTTTCGATGTTCATCAAAACCCTAATCCAAAATGTCCGGTTGGATGCAATATCGTTTCCGCATTAGACATGCCTATTTTGCACGCACAGGACGCAATGGAAAACGCGCTGAAAGATTATACGCTTAAAGATATTACAACTTATATTGTTGAAAAGTATTCACAGCAAAATAAATAAAATTAAAACGGAGAAATTATTATGCGGACTTATAAAATAGTGTTCAGCCCTACGGGTGGAACGGAAAAAGTTGCAAGCATTATTGCAAATGCACTCGGTGCGGAAATTGAAACGGTTGACCTGTCAACTCAAAATTTTTCAGGTTGTAATTTAACTGACGACGGCATAGCCGTTATTGCAATGCCTTCTTTCGGCGGGCGCGCACCTAAAACCGCAATCGACCGTTTGAAAACGGTAAAAGCAAACGGCGCAAAAGCAGTCGTTGTTGCCGTTTACGGAAACCGTGAACAGGAAGATACTTTAATTGAAATGGCAGATACCGCAAAAGCATGCGGATTCAAAGTTGTCGCGGGCATATCGGCAGTTGCGGAACACTCGATAGCTCATCAATACGCTACGGGTAGACCCGATGATATTGATGCGCAACAACTAACCGAATTCGCAAAGTCGATAATCAAAAAAATGCAGGCTTCGGCAGATACCGAGCCGAATATTCCCGGGAATCGTCCTTATAAAAAATCGGGACCGGGGCTTGTTCCCAAAGCGACTTCGTCTTGTACCGCCTGCGGAATATGCGCAGAAAAGTGTCCTGTGGGTGCAATAGACAAGAGTAATCCGAAAAAAACGGATAAAAAAGCTTGCATAAACTGTATGCGCTGTATGATTGTATGTCCGCAAAATGCACGTAAAGTCAACGGTACTATGGTAAAACTTGTCGGTGTCGCACTCAAAAAGCCTTGCAGTATCAGAAAAGACAATAAAATATTCATTTAAAGAGTCATATATGGATAGGTAAGGAGACGGTATTAAAAACGGATTCTATATGCCATAGGCAACAAACTTTTTCGGTTATCGTATTCTGAAAGTGAACGCTATGATACTTTTAATAGCGTACACCTAACCAAATTACACTTTTCACACGACATATGCAAAAGGCATATAATGGCGCATCTTGCGCCCTTTTTGCGTGTTTCGCGCTCGGTCATGTAGGTAGTTCTACACTCCCGTCGCGCTCGCACTTAAAAGTGCCCAATCTGCCACCTTTCTCTGCCTTTTGGACGGGCAGTATTATCGTCCTATAAAGACAAGATAAAAAGTCGGCATTTTTCGATAAACGGAGAGTGTCGACTTTTTGTAATATAAATAGTAATTAAATCAAATAAAGTTTATCGATATGAAACAGAACATTGACTTATGAGTCGGTTTTTGATATACTGTACAAGAAACTATCGAAGGATTATCGTAACGGGAGAAAGGTATGTCAAACTTTACACGCAATGCAATAATTTCATCGTTTTTGAAGTTGCTCGATAAACGACCGCTTGCCAAGATAACCGTCAAGGATATAGTCGAAGATTGCGGTATAAATCGAAATTCGTTTTATTATCATTTCCGGGACATTCCGGCATTGCTCGGTGAGCTCATTGAACAGGAGATAAATCGTATTATTATGCAATATCCGACTATCGATACACTGGAAGAAGGCATCGGTATCGCCGTCGAATTTACCGTTAAAAACCGTAAAGCAGTACAGCACATTTACAATTCGGTCAATCGCGATATTTTCGAAAATTATATGTGGAGAATTTGTTCGTACATTGCGGACACCGTATTACGTCCGGAGTACGAAAAATATAAGATAACCGATGCTGACAAGCGCATGATAACGAGATTTTATACATGCGAAGCGTTTGGACTTATTCTCGGCTGGTTGAATGAGGGAATGACCGAAGATATTATAAAACATAATCATAAATTATTCGAACTGCGCAAAGGAATGATCAATGATTTATTGCTGCGGTGTGAAAACATGAAATAATTATAACGCGTCCGATACGCGTGAATAGCGACCGAGAATTTAATCGGTCATTTTTTTGTGCAAAATTATGTATGTGCATAAAAATCCATCTGTTTTATGCAAATGCCCAAAATTTGGGCATTTGAGAAATATTGACACGGCTCGTTTTTCTATTGTTTTGCTATAATGATAAAAACAAGTTGAGACGACATGATCGACAGTCTTAACGTTTATGATGCGTAGCGCTTGCGACGATCGTTTCTGCGCCGGTGAGCGTTATGCACACGGTTCTCGAGCAATAGTAGCCGTAATGGTAGATATGTTTACCGTGATCGATGCGATGAAGATAAGAAAAAATCAACAACCGGATCGAATAGATCAAGAAGGAGATTTAATGGGTGTTATAGAAGTTGAAAATTTAACTAAGGACTACGGTTCGGGACGCGGAGTTTTCGATGTGACATTTTCCGTCGATAAAGGCGAAGTGTTCGGCTTTCTCGGTCCAAACGGTGCCGGAAAATCGACGACGATAAGACATTTGATGGGCTTTTCCAAGCCGCAGAGCGGTGTGACTCGTATATTCGGAAAGGATACGTTCGACAAGTATAACGAGATATTGCAAAACGTCGGATACATTCCCGGCGAGATAGCATTACCCGCAGGGCTAACCGGCATCGAGTTTATTCGCATGATGCAAGATCTTCAGCGCTGTCGTAACGATGAGTATCTCGATTATCTTATAAAATTATTTGATCTCGATCCGACAGGCGAGACAAAACGCATGAGCTTGGGCGTTAAGCGCAAACTCGCCATAGTGACCGCATTCATGAGCGATCCGGACGTTCTTATCCTTGACGAACCGACGAGCGGACTCGATCCAGTAATGCAAGAAGTTTTCGTGGCATATATTCGCAAGGAAAAGGAACGCGGTAAAACGATATTGCTTTCGAGTCATATATTTTCGGAGGTGGATTCCACGTGCGACCGTATCGCGATCATAAAAGACGGTAAGCTCGTCAGTGATTTCGTAGCAGATGAATTGAAACATGCGTCTCAAAAGAATTACGAAATCGGGTTTTCGTCTGCTGCGGAATACGAAAAATTCATTAAATACGGTAGGACTGCGGATATATTTAATATCATCGCAGATAACTGTGAAATGCGTAGAGCGGTGATTTCCACCGACGACAAATATATAAACGATGTTATATCGGAACTCTCGCGTTTTTCGATCAATAGTTTTTCGCATTTGCGCGAAACGCTTGAAGACTATTTCATGAGCTACTATAAAGAGGATAGGTCTTTCGGCGGTGCATTCGGCGGTAAAAAGGGAGAGTGACAATAATGGAAAATGTGATACAAATCGAAAAGCTTACAAAAGACTACGGTTCGGGACGCGGAGTTTTCGAAATCGATCTTAATATTGCGCGCGGTGAAATGCTCGGTTTTGCCGGTACAAACGGCAGCGGCAAGACAACCACGATTCGAAATATCATGGGATTTTTGAAACCGACGAGCGGACGAGTACGCGTACTCGGAATGGAGTCTTGGTCGCATTCGAGCGAGATCGTCAAGCATATCGGTTACGTCCCCGGCGAGATATCGTTTCCCGATCTTCCGACCGGCATTGCATTTTTAAAAAGTCAAGCGGAATTTTTGGGCGTTAGCGATATGACTTACGCCGAGTATTTGATAGAAAAATTGCAACTCGATCCGCGTGCTTCGTTGAAACGCATGAGTAAGGGTATGAAACAGAAAACCGCTATAGTGTCTGCACTCATGGCAGACCCGGAGATAATAATTCTCGACGAACCGACGACCGGTCTGGACCCGCTCATGCGCGACGCATTTTTGGAGATTGTGCGCGAAGAACATAAAAGAGGTAAGACAATATTCATGAGCAGTCATATGTTCAATGAGCTGGAAACCACATGCGACAGAGTCGCTTTGATATACGACGGGCGAATAGCTAACGTTGCCGTAGTCGAAAAAATACTTAATCCGGGATATAAAGAATATAAAATAGAGTTTAAAAATCAAAGCGATTATGACTTATTTAAAAAACTCGGTTACGAGCCGACGCGCGATCAGCCGCAATATTGTCAGATAACGGTTTCTATTACGCCCGACAAGTTAAATAAATTATTTGCCGATTTGAAGGCGTACGACGTAAAATTCATAACCGAAGTTAAATTCGATCTCGAAAAGTATTTTAAACGCGTATTAAATCGCGAGAAGGAGATAAATCATGTTCAGTAAATCATTGTTCAAGCAGTCATGTAAGGCTAACGGTATAATGTGGATAATAATAACCGCAGCGGTCTGCTTTATGCTGTGCTGCGTTATGTTGATTGCCGGTAACGGCTCTATCGATGAAACAAAGGTATCCATAGAGACGGGTGTCGTGCAAAGTACCGTGATTTCGCAAACACAGACTACCGCACTCAACGATTACGAAATGACAACGCAAATGCTCGAAAAGCTTGATAAAAAATTTGCGGAAAATATAAATGAGCAGTTCGTCGCCGATCCGGATTCTTCGGTATCGGTTTCCACAGCTGTAAATGCATATATGGCGGCGCTTGCCGACGTACTGGGTCCAAAGTTCTCGCAAATGGATTTTTCGGGTGGGTATGTCGAGCAATATGTGCGAGACGGGTATGTCGATAAATATATTGCGCAGCTTAAAAAACACGACGAATACGACAGTTATGTGTCTACTCTGAAATCGAAATATCCGACGCTCGATATATCCGATAAAACGGCGATACGCGATTGTGCGATCAAAAATATAACGAACGAATTCGGTTCGGCAACGCTTGTAGTTATAAATCCCAACGGTCTTGCCGATTCTTATTACGAAAAAGAGGACGCCGACCAGGTTTATCGCGTTCATTCATATCAAACATTATTGATGAAAGAATTTGCAACCAAACCGCTCGTATTCGATCCGGATGACCCCGTTTGGGTGAAAAACCGGAACGAGTATGCAATGTACAACAGCTCGGTATTTCTCGCTAATTATATAACGTCGGAAGAGTTTATAGACGAGCAGATTAAAACGCTTGATAAATACGGTATCACACGCGGCATGTATTGCAACGAATTCGGGTTCGGAGATTATGCGTTTGTTCGCGACGATATAATACGCGATGCGCTTGTTCAGTATCGCGGACGGCTCGAACACAGGATAAAGGACGCAAAGCTCGATTCGCTCGTGTCCGTCGATGAGCAAGCCAAAAAGGTCGCAGAGATAAAAGAACAGCTGCTCGGAGAAATGTCGTTGAGCATACTCGATCATTTGCCGAGGCAAATATCCGACGCCGTAAAGGAGATAGGCGCGGCCGATCTTTACGGTGTGCTTGTCGGATCGATATTTTTTAAAATGGCAGGATTGCTCCTTCCTATTATTTACATGATTATGACTGCAAACGCCCTTATTGCAGGGCAGATTGACAGCGGATCGATGGCATATATATTATCGTCGGCTACAAAACGCAGGGAAGTAACGTTTACTCAGGCTATGTATCTTGTTTGCTCGCTTTTTGCGATGTTTATATGTACGTATCTTTCGAGCATAGTGTGTTTTGCAATAGTTTCAAGCAAAGTAACGACCGAATTGACCTATGCAAAACTTACTCTGATCAATATAGGCGCATTTCTCGTAATGTTTGCCATGAGCGGAATAAGCTTTTTGGCGTCATGTTATTTTAATCGCAGTAAACATTCAATGGCTATGGGCGGAGGCTTGAATATGTTTTTCCTTGTGGCTACCATGCTCGGATTGTTCGGTTCGCCGGTACTCCCGTCTATTATCAGAATGTCGGCTTTGAATGCATTTAACTATGTTTCGATCATCTCGTTGTTTGATGTTGTGTCGATACTCGACGGCACGGTTGCATATGTGTGGAAGTGGGCGATTCTTGTGCTTATAGGCATTGTGTGTTATATATGCGGCGCTATTAAATTCAAAAAGAAAGATTTACCTTTATAGGAACGATTTTACTCTGCGTCCGAAAAACGGCGGGACTTCCGGTCTCGTCGTTTTTCTGTTCGGTCGATTTGGCGAAAGAATTTGCGACAAAAAATCAATGAAATAAAATGGTTAATAATAACGTTATTCCATATGAAACCGTTTGCAAAATCTTTCGGCGTATCTATAAAATAGCTTGTGTTTTGCGTCGCATTGTGGTATAATATATGTTACCGAGTATAAGTCTCGTTTATCAAACGTATGGACTGCGCTCGGCACGAAGATGGAATTCTCTTCGTATCGTAAGATAGGCAAACGGGGTATCTCAATGAGCGCAAAGCGAAGCAATATATTTTCGAACGGTATAACGTACGGACATAACGTTCTGCGTTCGATCATTCGTTTGGCGGCGCAGGAAATCAGCGGCGTAGAATCCGTTTGCGGCAGAGGCGTGCGTTGTATCATAATCGGAGATACCATCGACGCCGATGTTTATATCGAAGTCAACAGCGAAGTTAGCTGTTCGGATATTGCGTTCAAGGTGCAGGACAATATCAAAAAATCGGTAGAGACCATGACCGATTATAAAATGGGAGTAATAAACGTCAATATTATTTCCGTCAAATTTTTAAAGCATTGAATCGGAATTTTTTCGGCGACTGTACGTCGCGCTTTTGGAGAATACTCATATGAAACGACGCGACGCTCGTAGGATAGCGTTTCAGCTTACTTACGAAATGGTTATGAACGGCAGTTACAATTACGACACGCGCGACGATCTTTTGGACGGCGTTACCGAGAGTGATTCGGTCAATTATATCAACTCCGTTCTCGACGGTATTTCGGCGCATTACGACGAACTCAAATCGCTCATAACTTCGTATGCCAAAGGTTACGAATATGATAGGATCTATAAAGTCGATCTTGCTTTGTTGCTTGTTGCGTGCTATGAGATCGTTTACACCGATACGCCGTCCGCCGTGGTCGCAAACGAGGCGGTAGAGCTTGCCAAGGAGTACTCTGACACCAAGAGTCATGCGTTTATCAACGGTATACTTGCATCCGTGATTAAAGGAAAAGAAGGCAAATAGGCGCGGCGTTTGATCGTTGCGATCATACAGGGAGTATAAATCGGCATATGGGTAAATTGATCGACGGTAAAGCACTTGCCGCAAAAATAAAAAGTGCGGTAGCCGAGCGCGCCGAGGATTTCGAACGAAAATGCGGACGAAAAGTAGGGCTTGCCGTAATAAGAGTAGAGGGCGATCCCGCGTCCGAAATATATGTCAGGAATAAGATCAGAGCGTGCGAAATGTGCAACGTGCGCTCTTTTGCGTATGTTCTTAAAGCCGAGACGACCGAGTTGGAACTTATATCGCTTGTCGGCAAATTGAATAACGATTCTTGTGTGGACGGGATACTCGTTCAACTCCCGTTGCCCGAGCATATCGATGAGCGCAAAGTGCTTGCCGCTATCTCGCCGGAAAAAGATGCCGACGGATTTCATGTAGTTAATGCCGGCAAGCTGTTTTTGGGCGAAAAGGGCGCGTCTGTCGCATGTACGCCGCTCGGCATAATCGAGCTTATACGGTCTACCGACGAATCTATAGAAGGCAAGCATGCCGTAGTTATAGGCAGATCGAATATAGTTGGCAAACCGATAGCGATGTTGCTGCTCGAGAATAATGCGACGGTGACGGTTTGTCACAGCCGTACGCGCGGATTGAAAGACATAACGCGGACGGCGGATATATTAGTCGCCGCAGTCGGTAAAAAGCAATTCGTTACCGCAGATATGGTTAAGCCCGGCGCGATAGTTATAGACGTCGGCATGAACCGCGACGATACGGGATTGTACGGCGACGTCGATTTCGATGCGGTAAAAAACGTTGCCGGATATATCACGCCCGTGCCGGGCGGCGTAGGTCCTATGACGGTGGCGATGCTGCTTAAAAATACCGTAGACGGAGCCGCGCATGAATAGAGTGATGTCGGTTTCGCAGCTTGCGCGATATTTAAAAGGCGTATTCGATGACGAAGAGCTTTTGCATGACGTAACGTTAAACGGCGAAGTTACAGATATATCGTATTCCGATCGTCACACGTTTTTGGTGATAGCGGAAGGCGTGTATTCCGTGCGATGCGTGCATTTTTCGTCACGCGACAATATAGAAAAAGGTGCGCGGGTGAGTTTGCGCGGAAGCGTAGATTTTTACGATAAAAAATCGGCAGTGTCGTTTACGTATGACCGGTTCACATTGCAGGGCGTAGGCGATAAAAACGCAAGGCTTGCCGAGAATAAACAAAAACTCGCCGAACTCGGTTATTTCGAAAATCGTCCGACTTTACCGCGATATATCGCCGACGTTGTTGCGATAACGAGCCAGGACGGTGCGGCTATACGCGATTTCATTCGCGTCGTACATGATAAAAATCCGTTTGTGAGCATTCGCGTGTATCCCGTAAAAGTTCAGGGCGAAGGCGCGGCTGTGCAAATGACGGAAGCCGTTAAGCGATTGCAGTGCGAGCGTACAGATGCGATAGTGCTTTGCCGCGGCGGCGGCAGCGATGATGACTTGGACAGTTTCAACGATTTCGAACTTGCAAAAGCTGTTGCGCTGTCGCATATTCCGGTCATTTCGGCTGTAGGACACGAGATAAACTATTCGCTTTGCGATTATTGTGCGGGGACGCGTGCCGGCACGCCTTCGATAGCAGGTGAGATCGTAAACGCGCACGCGGGCATGATAACGTCTGATAT
>CAJUQF010000079.1:5535-9291 GCA_910588315.1 uncultured Christensenellaceae bacterium | reverse complement strand
AGCGCCGCAATGTCGCGGAGCATTTCTTTGCGGCGGTCGCCGAACCCGGGCGCTTTGACCGCTACGCAGTTGAACGTGCCGCGGAGCTTGTTTACGACAAGCGTGGCGAGCGGTTCGCTCTCGATATCGTCGGCGATAATAAGCAACTTAAGCCCTTGCGAAACGACTTTTTCGAGCAACGGGAGAATTTCCTGGATATTGGATATCTTGTTGTCGGTGATGAGAATGACGGGGTTGTCCAAAACGGCTTCCATCTTCTCGGTGTCCGTGCACATGTAAGGGGAGGCGTATCCGCGATCGAATTGCATGCCCTCGGTGAACGAAAGGTCGGTCGTCATGGTTTTGGATTCCTCGACGGTGATAACGCCGTCGTTACCGACTTTTTCCATAGCCTCGCTGATAAGCGACCCGATATTGTCGTCGGATGCGGAAATGGATGCGACCTGCTTAATGGCGGTCTTGCCGTCGACGGCTTTGCTTATGGCTTTGAGCTGAGCGACTGCGGTCTCCGTAGCTTTTTCGATGCCTTTGCGCACGATCATCGGATTGGCGCCGGCGGCTACGTTTTTAAGCCCTTCGCGAATGATCGCTTGCGCGAGCAGGCAAGCGGTGGTCGTGCCGTCGCCGGCAACGTCGTTTGTCTTGGTGGAAACTTCTTTGACGATCTGAGCGCCCATATTCTCGAACGGATCTTCGAGTTCGATCTCTTTGGCGATCGTTACGCCGTCGTTGGTAATGAGCGGCGCGCCGTATTTCTTGTCGAGAACGACGTTGCGGCCTTTGGGTCCGAGCGTGATCTTGACGGTGTCTGCGAGAATGTTAACGCCGCGTTCGAGCGCTTTGCGGGCCTCGTCGCCCGTTTTAATCTGTTTTGCCATGATTAAAGTATCTCCTTCATATTATATAATGTTGTTTCAGTCTTCGACTATAGCGAGAACGTCGCTTTGACGCATGACGGTAAACGTCTTGTTATCGACTTTAAACTCGCTGCCGGCATACTTGGAATAAAGGATCTTATCGCCGGTCTTGACAACCATTTTCACATCCTTGCCGTCTACGATCCCGCCGGGACCGACTGCGGTAACGCGTGCGATCTGCGGTTTCTCCTGATCTTTTGCAAGCAGAACGATACCGCTCTTGGTTTTTTCCTCTGTTTCCAAAGGCTCGATCACGATACGGTCAAACAATGGTTTTATATTCATACTTCACCTCCGAATTTTTATGACCGAGCATATAGTAGCCTATCTTTATTAAAATGTCAAGCGAATGAACTTTTATTATATCTCGAAAACAAAAAAATTTGTCGATATATCTTCGCGACTTAAGATAAAAGTGTTGACAAATTATGAACAATATGTTAACATTTAACTGTATACGCATGTAATTGTGAACAAATTGTAAACAAAATCATTGCGGAGCTTGTACTCCGATACCTTAGATGCGCGAGGTGATCATGAACAAAAATACTCCAGAAACGAAATCCGGATCGCGGCTTACCAAACTGCTTTTTGCTGTGGTGGGTTGTTTTACGGCAGTTATTCTTGCAGTCACGCTGTGGCTCGGTTTCGGTTGGAGCGGCAATCCCGTAGCGGTAGACAAAGCCGAGCAGGACGGGGTGTCCACATCGGCTAACTATTCCAACCTGACAGGTTCGCAGTTGGTCAATTATGTTAATACCGGTGCATTTTCAAACGGTAACTATGTCGATTATTCGTATAACGGCGGTTCTTACAGTATAACGCTCCCGATAGGAACATATAAATTCGAGGTTTGGGGCGCTCAGGGCGGAAGTTACAACAGCAGCGCGAATAACGGCGGTAAAGGCGGTTACGCGTATGGACAGATAACTTATACCACGCAAACGACAATATACATATATATTGGCGGTAAAGGTGCCGGCGGTAGCGGATATATCGACCGAAGCGGCGACTCCATTACGCGAAGCGGCGGCTATAACGGCGGCGGTTACGGAACCGGTTACGGTGGTTCGGGCGGCGGCGGCGCTACCGATATCCGTACGACGGGCGGCACTGCGACTAACTCGACGAGTTACAACACGCGTTTTATCATCGCTGCGGGCGGCGGCGGCAGTAACGGTAATGCGAGCGCCAATAATCACGGATCAAATTCGAGCGTATATTACGGCGCAAACGGCTGCCGCAGCAGACATCGCAGCAGTTATTCCAACGATGAAGCGGGCGGCGGCGGCGGTTATTACGGCGGCACGGTTAACCACGGCGACGATCCGTGCTGGTCTTATGCCGGGTCGAACTATGTGAATACGTCAAAATTCAACAGCGGAACGTACGGCAACAGTTACGGTTCGCAGACGGGCAACGGTAAGGCGCGTATCACGGCGATAAACGTAAACGCGCCGCCGGCTACGAGAGACTCGAATTCCACGGTAAAAGCGCGCGGAGTAGAGGGTAGCACGGCGATTTCTGTAGATACTATCGCATCCGACAGTAACGGCGTATTTTTCACGAGCGGTGTCAATACGGAATCGTTAAGTGCAAATAGCAGGGGAATTTGGTACACGACGGCGTGCAACGACTCCGTGCGTGCCGATAAATATTTCGAATGGACGTGGACGAATAACAAGACGCTTACTATTACGTCCGTCAAAAAATATCCGAGAAGCGGTATAGACGGTTGTACTCAAAACGGAGTTATAACGTTATATACATACGTGCGCGACGGGTTCGGTTCAAATGCCAATGCTCACGGATATTCGCTTATCTCGTTTAAGGTGACGGTCCCTAAAAATACGATCGTAGAACGCACGCGCGGCAGTAATAACAGTGTTGTCGATACATATACGGGTAGCAATAAGAATAACCGGTTGTTTGTAGGCAGAAGCAATACTACATCGTCGAACTTTACCGGAAACGTTCCGGCGGGAACGATCTACAATCCCGTAAACAATAAATATACGGCAATTTTCGAACAGCCGATAAAATATAACGAGCCGGTAACGATAAAGGCGTCCGATCTTGTAATCGGCGATAATCCCAACGGCGCGATCTACGGCGGCGACCAATTTGTAATTGCGCTTACCAATACGGCGGCTATTACCGGCAATTCCAGGAAATTCCAAATAGACGAGTATGAGTCGCCAAAGTCTCATACCGTAGCCGCGTACAATGCGTCGCGCGGCGCGATATCCAACGCATTCAGTCAGATATCTTTCAGGTGTCTTACGCCCGATCCGACGTTCCAGGTGTTTACGGTAACGGTATATCAAGTGGAGAAAGCCACGGTGTACACAAGCGGCGTGACCGCCAATGTAGTACCCGATGTTACGGCGATCACGGTAGATATCGTGTTCAAAATGGACAACACAAGACCGGTATTGAAAGATTCCAAAGATATTACCGGCAACAACGGATTAAATGCCGCAGGCGCGGATGCCAATGTCAAAGCGCCCGTTGTCGAAGTTAATACGCTTTCGACCAAAAGTATCACGCTTAATGATTTCTTCCGTGACGCCGACGCCGCGGTGATGTCTACATCTACGCACCAGATACGCAGTATTGCGGTCGCAGAACGTGAATTTATCCAACTCGATAAATACGGCAAGATAGTTTCCGCGGTAAATGCCGACGGCTCCGTGTACTTCAACTCGGTAACAAACGAAAGCGGGGCGGAAATGTTTAAGGACTCGCTTTCGACCGGTATGTTTTACGGCGGCGATTTCGAGACGGGATTCAATCAGTCTTATATAAGCACAGGCATGGATGACCGTGCGTATATCAA
>CAJUQF010000079.1:0-5525 GCA_910588315.1 uncultured Christensenellaceae bacterium | reverse complement strand
TATCAACTATTCGTTCAACGGAATAACGCTCAATATCACCGGACTTCGCGCCACATACGATATGTACGACAGAGAGCGTACCGGAAAACGTGTCGCGACCGCTGGTTCGACTGCCGGGATAACCGGTTATGCGACCGGAGCGAGCAATGCCGGACATTTCTATATCCTTATAAACATACAGGATAAAAACGATACGGCGGACACCGGTATATGGTTGCCGCTCGGTATCCGCGTTGCAAATGCGCTTCCGACTCCCACTTCGTCCGAACGCGGCGGCGCCGGTGCGAGTACGATGCCTTATGCCGAAGGTAAAGTCGGCAGCAGTTTCTATTTCACGCCGATGGGAATAACCGTCGGACAAAACACGACGGCGCTTGGCTATTATTATAACGCAAAAACAGGTCTGTACGAGAATGACGGGCTTAAACCGCTTGCGTCCGACGCCGATAACTTCTTTACGCTTAACATGCTTAACGGCGAGGGGATAAACGGCTCGGGCGGTACTATCGGGCATCTTAACGAGTTTATAACTATAGTTTCGTCGGCGAGTGAGATCCAAAGCAGCGTTAAAAATGTCGGCGGAGATGCGTCGTATAATGCGCTTGGCGAATATTTTACCGTGTCCTATGAGGATATTTATATTCCGGAGCTTTACTTCGGCGGCAGAATACCGAAGCCTGCAGGGTGCAGAGAGGCGGAGATCGCCATAGGCGGCGCCAACTATAATTGCGTCGTAATAAACGGACTTAAGATCACGCTTAACGGCTGGACGCATAACAGATTTTTACATGCTAAGCTTTACGTAAAGGACAGCGCCGCTACGAAAGCAGCCGATTACGTTCAGGTCGAAATAGCCGTTAACGTATTCAACTCGTCGCCCGAGTATGTGCAATCCGATAACGTTGCTAAACTCGATTACGAAGTCGACGGTAAAAAAGTGCTTACCAAATACGACAGCAACGGCGAGGGCGGTATAGCTACATATACGTACAATGTGCCTGTAGGATCGACTTTTGTCGTGACCCCGTACGATATGATCCGCGACGACAATATGCCGATAACTTTCCCGTCGTCAGGATTTACTCTTAACGGACTTAGCGGTTTATTCGATACCAATACCGGCGTTTATACCGTCGGAGCAAAACGCGGCGACGGATATGATAAACCCGAATCCGATAATCGTATGACTGTGACCGGACTCGGTATACCGCAGAATAAAGGCGTCGACTATTCTTCTTCGCAGTATAAGCAGGCGCTCAATATTGCGCTCAACGGTATGAAAGCCAAGCGCAATTTCGGCGATATTTCTCCGTCTTATGCGTTCGGGACGCATGCTACCGGAAATACTAACGTAGATCGGCTTTATTTCGAGCGCAACAGCGACAACGGCGCCAATCTCGACGGTTTTATTTTCGATCCGTACGGCAGTAACGATACGCGCAATGATTTCGCGTCGTTGAACATTGTGGGAAGAGACTTTGTTCAGGGTTATTACGGCAGTAAACTTATAACGAGCGACGGTGATTTCGATATCGATTATCTCGTAGTTACGGCGCTTACCAGAACACAGAGCGCTGCGCCTGCGGAGATCATGCTTAATGTGCGCGACCGTATGGGCGCCGGCGCTTCGGGCGAGTATTCCGGTGTTAAGACGATACGCATAATTATCAATGTTATAAACAGTAAGCCGAGAGTTAACCATCCCAACAAGGTGTATACGCTCTCCACAAACCCGCTTGACAGCGAAGGTAAACCCATCGATCCCATATATACGGAGACCAATGCGTCTCAGCCGTTGCCTGTTACGCCGTCCGTGCTTATAATAAATGCGACGGCAGGGGCTTCCGCTCCGCAGGAAAATAACTTCCTCATCGACGACGAGGACGGAGTAAACGTATTTTTCTATACTGCCGATTACGACTGGTCGATCGTAGACGAGAATAACGAGCAAACGGATGCGAGCGGTAAACGGTATCTTGGCGATTATCTTAACGTAAGTATTACGTCGCAAACAATTACCATAACGGCGCTCAATTCCACTCAAGCAGTCAAAACGCTGTATTTGGTCTTTAAGGTCACCGACGGCAGATACGACAGCAACGGCGCCGCCGAAATTTCCGAGTGCCGTATCCGCATAGAAGTTTTGAACTCGTACATGCAAGCATATACCGGCGAAAACGGGTTCGAGGATATTTATACGGAGACGACCGTAAACGGAGAAACCGTAAGGACCAAAACCGTAGACAACCTTTGGAATGTTCAGACGCTCACCGCGCAGGATATGATAAAGGACAGGTATTTTGTTTCCGGCAGTAATGCGGAAAGTATTTTGCGCAACAGCGGCATACCGTCCGGGCAGGTCAAAAAAGTCGTCACGGATACCGACGGATTACAGGGCGCGGTTCTTTCTCCGTCGACGAGTCCCAACAGCGACAGCGGATTTATCAACGCCAAACTTGCAGGACTTAGCGATCCCGACGCAATAGCGCAGGCATATTGCAATGCCGTGCCGCAAATAGGCGGCGTGTCATGGGGCAGCGGCGAAAACCCGTTGCCGATCGCCGTGCGTTTGGGCTTGAATAATCTTAATAATCCGGCGGGAAATCAATTTGTTGCGCTGCCTACGGACGAAGATCAAAAACTTGTTTTGTCGTCCGAAATAATCTACTATGTTTATGCAAACGGCACCGGCAGTGCGCCGACGGCGTATACCGCAACGGAGCTTTCCGGCGATACCGGCAAAAATCTTTTCAAGAACGAAACGTCACGCAAACTGTTCTTCGATGATCAGGGGCGTTGGATCGTACGTGATTGGGCAATCAAGATCCAGCCGGCAAAGGCGACGCCGTCCAGACAGTACATCTGTCTTCAGATTTCCATGCGCGACGAAACGCGTTACGGCGGCAGCACGGCAGGCATTGCGACCGGTTATGTGTCCGGCAACGACAATGCGGTAAACGTTATCGGTTGCAAAGTGTTTACGTACAACTTGTTCGTAAACGGATTGGGTATTATTCCGTACACATACTACAATCAGTTCGGTGGATATTATACCGTTGCGGACGGTGCGACTTCCACCGGAGAGCAGGTTTATTTCGTTCCCACGTACGACGGTACCGAGGAATCTGTTTACGATGATACCTGGAATGCTACTCAAAATCTTTATTTGACCGACAACAAGATAACGTATTCCGGCAGCAGTCCCATTAAATCTCTTACGCAAAACACTATAGACGGAACAAATGCGGGCGTTCACTCCGGTATCGTATTTGACAGCACAAGCGAAGATTATCGTAACGGATACACATATCCCGTTCAGGAGAAGATCGGTTCTTCCATCGAAACGACGGATAAGATAGAAAAGGCTTTCAGATACTCCGATACTATAGAAGTTAAATCGGGCGCAGAAACAATTGTTCCGATGAGTTACTTTGCGTTAAGCAAGACTTTCGTACGTGCAAATTCGAGTACGGGCGAGATCAGTTTCTCCGAAGGCGAATATATCGCTTACGATTTGCCCGATTACGCCAACGGATATACGCGTTACGAAGGATTTATGTTCGGTGCGGTGTCTATAAGCGACGGCGAGCATATTTGGCGCGGTAATACCGGCAACTATGCGCTTGCTCAAAACCCTTACGTTACCGTTACTGCGTTCGATCTGGATAATTACGATAAGTCGTCCTCAGAATACGAGACGATGAAAAATTCGATTTATGCCAGCCCGTATTTTAACAGAGCGCTTTCCGTTACAACTTACGACGGCGAAATAGTCAACGGTTATATGAGCGCTGCGAGCAACTATAGTAACCTTGTCGGTAACGGACACTTGATGTATCTGAAAGGACAGGAAGACGGTATACCGGAAAACCGTTTCGGTATTTCCATTACCAAAAAACACACCCGTTCGGCGAGTGCTGCGCTTACTATTACAATAGACGTCGCGCAATGTAAATATGAAACGTCCGGTTCCGTAAACGGCACGATTGTTAACTATGACGAAGAGACTCGGGACAACAATACGGCAAGCGTAACGTTTAAGCTCGATATCGAAAACAGTCCTATCGATCTTGTCGCAAGCAGTTCCGCAAACAGCGGGGCTGTGGCAGATAACTCCGTCGGATATTATACACAGCTTGCGCTCAATACTAGTTCCGGCGCGCAAAATATCGTACTTTCGCGTTCCACCGGCGCGCAGTCTGGCGCCGCGCGTGTAATAGGCTATACCGATAACGATAAGGTCGTAACGACTCCCGCTGTCGGAAACAATCCGGAAGTCGTAGATGAATCTATGTCCGATAAGGCTAAATTCTACGCTCCGTCCATGAACAGACTCGGTACGTGGTCCAATAATTACGGTAGGGTCAAAGAATACACAGAAGGCACCGGTAGCACGATATATTTCGATAATACGGTGAGAGACAGTGTAAACGCTCAGACTTCGATGCGTAATTATTTCGGGGCTACCACCGCTAACGGAATAAACGCAATAGGCGATACTTACGTACCAAATGCCGGCATTTACGGAACAAATAACGGATTCGAAAAGTATTTCGACGCATCCGTATCATCCGACGGCGGTACTTTGTCCATTACGCCTCGTGCAAAAACTACTATCAACTCGCAAATGCTCGAAGGTAAGTCGTCGAGCGAAATAGCCGACTATTATGCCGAACGCGGGCTTGTGTATCAGCCGAGCGGCAACAGTTATTATCCGCTCAAAGTACTTATTTACGACGACCATGGCGACGGTTTCGGCGCCGGATCGTATGTTGCGCTCGAAGTTCGTGTTTCGATATCGGCGGCGGCGCCCGCACTTTCCGATACTCTGCAAAAGTATGAGCAGGGCGGCAAAGATACGCGCGACAAACAGATAAAAGTCAGCTTGCCGGTCAATCAACAGTATTCGTTCAGCATTAAAGACGTTATCGATCCCGGCAATCTTTTGACCGACGAATATAACACGTTCTTCTGGGAATCCGACTACTATGATCTCAGAAGAGATACTTTGGCGTCGTCGAATCCTTCTCTTACGGATATGTTCAGACTCGAAACGGGGCTGTATCTCAAATCTCCGTTCGACGGATGGAGTGAGACAAGCAACACCGATTTGCGTATAGGCAACGCAGGATTTTCGAACAGCCAAACCGACTTGGCAAAGTACGGAACGGACGTTCAAAAGCAATCCGACGTCGTAATGTACATGAATTATTATCACGGCGCATCGGATAACAAAACTTACGGCGCGCTTACACGTCAAGCCAAGCCGGAAGGCAATTCGATATTCTTTAAAGTAAATCGCCGTATGACGTATAAGAACAGCAACGGCGAAACCGTACAGCAAAATCGTTTCACGTTCAAGCTGTCGTTTAAAGATAACGAATACGTCGAGGGCAGCTCTAATCATGTAACAAGCAATCTGTACGTAATAATCGACGTTACCAACCAGGCTCCCACGATCCGCGCCGAGGCAACACAGACCGCTTCTGCGTTTACAAAGATGCGTGTAGGCGATTCGTTTACGT
>CAJUQF010000078.1 GCA_910588315.1 uncultured Christensenellaceae bacterium | reverse complement strand
TGCTTACCGTGCTCCCGTATGTCGTAAACAGCAATAATTTCAATCTCGGTGCGCCGGCATCGGTTTCCACCGTCGACAGCTTCTATAACTATGCCAACCCCGATACCTACATGACGGTATCTTCCGTAGCGCTCAACAATAACCGCTATATGTTCGGCAAGGGTTCTGCGGGGTCGTACAAAAACGCCGTTTCCATGGGACAGTATTGGGACACGAGCAAAGATTACGAACAAGGTTCTCCCGAATGGGAAGAGCGCATGATCGTACTTAACGGTCACGATAATTCCGACAATAATATCGCGTTCTTCGGTTCTGCCGGAAGAACCAACTTTGTCAAGGCAAAGTTCAGAGTCGACGCTGTGCATAACAGAAACGATCAATTCCCCAAGTTCGGGCTTATGGCGTTTGACGGTACGACGCGCGAGAGCGGTGTGTTCTTCTATGTAAGCGCGGACGCCAAGAAAGAAAGCGACAACGGCGTCGACGATATCGTCGGCACGAAACTCGGGTATTGTCCCAGATCGAGCGGACAGTGGGGCGGTTGGACGTTGCTTGACAGCACCGACGGCGCGTTCGATTTACAGACTCACGAAGTCACGCTCGGCATGATGTACAAAAACGGTTTTGTATATATGTTCAACTGCAAACCGAACGGCGAGGACGAACTTGTTGCGGCGACTGCGTACAAGACGAGCGGCGACGTCGTTATCGGTATCAAATGCTTCGGTCTCGGTCTTACCGTTACCGATTACGAGATCACCAACGATCCCAACAGCGAGCTGTTCAAGACGCACGACCGCAGAGTGGACGGCGAGACCATAGGCGACAACGAGTCCGGTTATATGTATTCCGACGGTTGGACTATAGTCGGCGACATGGCGGAAAACCGCGGCAGAGGCGATCAGGTCATTTTCATAAAAGACGTGCAGGAAAGCAAAGACTTGTACGCGCAGGCGAATGTAATGTCGCCCGATAAGTGCGGCAATACCGACGATCAATGGACTAAGGTCGGCGCCGTGCTCAGAAACGATAAGTATCTTATCTTCGGTTATATCGACCTTGCGACGAGTACGTCTGCCGCAAACAGAGTAGCGACCAACTTCGCAGTGTTCTACGAGTCGAGCAGACAGTGGTCGTGGGAAGTGAGTATTTCGCACATGAACGCGCCTGTTCTTGTCGAATCGACCGCCGCAAATATCGGTATAGCCAAGGTCAACGAGAACATCTATCTCTTGGTCAACGATCAGATAGTCGCTACCTATTCCGACCCGACTTTCCGTAACGAGAAGTTTGTTGCCGGTATTCTCGGAATGAACAGGCACATGATCGTTCAGAAGGGCAGCGGCATGACGGACGTCGACGCAATAAGAGAAAAGCTCGGCGTCAATATTCCCGATACGGTCGATTTCGACGGTATTCTCGACGATGATGTGTGGACCGATACCGTACTCAACAATAAACTTACGTTCAACGGCGATTCCAAAAAAGGCACGAAGATAGAAGTTGTCGCCGTCAAGGGCGAGACGGGCGTGTATGCGGCAGTTACGCTGTACACGCTTACAGAACAGGAAAGATACGAATCGGTCATCGCTTGGAATGCCGTACCTAACGTTGCGTTCAGGTTCAATACCATCACGGACGATAACAGAAACGACGCCAGCTATTCGCAGTTCGTGGCATTCTATGACACGCTCGGCGGCGCGGTCACAAGTTCTATAGGTATTTCCGCCGCGACGGCTCATTCCGAACGGGTCACGCTCGTGGAGAAAACGGCGAATACGGCAGCCGTCGAGGGCTACAAAACCACAGTCGAGTTCTTCATCCCGTACAGGTATTTCCCCGGTTTCAACGCCGAAAGCGAAAAACTGCCGTTCTCGGTATGGACGTATAAGTTCGATAATCGCGACTACGGCGCAATGAACAGTTCGCGTTATGATAAAGTCGGTTACGTGACTGCCGACGGTTTGATCCTGGAAGACAAAGCGGCGTAAGCAAAAACAATAACAAACGTAAAAATGCGCGGACTGCATATATAAAAGTCCGCGCATTTTTGTTTGCCGATCGATATACGGCTCACAGATCGTCGGTGCAAAGTTCTCCGGCAAAAAAGTGCAAAGTTCTCCGGCAACCGTTGACAATGATAAAATGATATGCGTGCCGACGGTGTTTTGGTTATACCTATAGGGTGTTTGAAAGATTGATGTTTAGAGTTTTGACTAATCAAAAAAGACAGCGTTATTAGCTGTCTTTTTTGTCGGTATGTTCTTTAACGGATTATGCAAACGCCCAGAATCCGAGATAGAACATTATGAGCGCGACGACGATGAAAAATACCGTCATTACCACGCCGCCGGCTATAGATTGGCGATAGGCGAGTATCGTCGTACCCAAGGCGAGCGCCGTTGTTATCGTCGACATGACGTATGCCGCGACGGGCATGCCATGATAGATGAAGTACGGGGTTATCGCCGTTGCTACAAACAGCGTTATCCAAAACGCCCAAGTCCAGCCGCGTACGACTCTGCCGTTGTCCGTGTATACGTTTTCGTTGAGTACGAAATACAACGCTATGCCGAGGTGAAGGAAAAGGACGGGCGGCGTCGCTATCACAAGCCACTTCGGAATTATAAACGGCAGTTTCGACGCATAGCCGGATACCCGTCCGAAAATTCCGGAGCAGTAGGATATCGTAAGTCCGATCCCCACGGTTGCGAGTACGCATACCCAGAACAGAGCCATACTCGACAGTCTTTTTTCGTTTCCGATTCTAACTGAGTTTTCCATAGTGCCGTTAGTATGCGCCGAAATCAAATCGAGTATGCGCCGCAATCGGATCGCGTGAATTATTTATATCGATTCGATCGGACGCAAAAAAATACGGCGCGTGTGTACGTACCGTATTTTTACAAGTATAAAAAATTGCATTTTCAGTCGCCGGATCACATAAGATATTTGATCCCGATATTGGAAATACGTTCGCCGGTCTCGGCGATCTCGCTTATGCTTTCTTTCATGCCGCTGTCGAGCCAGTGCCGGAGCAGTCCTATAAAACCGTTTGAGACGAATATATAGTAATAATTTATTTTGGCGGCGGGGCATTTCGGAAAAATGTTGCTCATGACCGCGACGACTTTTGATCTGCCGGTCTCCATTGCACGCGAAAGGAACTCGGATTGACGCTGTGCGCCGAGCAGCATTTTACATACGCCGGCATTGCGCGCGACAAACTCGAAAAACGTTACGTAGAAACTTTTTTCTGGTGTACCGCTCGCGTCCGCAGGCGACTGAGATATCCACTGCAAAAACTCGTTTTCCACTTGCGATTGAATTTCAGCGAGTACGTCCTGGACCGAATTGTAGTGATAGTAAAATGTGGCGCGGTTTACCTTGGCATATTCGCAGAGCGCGGTTGCCGTGATCTCTTCGATAGGCATAGTACCGAGCATTTCTGTAAGCGCCTTTTTAATATGATCGGTTGTTTTTCTTTTATGTGCCGCCATGACTGATCCTTGAAAATATAATGTTATTATACTATTTTTTCGACAGAGTGTCAAATTTTTTTCGTAGTTAAAATTGTTTTTGTTCGTCGAGCGGATCTGTATATTCGGCGCTGTCATAGATAGGAATGATTCGCTCATAGTTTCTATTGACGCGAACTGCGGGCAAAGCAACGCGCGGTTTTGTGTGGGTTCGATAAATTCTATGTTATACCGTTCCGCCGCGGAAAACGAGCAATAAAAAGCGGTCCCGATATCGGGACCGCGCGTCAAATCGGAGCTATTACAGATACCGTCGAAGTATCGTACTAAAACAGTCGAGGCTTGCCGCCGCCGACGGGGGAAAGCAGTTCGATCGCCGTTTCAGATACGGTGTCGTCATTTTTGGCGTCGGGGTGACCGATATCGGCGAGATAGGCGTTTACGGCGTCTACGGTGTCTTTACCCAACACTCCGTCGAGCGGCGCGCGATAAAGTTTTGCGCGCAGTTTGTTTTGCAGATACCGCACCGCGGCTTTTTCGGAGCCTATTTTAATATCGGTCTGATTTCGCATCAGCAAAGCGTCGGCGACCGTACCGAGCGGCGTATCGTTGTTGCCGCAGAACTTTTTGAGTGCAAGATCGGTGTTTCTGCCGAATACACCGTCCACCGCGAGCCTGTATCCGTGCGCCGAAAGCATAGCCTGCAACAGCTTGATCTTTTTGCCGCGTTTGCCAATCGATAACGAGACGGGGTCTATTGTCGCTTCGCTCGGCAGAATATACGGCATGGAAAAATTTTCGCATATTCCCATGGTTATGCGTTCCGCGATCCGCGCGGCGTGATCGGGATCGTATATAAGTTTCGCGTCGTCGAAACCTGTAAGATACCCGGCATTTACCGTCACGGTGGGGCGCAGCGCGCCCGAGAACATAGGGTAGGACGGCGATACGACGCACGGCTTTACGGCGGATATGTAAGAACATATATCTTCCGCGAGTATGCGCGAGCTTTTCGCGGCGCGGCCCTGCGCATGTTCCACGGTGCAACCGTTTGCGTCGTTGAAATTCCGTCCCGATCCGAACGATGCGTACGATATTATAACGATGCAGTCCGCGCCGATATGATTAGCCGCCATCGCCGCGTCGCCCGTATCGGTTATAGGCGATGTGACGCTTACCGTGTCGAATCCGCAACGGCAAAGCGCCGCTTCGGTCAGATATTTCGCGCGTTCGGTAAAAACCTTGCCGTCGTTTTTTTCGCCTATGTAAGGCATCATCGGCGTCATGCCGGGATCGGTCCCGCATACCGCTATCACCGTGTCGTTCATTTTTCACCTCGTATGATTCATTCCGTATCAGAACGGTTTATTTGTCAATCATTTTACCATATATGCGTCATTACGACCATAAGTGACTATTTAATATATAACACGGCTTTTAGTCGCGAACGCATAATTTCGATATCATAGTAAATTAGTGGGAATTTGCTTGACATCATAAAAAAACAATGGTAAAATAGGATCATGAAAAAACAGTTTTCGGTAACGGGCATGACATGTGCGGCATGTGCCGCGCACGTGGAAAAGGCGGTAGAAAAACTCGGCGTGGACGACGTTCAGGTCAACTTGCTGCAAGGCAGGATGACGGTCGAGTGCGACTTGCCGGACGAGGATATTATTTCTGCGGTGACCGGCGCGGGGTACGGCGCGGCGAGCCTTGCCGCAGACAAAAGCGTGTCTGCGGGGCGCAAGCAAAAACCCGACGACCAAGCAAAAAAACTGTTACTGAGGTTTTTATTTTCGCTCGTTTTTATGGTCCCGTTGATGTATTTTTCGATGGGGCATATGGCGGGATTCCCGATGGGCAAGCTCGATCCGCACAAAGACCCCGCGTCGTTTGCGCTTATCCAGCTTGTTTTGACTACGCCCGTACTCATAATAAACGGCAGGTTTTTTATAGGCGGCGCGAGATCGCTTATGCACAGGTCCGCCAATATGGATACGCTCGTATCGCTCGGCAGCGGCGCGGCGTACATTTACGGGCTTGTCACGCTGTTTATGATAAATACTTCCGTGTCGAGCGGTAATACGCATTACGGTGCCGAGCTTGCCATGAATTTATTTTTCGAGTCGGCGGCAATGATACTTACGCTCGTCACGCTCGGGAAGTTTTTGGAAGCAAAGTCGAAAGGTAAGACGCGCTCGGAAGTGGATAAGCTGATGCGGCTCCGCCCGCAAACGGCGACAGTCGTAAGAAACGGCGCGACCGAGACCGTTGCGATAGACGATATCGCGGTAGGCGATCGCGTGATCGTTCTGCCCGGCGAATATATCCCTTGCGACGGCGTTATAGACGTCGGTTCGACTACGCTCGACAAGTCGGCGATCACCGGCGAGTCCGTACCCGAAGAGGCGACTGTCGGAGGCAAAGTAACGTCCGCCGTTCTCAATATGACGGGCAGAGTGGAGATAATAGCCGAACACGTCGGTGCGGATACCACGCTGAGCAAGATAATCGAGCTTATAGAAAATGCGGGCGGGTCGAAAGCGCCCATACAGAAGATAGCCGATAAAGTATCGGCGGTGTTCGTTCCGGTCGTTTGCGCGATCGCGCTCGTGACGCTTGTCGTGTGGCTTATAATAGGCACTGTGGGTCAGGCGCTTACCATGGCAATTTCGGTGCTTGTAATATCGTGTCCGTGCGCGCTCGGTCTGGCGACGCCGGTCGCGGTCATGGCTGGAACGGGCAGAGCGGCGGCATACGGCGTATTGGTAAAGAATGCCGAAGTTTTGCAGGGATTGCAAGACGTAAAGATTTTCGCGCTCGATAAGACCGCTACTATTACAGAAGGCAAGCCGCACGTGACGAACGTAGTCGGTTACGGTGCGCTGTCGTCCGACAGCCGGACCGTTTTGGATATAGCGGCTGCGCTCGAACGTACTTCCACGCACCCTCTCGCCGCGGCAGTAACAGCCGCATCGGAAAGCGACAAAACTGCCGCAGACAGCGAATACCGTATCGGGTACGGTGTGGTCGGAAAGGTAGATGGCGAAGAGTATGCGCTCGGCAGCGCCAAGCTCATGAAAGAGTTCGGTATAAAGGATGTAAAGGAAAGCGGCGCGCAAACGGTGTATCTTTGCCGTAAAGGCGAGTTGCTCGGCGCTATAACCGTAGAGGACGAGATACGCCCGTCGAGCGTGCAGGCGATCGCCACGCTCAAGAGCATGGGCGCACGCGTGGCGATGTTGACTGGCGATAACGAGACGCAGGCTAAGCGTATTGCCGAGCAAGTGGGAATAACCGAAGTGTACTGTAATGTTCTTCCCGAAGATAAGCTGAATATAGTTAAAAGCCTGCAAGCCGACGGAAAGACGGCGATGGTCGGTGACGGCATAAACGACGCCCCGGCGCTCAAGACCGCCGACGTCGGTATAGCTATCGGTTCCGGTACCGACGTCGCTATCGACGCAGCGGACGTTGTTCTCGTAAAGTCCGATCTCGGCGACGTACCGCGAGCAATGGCTGTTTCGCGCATGAGCCTTCGTAACGTCAAGCAAAATCTGTTTTGGGCATTCATATATAACGCGCTCGGAATACCGCTGGCGGCGGGCGTATTGTTTGTGATAGGCATCACGCTCGATCCCATGATAGCAGCCGGCGCGATGGCATTCTCGTCGCTTTTCGTCGTATGCAATGCGCTGAGACTTACGGTGATGAAGTTCGACGACGCGCATTTAAAGCATAAGCTTAAAAAGTCGCATACGGAACAGCAAAATAACAATATAACCGTTTCCGACGAGAGTATCGGAGACAAAGGAGATGACGGTATGACAAAATTCAAAGTGGACGGCATGAGTTGCATGCACTGCGTAGGGCGCGTCGAGAACGCGATCAAAACGGTGGACGGAGTTAAGGACGTCGATGTAGACCTGAAAAAAGGTATAGCAAAAGTGGGCGGCGACTTCGACGCCGATGCGGTAGTAAAAGCCGTGACCGACAGCGGATACGCCTGCGAAAAGGCTTGATCCGATCGGGACTTCGTTTGTTGCGCGCTCGCTCCGATGCTATGCGATCGGGCAAGTATCGCATTGTTTCAACATTAAAATCGCATTAAAAAAATATCGGATTCCTTACAGCCGTTGACAAAAACGCCGATCGGTAGTATAATGCTTTGTGTATATGGAATACGCAAGGCATTATATCGATATTGCAAAGCGGAGAAGAAATGGCGAAAAAGGTTGCTACATTCGACGATGAAAACGAGGAAAAGCACGACGGACACGTGCGCATAAAAAAACGCAGTAAGTGTTGTACTTGCTGTCTTGTTTTTTGTATTGTCACGCTTGTTATCCTTGCCGCGGCGTTCGGTATAGGTTGGTATTTCGGCGACAAATTTACAAGGCAGGAATTGGGACTGTCGCTCGGCGATACGCTCGGCGTCATCGGCGATCTGTATTGGACGGACGACGGCGACGTCGTAAAGCGCCCGTATTCGAACAAAGATCTCGACGGGTTCTATTCCGAGATCAAGCGTAACGTTTTGCTCAAAGACAATGCTGACGTCGACTTCGACAAGGCGCTTGACGATGCCGTTCGTAAATATTTTGAAAGTCTCGAAACCGACGGGGAGTCGGTTCAAAGCCGGAATGCCGGCGACGACGTCGGATCCGACGGCACCGGCGACGAATCCGAATCCGAGATCATGGATATTTTCGTCGACATGATAGCGGGCGTGCTCAATCGCGATAATATAGATATAGAACGGCTCAACGCTTACGACGAAAACGACCCGTCCACCGACGAGTATATTTTCAGTCTCAACGACAAACAGCTCGCGGCGTTTGTCAATACGGTGTTGCGTTCGGTACTGAAAAGCGCAGACAAGATAGAAAGTCTGAACGATATTTCGGGCATGATAGACGTGTCCAAAATAGTGGCTTTAAAGCAGATAAGGTTTAAAGCCAAGGACGGTAAAACAGAAAGCGGCGAGACGGAAGTCGTTGCGTCGAGCGCTGACATCACTCTGTGGCTCGGACTTCAGAACGCGGCAAACCAAGCTATAAAGTATCAGATGAACGATATAGGTTTCGGCTGGGCGGGCGGATTCGTCGGCTGGCTGGGAGACGTTTTCCTACCCGAAAACGTGTACGTCACGTTGAACGTTCCGCTGTTCGGCGACGAAAAAGCCAAGATCGTCATCAACGATATGGATTCGTCCGAACAGGCACGCGCAAACAAGCTTATCAACGGAATTTTGTCGATGACGGGCAACAACAAAAAGCTCGACGATCTGCTCGACGATTTCGTCGATATAATCAAGCCTTATCTCGAAAAAGCTACCGACAAAATGGATTTTTCCGCGGCAGGAAAAGGGACTATTTCGCTCGACTTTTTACAGACGGTGACCGAAATGGCAAGCGATGTGATGGGCAGCGACGAGCCGCTCGGCAAAGCGGATCTGATTTATGTTTTGCAGGCGCTGTTGTCGGATATGACCGACAAGCTTACTGCGATCACGCCGTACAGATACGATAACTGGTATAACGAGGGCGGAAAGGAAGTCTACCGCGCCGAGGGCGGCAATCCCGCAAACAAGATAGATTACGAGCGCGCGTTTATACGCGAGATAGAGAACAAATATGCGATCGATCTCGGCGAGAGCGGCGATCTTACGGAAGTTCTCAAAATGCTCGGCATTTCGCTCGACGGCAACAACAGCGGCAATATCGGTTCGGACGATCTGCTCGATAAGGTGGACAGCACGCGGTTCAAGGAATTGCTCGACGCGCCGTCGTCCGCGGATATAACGCTTAGCATTACGGACCGTATGCTCGGCGCCGCGCTGTCCAAGCAGACCGATAAGCTTGTGCAGGGCAATGAAAATCTCGAAAATTTGAGCGTTTCGCTCGATGCACTCACGTTCGTATCCAAGAGCGGTAAGCCCGATCATAAGTATGCGCTTATTGCTGCGGAGATCGATCTTACCG
>CAJUQF010000077.1 GCA_910588315.1 uncultured Christensenellaceae bacterium | reverse complement strand
TGGCAAAACTCGCCGTCGGAAGAGATGTCGACGAGGTGATATCGCTGCTTTCCGGTATTCAGTGTCGAAACGGCACGTCTTGCCCCGATCAACTTGCAAGAGCGCTCAAACAGTATAAGGAGACTATGTGACAGCATTTACTGTATGAACGCAGTTACGGGAAGTGACATTTTATGAATACCAAACGACTTGTTTCCATAGCAATATTTACCGCATTGATCATAATAGGCGGATTGATTTCCGTGCCTATCCCGTTTACGCAGGTGCAGCTGTCGTTCCAGACCGTTTTTGTTATAATGGCAGGGCTTGTACTCGGCGCGCGCGACGGTGCGCTTTCCGTATTGATATATATAGCGATGGGACTTTTGGGTTTACCCGTCTTTACGCAGGGCGGCGGACCGCAATATGTGTTTATGCCGTCATTCGGATACCTAATCGGATTTCCGATGGGTGCGTTTGTTTCCGGACTGCTTTGTTCCGGACTTAAAAACGTAACGCGCGGTAAAGTGTTTTTATGCGCGCTTGTCGGCTGTTTGCCGATTTATGTTGTAGGCGTTACATATCAAATTCTTATATTATACTATTATATAGGCAGTGCATGGGGCGCGGTGATCGGCGGCGTACCCGCAATAGGCGTGTTGCTCATAAAAGACGCGGTTCTTTTGGGTTTTTCGGCGGTGCTGTATCCGTCGATCGAGAAAGCTTTGCATTTAAGCGATCGAAAGCGCAGGCACGGTGCGAACAAGCGTGTGGAAAGCGGCAAATAGTCCGTATAAAATTAAAAGTACGATAATTGGACAGAATAACATAGTTGTATCGGCGACATATTGTTTTTGCCGCCGATAGTTTTTTGAATACCCAAATAAATCACATGATTGCATGAAAATCAATAGGCAAAGTGAATAAAAATATAGATAAAAATTTATGCAATATTGTCTTGAAATCACATGTCGATAAGTAGTATAATAATAAAAATAAAATTAATAGGAGAAAATTATGGCAAGTTTGTCTTTAAGACACATCTACAAAGTATATGCCGGCGGTGTACGCGCCGTCAGCGACTTTAATCTTGACATCGACGATAAAGAGTTTATCGTATTCGTCGGTCCGTCAGGTTGCGGTAAATCAACCACGCTTCGCATGATAGCGGGATTGGAAGATATTTCGGCGGGCGAACTTTATATCGACGACAGATTGGTCAACGATGTGGAACCGAAGGATCGCGATATAGCGATGGTTTTCCAGAACTATGCGCTTTATCCGCATATGACCGTCTACGATAATATGGCGTTCGGTCTCAGACTTCGCCATGTTCCGGCAAAAATTATAGACGAAAAGGTACAGGAAGCGGCGAGTATCCTCGGAATACAGCATTTGTTAAACCGCAGACCCAAGGCGCTTTCCGGCGGACAGCGTCAGCGTGTCGCGCTCGGACGTGCCATAGTTCGCGAGCCGAAGGTTTTCCTTCTCGACGAGCCGCTCAGTAACCTTGACGCAAAACTGCGCGTACAAATGCGTACGGAGATAACCAAGCTTCATCACAGACTTGCGACTACGTTTATTTACGTTACGCACGACCAGACGGAAGCTATGACGATGGGTACGCGTATCGTCGTTATGAAGGACGGTATAGTTCAACAGGTCGATACGCCGACTACGCTTTACGACAATCCCGCAAACCTGTTTGTCGCATGTTTCTTGGGTTCGCCGCAAATGAATATTTTCAAAGCCAGACTCATCGAGGAGAACGGCAATGTCTATGCGCTTGTGGGCGAAACAAACAAGATCATGATCCCCAAATCGAGAGCAATGCGCATAATCGACAAATCGATCATCGGCAGCGAAGTGCTTTTCGGTATTCGTCCCGAAGACGTGCGTTACGAGCAGGCGCTTATCGACGCGCATCCCGAATCGGTTGTTGAGGCAGACGTCGACGTTATAGAGAATCTCGGTAACGAGACTATACTGTATCTCAACGTCGAGGGCAAAGAGGATTATACGATCGCGCGTGTCAATGCACGTTACTCGTTCAATCAAGGCGAGAAGATCAGAATGTATTTTGCGACCGAGCATGCACACTTATTCGACGTTACTACCGAACTTACGCTTATGGGCGTACCCGATTACAATAAGATCCCCGCACAAGCCGTTGCTATGGAAAATACGATCAACGTCATGTTCGGCGACGTACAGATCAAACTTCCGGAGGATATGCTCGGACGTATCACCGACAAATCGATCATCAACAACAAAGTCACGCTTGCCATTGCGCCCACGGCATTTGCAACGGAAGGCGGTGAGAACGATATTTGTATCGAAGGCGTTGCGGATTTCTTCGACAACTATCCGCGTTTTAAGGCGGTATATGTGTCGGTGCCCGGCGTCGAGAACAGGATCATAGTATCCCGTCCGCTCGATTATGAATTCAACGGCGGAGAGAAAGTTAAGCTTTATGTAAATCCCGCCGATATCCAGTTGTTTAACGATGACGGCGAGCGTATCGTAGCGGATATCCCCGTATCCGGCAACACGACTACCGGCACTGTAACGAATGTTAACGGAACGTATACTTACAGATTCGCTTCGGCATCCGGCTCGAAGAATAAGATGACGTTTGACAATACCGTCACGGAAACCGACGAGAACGGCGTAAAGCAGACAAAACCCAAGTTCGACAATCTTATGACCGTAGAAACCGAAAGTCCCATGTATATTCTTCCGCGCGGCGTTGCTATCGACAAAGATACTATGTCGCAGACGCCCAAGATGGTTCTTTCCGGTGTGATCAAAAATCTCGACGAATATCATAAGGATGCAATCGTCACGGTCGAAGTTTCCGGATTCAACGGCGATATGACGCTTATAATACGTAATTTCTCCGGTTATAACGCCGGCGATAAGATCAAGTTCGCAGTCAATCCTTTCTCGGTCAAAGCAGAACAATACGAGTCGTTCGCGGAAGCCGTTATCAAAGGACAGGAAGAAGGCGAAATCCGTTATAAAGAGCTTGTAGCCGCGCGCGAAAAAGAGAAAGAACTCGAAGCCGCCGCCAAGAAAGAACAGGCGGCAACAAAAACGGCGTCGAAGAAAGCTGCCGATACGGTTGCGCCTAATTCGGAGTCGACGGATGCCGCAGAGCCTACGGCCCCCGCAGCGAAGAAACCCGCCGCAAAAAAAGCTCCCGCCGCTAAGAAAACTTCTACGGTAAAGCGCCCTACTGCTAAGAAGAAATAATTTTTGGATAAACAAAATACAGAAAAGCAAAATCGTCGCCGAAAGGCGACGATTTTTTTATGTCGAAAAACTGAATCATTTTGTTATCGTATATGAATAAAAATATTACAAAAAAATACGGCGAAACGAATTTGCAGCATTCCGCCGCATTGTTCCGATTATTAGTTATGCGAAAACAATTGCCGATCGATTATTTCTTTTTGAGTTCGTAACCGGACTTGCCGTCGAGTACAGCGTAGCCGAGCTTGTCAAGCTCTACCCGCAAAGCGTCGGACGTTGCCCAATCCTTGTTGAGCCGTGCGGCGAATCTGCGGTCGGCGAGCTGTTTAACTTCGTCGGGTATGGTTTCCTCTGACTTTGCCTCTAAAGGCGCGTAAAGCTCCAAACCGAAAAGCCGATCGAGTTCTTTTGCCGCATCGAAAATTTCTCGGCAGGCGGGGAGCTTGGACATAGTCCACATTTCGCCGAGCGCGAGGGGATAGTTAAGGTCGTCGCAAACTGCCGCTACTATCGCATCGAACTGTTTTTTGACTTTTTTTGCGGTATCCGCATCGGCTTTGTCGGCAGTTTCGCATGCCGCAACAGCCGAGCGCAGTCTGTTGTATGCCGTAGCGGCGCCGCTAAGCCCGTCAAACGTGAAGTTAAGTTTATTGCGATAATGCGTATTGAGACAAAAATATCTGAATGCGAGCGGGGAATATCCGCGTGCCATAAGATCGTCTATCGTGTAGACGTTGCCGAGCGATTTGCTCATTTTGCCGCCGTCTACGAGCATAAATTCGCCGTGCATCCAAAGATTTACTACTTTATGCCCTTCGAGCGCTTCGGATTGCGCGATCTCGTTTTCGTGATGGATCGGAATATGATCGACGCCTCCGGTATGGATGTCGAAAGTGCTGCCGAGAAATTTACGGCTCATTGCCGAACATTCTATATGCCAACCGGGATAGCCCATGCCCCAAGGCGATCGCCACTGCATTATGTGATTTTTTTCGGCTTTCTTCCACAGTGCAAAATCGGCGGGGTGGCGCTTCTGCGTATTTATCGCGACGCGCGCGCCCGCCAGAGCGTCTTCGATATTACAGCGCGAAAGCTTGCCGTAACCGTCAAACTTGGATATGTCGAAATATATGCCGTCGTCCGTCTCGTATCCGTAGCCTTTTTCGCAAAGAACTTTGACAAACTCGATCATTTCATCAATATTGTCCGTAGCTTTTGCAACAATCTCCGGTGTAAGAATATTAAGGCGCTTTAAGTCCTTAAAGAAAACTTCAGAGTAGTATGCGGCGATCTCTTCCGGTGTTTTGTTTTGCTTTTTCGCCGCCGTTTGCATTTTGTCTTCGCCGTCGTCCGCATCGGAAACGAGATGTCCGACGTCCGTTATATTCATGACGGATTTAGTATTATATCCCGCAAATTTCAGCGTGCGGCGCAGTTCGTCCATAAATACGTATGTGCGCAGATTGCCGATGTGTGCATAATTGTAAACGGTCGGACCGCACGAGTACATGGAAACTTCGGGCGGGGCAATAGGTGTGAATTGCTCTTTTTTTCTCGTGAGCGTATTATAAAATTGCAGTGTAAGCATATAACTCCGATTTTATTATGTGGTTTTATAATAAATAAGTGATTTACTGTTTTTCGTGTAATTCGTTTTTGAGTATATCGATCGTTTTTTCGAGTTCGGTTACTTTCATGGATAGACTTTCTATTTCGTCTTCGACCGGATCGGGAAGAGCTTGGCATAAACTGTCGACGCAGTTGTCCGTTGGAGCGATGCGCTTACCGGCTATACGAACTATATGTCCCGGCACGCCGACGACCGTGGCGTTTGGCGGGACTTCGTCGAGTACGATCGATCCCGCGCCTATCTTGGCGCCGTTGCCGACCGTAAACGGTCCCAATACTTTTGCCCCCGAACTTATAAGAACGTTGTCCCCGATAGTGGGATGGCGTTTGCCTTTATCCTTGCCGGTACCGCCGAGCGTGACTCCCTGATATATAACGACGTTATTTCCGACGACCGCGGTTTCGCCTATAACGACGCCCGATCCGTGATCGATAAATACGCCGCTGCCGATAGTTGCGCCGGGGTGTATCTCCACGCCGGTAAAAAAGCGGGTCAGGGCGGAAAGTATGCGTGCAAACAAAAAGTATCTGTGTACGTGCAGAAAATGAAAAAATCTGTACATGACGAGCGCGTGAAAACCGCTTGAACACAGCGCCGCTTCGAATTTGCTCCTCGTTGCCGGATCGTGTATCATAACGGCGTTCAGATCTCTGCGTATTGACGCAAATGCTTTGAGTTTTTTCATGCACTCTCCGAGTGAAAGACGCCCCGTGTTAACTTAGGGGAAGTGAAGTGATATAATAAAATTTATAAAACAAAACGCCGCACGATCACGTAATTGACTGATGAAACAGCGGCGTTGTTGCATGTATGGACTTTATTCTATGCCGTTAAGAAAGTCGATCGCGGTTTCGAGCTTTTTTTCGCCCTTTTGGACTTCCTTATCGTTAAGTCCGAGTTGTTTCGCCACGGATTCGTTTAGTTGTGCGATCATGTTGTTCAGTTCGACCGTACCTTTGTCGGTAATTTTATAATGTACGGATCGCAGATCGCGTTCCACGCGCATTTTTTCTATCAAGCCGTCGGCTATCATATCGCGCGCGAGTATAGTAAGATTGGGTTTGGCTATACAAAGTTCGTTTACAAGTTCTTTGGGCGAAAGCACGTCGTTTCTGACGAGATACAGCAGACGCATTTTTTGGGAAATAATTGCGCCGTTGTCACAATTCTTACATAGCTTGCGAGTTGTAACGTTAAGTGCAAGGATCTGTTCGGCCAGCATAATTCTCTCCTATAAAAAATGATTTTGACGACATAAATTCTATCATATTGTATGCGTGCTTGTCAAATAATTTTACGGGATATTTGTTAATATGTATTTAATAAGGATAGACGTCGGACGGAAAGTCATATCGTTGCAAGTTAGCACTTTCATACCGAGACTGCTAAAAACTTATCTTTATTTTATTGACAAAGTTCGTATTTTAATGTATTATATATACGTATTATCATACGAGAGGTGTACTATGCCCATTTCGGATGAAGTTATCGAACTTGCACCGGTTAAAAAAACCAAAAAAACATTTATTATCATGTTGGTCGCTATCGGCGTGCTGCTTGCGCTCGCCGGTACGTTTTTGGTTTTATATTTGATCAAGCCGAGCGTTACCGAGCAATCGACGATAGTGCGCGGTGTTACCATGTCGAGTACGGAGCTGTTTACGACCGTTACGGACGGCAAGGAAGCCAAATATGCGTCAATCGGCAACGAGTATACGGTATATGCCAATATAACCGTGGAAAAAGGCGCAAGTCCCAACATACAGTGGGAATGGCCGCGCGACGCGATAAATCTTATCGAATCGACGGAAGGCGAAGGTGCGTATTTCAAATTCAAGCCGCGTGAAGGTTTCGGCGGTCAGGAAGTGACTATAAAGGCGCGTTCGCAGTCGAATGTAAACAAATCGGACAGCGTTACGTTTTTCATTATCAATCAAGGTGCGGAAGACCTTAAGATCAACGAGTACGGCTATACCGGCAATATCATCAAGATCGACGACGAGAAACTGGGTGCGCTCAGTTGGAGACTGCCGTACTATACAAATGCCGGCTCTAACAATGCCAATAATAAAACTTACAGAGTAGGTTTCACGCAGTACGGAAAGTTCGAGCCCACAACGGGCGAATATAATAAAATCACATCCGTAGGCGAGGGCGCGGAAGCTACCGATTACGTAGAAGTCAAAGCCTATAAAACCGGCACGAAAGAAGAGTCCGATGTAATAGCCATAGGCACAAAACGCAACAGTTCGTTTGATTTTCGTGTGCTTAAGGCGGGCAGCGCCGATATTGTTATCGAAGCAAATAGCAATAACGACAGCGAAATAATATCCAAAAAGATCGAAATCACTGTCGAGACAAATGCCAATTTGAATTTTGCCGACACGGTTTATTTCTTCAATAAGCCGATTGTCGACGGCAATTTTATCAAATCGGTTATCAGCGACAGAAACAACACGCAGATCGATACCGACAAACTCGGCGCGGCGCTCAAGAAAGATTCGTCGCTGCAAATGAGTTCGACGAACGCCAACGGCGCAGAACTTGTTTTGCCGTATAATTACAGCGGTACATACGACGATATTTTCAAGCATATTCTTATCAATCCCATAACCATTCAATACAACAAGCAGGCAAACGAAGGTGCGGGCGCATTCCGTGAGGGATGGTATAAGAATATCTCGGTTTCGTCGTCCAACAGCCGTGTTCTCGGTGTAAAATCGGATTCTTCCTCCGGGGCGGTCAAACTCGAAACGGTCGGGCTTTCCGGCAGTTCTTCGTCTGCCGATAAGTGCAATATAACCATAGCGGATAAGACGGCAGGGTCTATAGGCGCGGGAGTGACGATCCCCGTAAGAGTCGTTGCGCAAAACGAATTCGCAACGATGACGGTTTCAATCGGCGAAACGAAGTACGAAGAAAATGACGGTGTTGTGACGGTGCAGACCGCGCCCACCGCTTCGTTTAACATTACGCTTGTTTATACGCTTGTTGCGCCAAACTTCGAGAAACCGGAAACAATTGCCGAAAACTTGTATTTCAATAATGCATTCGAATTAAATAATTATAAGTTTGATAAAGAAACTTCTTCGTATATACTCGATAACGGGAACAAGAAGGTTAAAGTCAAGTTCAAGAACAAAACCACCGAGCTTGCGTTCGGTAAACAGCACTCTCTGGATTCCTGCACCGTAGCGAAGCTCCCCGGCGGTAACAGCCGAACGACGCGTTATACCGCTACAGTGGAATTTACCGTAAGTCTCGAAAATGTAAGCGACGGAGAAAAGCCGAGCTTGAAATTCACCAAAACCGGTATCGACGGCTCTTTTGATAAAACATGGGACAAAGAGATCACGTTCAATGTTACTGCCGTAGCGGACAGCGCGGTTTTGGCTGAAAACAACGAAGGACTGCAGTATATAACAAAGCACGGGACCGAAAACGAGAATGCCGGAAACTACATACTCGGTTCGGATAAAAAATCCGCGGCCGTATATGTTCAAAACGCGGCGAGCGGAACTCAACTCGAAATATCCACCAAAGAAGGCGTCAAGCCGCTGTTGAAAGTCAATGCCGCGGCATATGACGTGGTGTTGGATTGCACGCTTACGCCCGGAGCGAATGTGTTCGAAAAGAAATCGGACGGATCGCTCGGCTTTGCCGGTTATGCCAATCCGCCTGTCGGCACAAGCGCCAAGATCTTAGTAAACGTGTTTAATGTTGCGGGTACTAAGATAGAAGAATTGACTTTAAACGTTTATGTAATAGACGCTATAGAAGGATTTTCCGCGATCGACAGTGCCGAGGTGTTATACAGTAAAGATACTTCGATGGCGTTTAATGTTTCGACGCTGAAAGTAAATCTCAATGATTTCGGCAAAGTCACCAGAAAGTTCAATATCGCGCCGTCGGCATATTCATATGCTACGGGAACGGTCCCGCTTATAGATATCTATTACGGCGGTGAAAAGACCGAGAGCAATAAACTTTACCGCACGGCGGGCGATAAAGCCGGACAGTATCGTTTTAAATATACGAAGGACGATCCGGTCGATCTTTATATTTACGATGCCAACAGACACGTCGTTTATCCTGCGACCGATCTTTACTCTTACAGCTATTTTAATGAGTACAAGATCGATTTCGGAAGCGTGTACATAGAATTTTTGCTTGACGACAGGGATGAATATGTCGGTAAGCATTACGGCGAGAGTTTCAAGAACACCGCTACTATGTTTGCGTCTTTTACGCGCAAAGCGGATGACGTCGCACTGTTTACGTCGAGCGATTACAGCGACGCATCTAAAATAGCGCGCGAATCCAACGAGAGCGACGCATTATACGGCAAATTGCGTTTGCGTATCAATCAAGGTAAAGGCGGCGACGTATATGTTTCGTCTGTCGTAGAACTTTCTAACGGCACAAAGATCACCGCGCTTGCAGGCGGCAGCGACGTCGCCCCGGTAGAACGATCGTATATCAGAGTGCCGGAAAACTTCGAGGTCAACAATGCAGGCGAGGCGATTTCCGGAAAGAAAAACTGTTATTATCATATTTCCTTTACCGCACCGTTGATCGACAGCGACAGCGGCGAGGAGTTCAAAAATATAGCCGGGTTCAGCGTCTGC
>CAJUQF010000076.1 GCA_910588315.1 uncultured Christensenellaceae bacterium | reverse complement strand
GAATAATAACACAACAATATACGTTATTATAAAACGCTCCGAAATCGGAGCGTTTTATTATGCTGTTTATATATCGCAAGCTATCCCCTATCAGTCATCCATAAGCACGCCGAGTTCGCGCATAATATCCTTTAAATCTTCTTTGGGATGTAGCGCTTCCGCAAAAGAAAATCCGGCAGGCGATCTATCGGTATAAATATCTTTTACGGGCTGATGCGCGTCCGGCTCGGATACGGATTCCGCGACTGCCGCAACGTCATCGTCGTCTTCGTCGCTCTCGATAGAAGTCTTAAGCCGTTCGCGTTCTTCCCTATATTGCGCATCGATATCCCCGGCTTTTTCGAGTACGGCGGATATTTTGCCGTTAAGTCTGCTTGTCTCGACGAGTTCGTCATCAAGCGGATATGCGGCGATGATACGGTTGTAATATCCCATCCACTTATCGTGAAAACTTTTTAACTGCGCGAGTTCCTGATTGTATTTTATGAGCGACACGCGCGATATATCATCCGCCTTTTTGAGCGCTGTCGTTATCGCCTTGTACACAAGTTCCTTTTGCTTTTCGAACTCTGCGTTCTTGCGTTCTGCGGCGGCAAGATTTTTACGCAATTCCTCAATGCGTTCGCGTTGAGAGCGCAAGGTTTGTTCATACTCGCGTTTTATGGACGCCGTATAATTAGCCAAATCGTCTTGGGTATAAATTTTTTTATTCCTGTCCATGTGTTACCCGATATAAATCATTATAGACTTTTGTACGAACTTTAAATCATATTATCTGTGCGCTTTGAGAATACTGTGTTTGAGTTCGTATAGCTTGTCCGAAAGATTCACCTTGTAAATCTGCGGATTGTCTATACGCTTGTATTCGTCCCAAAACTTGGCTTTTTCACGTTTCGAAAACTCCACGATCCGAGCCAACGACGGTCTGTCGTAAACGCACTTTCCGGCATCGAATATCTTGCAGAGCATGGGACGGATCGTATAATCGGTCAGCGTTGTGGTTTTCCAACGTTCTGTCTCGTGCGTAAGCGTAAGCGGCTTATCGAAAGTCTCGCCGTCCAGCGCAATAAGATCGGCTACCGCCATGCCCGACTCTTTATCGTAAATACGATACAGCTTTTTAAATCCCGGATTTGTGACTTTTACTATCGAATCGGAGATCTTCATGCGCGGCATAAGTTTCCCGTTACGTTCGATCGCGGAGAGTTTGTACACGCCGCCGAGCGACGGAGTGTCCTCGCTCGTTATAAGTTTTGTTCCCACACCGTACAGATCGATCTTAGCGCCCTGACTGTTGAGCGATTCCAACAAATACTCGTCGATATCGCCCGACGCCATTACGACGGCATCGGTAAAACCCGCTTTATCGAGCATCTTACGCGCAAGCTTGCTCAAATATGCCAAGTCGCCGCTGTCCAGCCTGATACCGACGGGTTTATGCCCCTGCGCTTTTAATTCATCGAATACCGTGATCGCATTCTTTATACCCTGCACGGTATCATAAGTATCGACCAAAAGCAAGCAGGTGTCGGGATAAACTTTTGCAAACGCACGGAAAGCCTCGAGCTCGCTGTCGAAACTCATGACCCAGCTATGCGAATGAGTACCTTTTACCGGTATATCGAACATCTGCCCGGTAAGAACATTACTTGTGCCGTTGCAACCGCCGATCATAGCCGCACGCGCGCCGTAAATACCGGCATCCGGACCTTGAGCGCGGCGCAGACCGAACTCAACGACGCTCTTTCCCCGAGCGGCGTCCACTATGCGCGCGGATTTGGTAGCAATAAGCGTTTGATGACTTATGATATTGAGTAACGCCGTTTCGATAAGCTGAGCTTCGATGAGCGGCGCTTTTACGACTATTATCGGCTCTTGCGGGTAGACGATATCTCCCTCGCATACGGAATACATATCGCCCGTAAAACGGAACGTCGACAGATAGTCGAGAAATTCCCGGTGAAAAATATTAAGCGAACTCAGATATTCTATATCTTCGTTCGAAAAATGCAGTTCCTTTACATAGTCGATGGCTTGATCGAGTCCGGCAAATACGGCATAATTAATAGTATCTTTCTGACGAAAAAATACGTCGAATACCGCCGTTTCTTTAGCCTTGCCCTGTAAAAAATAACCGTCCATCATCGTAAGCTGATACAGGTCGGTCATCATCGTCAAATTACGCATTGTCCGATTTGTCCTTTAATATATAAGTTTCGACGGCAAAAGCGATAACGCACAGTCCGCCGAACGCCGCGACAAGTCCGCCCGTAAGCCCCATGCCGATAACGCCGCACGAACCGAGCAAAAACAGCCCGCCGAGAATACCGAAAAACAATATTGCTTTTATTTGCGGAAATTTCGCTTCCGCGAACCAAACCGAAAATATACAGCCTATACCGGGTGCGGCGATGTAAATAGGATACAGCTCGGCGTACCCGCTTTTGGTTGTCACCGTCAACAGCGACGCAAGTCCGCACGCAAGAACTACTCCGGCAAACCACATCGACAGCGAATTCCCGGCGATCACGGCGCTGACAAGCACTGCCGTCCCGAATGCAAAAAGCACCGTAGGCGCGGCTATTGCCCCTACGGACGCTTTAATTACACCTGTACCGGCAAGCACGAGAATAATACCGGCGGCAACCAACAACACGCCCATGACGATATTGCATGCGCACTTTTGCTTTTTAGTCAGCGGAAGTACCGGATCAGTCGTCCCACTTGTCTTCATAATCTTCCTCCGCTCCGACAATTTCGGATTTTCTATCCTTTGTTTTTGCGGGTTTCGTTTTTGAATCGCCTATAGTATCTGGATCGTCCGACGATTGCTCCGTCTCGACCTTTATCGCGACGCCGCTTTCGTCCACTATGACTTCTTCCTTTGTTTTGACTTTCTTTCTGTCCTTAAAGAAAACTATATCGGGCATCGGATGTGCGAGCTTACTGGTCTCGTACCCGAAATAATCGTTATTCAGCTTGCTTTGATCGATCAGAATAAACGGCTTTTTGTTATTCTTCTTTGCTCGTATTATATGCGTCACGATTATGGCGACGCCCATGATTATAAATAAAATGCTGACTACGACGCTTATTCTCGCACCGCCGAGCATGAGTACGTCGTCCACACGAATCGCCTCTATCCATGCGCGCCCGATACCGTAATAAATACCGTAACACGCAAATACGAATCCGTCGAAACTTTTGAAACGACCGAGATAGAGATATAACAGAATACCGAAACCTACGATATCCCAAATCGATTCGTAAAGCGGAATGGAATAATGCCACTCGCCGTCCCTGCCTATCATGCCGAACGGTTTCCATTGCCACGCGGGGTTGGTGATGATGTCGCCGTACCCTTCGGAATTTGCTATATTACCCCATCTTCCGATCGCCTGACCGAGTATGATCAGTGCGAAACCGACGTCTACTATCTGCCAAAACGTAACGCGCTTATTCTCCGGCAACTTTTTGCGCGTCTTCCAAAAATGGAATATAACGCCGCCGCCGATAGCGCCGATTATAGCGCCGTATATTGCAAGCCCCGCAAGCCCTTTGAACTCACCGTCCGTAAAGCCACAGAACTCCGCAAAAGTCCATTCGTTACCCGCCAATACGTCGAATACGACATGATATATTCTCGCACCGAGAATGGCGCACGGCAAACATATTATTATCATGTCGATAATCACGTCGCCTTCCAATCCGCGATGTTTTGCCGCAAAATACGCGCCGATAACGCCGAGGACAATGCCCGTCGCCATAAGCAGCCCGTACCAATTGAAAGCACTCAAAAACGCACTGTTCATAACACGATGATTATAGCCCTTTACGACGGTTTTGTCAAGTACTTGCCGTTCGTATTGCAAATTCGTTTTATGACAGTGCAATATCGTAATTAAAATATGAACCCATATACCCTGCCGTTATACCGAATTTATCAGTTTTACGGCGCTATCGCTATCACTTGCGGCAACATCTTATATTCGTTTTGTCGTACCAGATCACGTCTCACGATTTTGCCGTTACGATAATAGTTCAGGTAAGTCGAGCTTGAGATGCCGTCTTTTCCGGGCGAAACAAGTCGCCTGTCACCCGTTTTATATTCCCCGTCAAAGTATTTGAGTTCGTTATCCGTTATCTCTTCCGTAACAAAAGGCAGTGTTTTTTCCGTTACGCTCTCCGGCACAACGTCGAATTCTTTTTTCTCGCCATATACGGATACCGTCGCTTTACCGCCCATGGCTTTTACAGTTATATAAACCGGATGCGTAGTAGGATTTGTTACGAGCAGATCGCTAACCGAACTTATCATGGCGTCAAGTCCGGGCGGACAATATGCCGGACATATCGAATGCGCGTTTGCCGCGCACGATAATCCCGCAACGAGCGCGGCATTGTAAACCGCCGTAGACGCCTGACACACGCCGCCGCCGACACCGTCGGTATATTTCCCGTCTACTATAATCTTGGCGCTTTTGAATCCGTTCTTTTCCGTACGAGCGCCTACCGTCTTGTTGAACGACAGCGTTTCTCCCGGCAATATCATAGCGCCGTCAATCTTTTCGAGCGCCAGCGTTACATTATGTGCGCGAGCCGGTATAGACATAGTATAATCGGTCGTATAAGCACCGCGAAACGCCGTGTATGGTTTAAGGTTATCCGCCGTCACTTCCGGTACGACGGTCTTGGGATATGCGGTGACAGAGCCACCGCCCGAAAATTTAAAACAACAGTATATGCTTGCGTACAATTTGCTTTCGTCGAGCATAACGCCGTTATGTTCTTTTTCGATCTTGATCGATCCCCCGCGGCACTTTACTTCGGCGTTTTTCGGCTGTACGTACATTTTCGCCGCGATACCGTCCACAACTCTTATAAGCCGCGGAAAACATACCGACAATGCCCGTTTATGATCCGCACCGCGCGACAGACACAGATCGACAAGTTCTATTTTCTCGCTCAACGGTGCGTTAATTCTTCTCGCATCGATCTCTTCCTGTACCGTAAAATCCGACGGCTGCACGTGTTCGTCGACATAAGTATAGGTCTTACCGGCGGCTGTAATTTCTATTTTCGGAACAACATCCTGCGTCTGCTCCGAAATATTTTCCGACGGTGCGGCGGCAAAACACAATAAAGCCAACGACACGAAAAAAGCTATGTAAATACTTCTCTTCTTAAAGCTTGTCATTTCGCGATTAGTATGTCGAAAAATATCGGATTTATGCGAAAAAAAACGCAAAGCCGTAATGACTTTGCGTTTTACGTAATGATTAAACGATCATTTTTTATTCAGCTTATCGGGCGTCTTAGGCAACTTGGCTGCGGTCTTTTTGAGCCATTCCGGCGTATTGTTGTGCGGATTTATTATACACTCGCGCCAAAGATATTCCAATCCCGCAGATATCGCCTCGCTCTCGAAACCCATATCGGCAAGATCCTTACCCGATATGCGCAAAGACTTTTTGAGAATGGGCGCGCCGTCTTTCAACATCTCGTCACGCACGATCTCGAACCTGTGCGGCTTTAAGACTTCTTCGCTGTCTGCCATACCCGTAGCGAGCTTGTCTGCTCTTATCAGCGCAACGAGTTTATCCAATATATCGAAGTTTTTTGCGACGAACACGCGTACCTTGGACTCGCGAGCGTCACCGCGCATATCGTACATATGCAGATTGCAAAGCCTTACTACCTGTTCTATAACGTCGTTGGGATAGCGCAAACGATTCAGTATGATGCGCGCGGCAATACCCGAGCTTTTTTCGTGACCGTAAAAATTACCGAAGTTTTTCATACAGTACGATTTGCCAACGTCGTGCAAAAGCGCCGCAAGTCTAAGGTTATGTACGGGCGGCGCATTCAATACGCACCTGAACGAATGTTCCAAAACATCGTATTTGTGATACTGTTCGGGCTGCGAAAGTCCGTCGCACGCTACAAGTTCCGGTATGAGATTTTTCCAAAGATCGAGCTGTTTAAGCAATCTCAAACCGCGGTACTGCGCGTTTTTAACGCCGTTTACGGTGTCGGCATACAAAATTTTATCGAGTTCCGTACGTTTCCTTTCGCTCGTAATATCCGCGAGCATGTCGCTGTTTGCCTTTGCCGAACGCGCAGTCTCGCCTTCTATCTTGAATTCAAGTTCGGCGGCAAGACGCACAAGCCGCAGAAGCCTGAGTCCGTCCGACTCGAACACGTGTTTGTTGCAGCCACGCAATATCTTTTGTTCGACGTCTCGAACCCCGTCCATAGGATCGATTATCTCGTCCCTGCCCACGTGGTAATATATCGCATTGCAACAAAAATCGCGACGCTGCGCATCCGCATACAAGTCGGTGGTGAAACTGACTTTCGCCGGCGTATGCTCGCCGCCGGGATTATAAACTTCGACGCGAAAAGGCGTATACTCATACTTGACACCGTCGCAAACGATCTGCGCGGTACCCATACGGTGATTTACCATCGACATCGTGGAATGCGGCGGCAGATTGAGCGCGAGTGCGGGAATAGGTCCCGCGATATCGATATCCGTGCAAGCATATCCACACAAACTATTGCGTACATAGCCTCCGACTACGTACACGTTTTCTCCGAGTCCGCTTATAAACTTTGCGGACTTCTCGTCCAAATTGATTTTCATACCGCGATTATATCATACGCAGAAAACAAAAGCAAGTTTTGAACGAGTATTTTTACAAATATTGACAATTATTCTATCATGATGTATAATTCAATCAGTATCAATTCGGCGGTGTGATTTATGAAACGCAAATATGAAATAGTCGTTCTGTCAAAAGGTCCGTTCGCTCGGACGCTGCGTATATACGCGCCCAAAAAAGCCGACCGCGCGATCGTCATGCACGACGGGCAAAACGTGTTCTACGACTCTGATGCGGCATACGGCAAAAGTTGGCGCGCACTCGACATCTTAAAAGCCTGCGCCATTAAAAATACCGCTATCGTCGGTATAGACAGTACGGCGACTCGCGAGGACGATTACCTGCCTTTCCCGATCGAATTCGATGATCCGAACAAACCCAAGACCGGCGGCAAAGCCGACGCATATATGGAGTTTTTGGAAAAAACAGTTATCCCGTATCTCGATAAGCGATTCAGTTTTAAGTTTTACGGTATGCTCGGTTCGTCTGCGGGCGCGCTTGCGACGTTACACTTTGCCAAACGCAAGAACGAAAGATTCAAAGCGTACGGAATGTATTCCACGCCGTTGTTCGTAAGTCCCGTCGCATTCGACGGTTACCTTAAAAGCGCGTCGTTCGATCCGGATGCATTCTATCACGTATACTCCGGCGGCAACGAAACAACGGGCGAAACGCCGAGCGAGCTTGCGGATAAAGAAACTCAGCTCTTCGTCGACGATGTGTTTACGCTGACCAATGCGCTGCGCAAAGGCGGAGCAAAGAATATTCGTCTCGATATGATAAACAGCGCAGTACACGACGAAACGAGTTGGCGCGTGCAGGAAACACTGTTCTTTTCAGAGTTCGCTGCACTTTAAACAAACGCAACCCCATATAAAAAACACCGCGAACGCACAATAGAACACGGTGTTTTTCTTTTAAGAAAAATCGGCTATGCTATTTTACAAGCACCAAAATTACGTTGTCGAGCGTAAAGACTTTTACCGATGCGTTTCTCAAAATCGATTTTATTTCCGCAGACACGGTAGCGGATATATCGCCGTCCGACAGCGTAAGACCGCTTTCGGCATATATTTCGAATCCGGTGTAGCCTATCGAATACACGCCGCCGTTAGGTCCGCCCGGAACGACTATGGATTTTTTGCTTTTGTATGTGCGCGCATACGCAGCTGCTATCTCCCTGACGCGAGATTTTTGATTTTCGTTTTTACCTATCGAACAATTGATTATCGTACCGTCGAAATCGATCGTCTTATATACGTCGATAGGCTCTTTCGCAGTTCTCGGCGCATAGCGTATCGATGTCTCTCCGCACTGATAAGGTTCGTAATGCGTCGACGACATCTGCGCGTCTGTCAAAAACAGATGATCGTGCAATCCGAGTTCGTAAGACTTTGCCGCGCCGTCGAGCGCCATTGTCGCCTGCGAGTCGCCCCATGTGCAGTCCACTGCATACCATTCCCCGACGATCTTCACCTTGTTCCAAGCGTGTCCGCCCGCGTCGCGCAGCGATTTACCGGCTTTTCCTATTACTCGCACGCACGGTATACCTTCGATATTGCACATGAGCGAATATGCTTTGCTCATGCCGTCGCACACCGCGTTGGGAGAATACTTTACTCCGCCTATCGACGTTTCGCCGTTACCGAAGACGCCTTCCAAATAATATGCCGACAAAGCTTCTCCGCCCGAAACCGTCGCCGCAGCAGGATTATCGTACGTGACTTGCCACATTATCCAATCGTATATCGCATGCGCCTTTTGCACGTCTGTCATATCGTCAGTGCATATCTTGCGCAAAATATCTCGCGCAAGCGCGTACACGGTTTCCGCCGCAGATCCCGCGACAGGTTCGGGACGCGCGTATTCTCCCTGTGCGACGAGATACAGTTCGTCGGTATACGATACTTCGATGACATTTTCACGGCTATCGATAGGAAACTCGTAACGCTCGTCGCGATATTTGCTTTCGTCGTAATTTATATGCGGTAGCACCGCATGTAATTGCGTAGCGAATCCGGTTCCGGCGCTTGCGCTAGCCTGCTTGGTCGGCGCGTTTACCGTGTTTACGGTAAACGACGTTCGCATTATCGAGCCGGTATCGTTTACGCGGATATTGCTGTAAGCCCCGCTCGTCGCCGCGATCGGAAATGCGTCGTTCCAAAGGTCTTGCGCCGAGCCGCTACGGTCGTACGCGATATAGCAATCGAACGATACCGACGGTTTCGACGTTTTTTTGTTACGGAAGAATATATAATATTCCGCTACGGCGACATATTCTTCGTCGCTGGTCACGTATAGATCTCCACCCGGAATAATCGTTTTTATATACTGCGCCGCCGCCGACGGGAGCTGCGTAAACGTTGTATAGTCGGAGTATGCGCTTTCGGTAAATGCGTCGCCGTCGCCGAGCGATTTGACACGGAAACGGTACGAACGCCGTGCCGAACTCGACGCGCAAAGCGTTATCAGTCCGCCGACGTCCATGCGTCCGTTTTCGAAAAGCGCCGCGAATTCCGGATCGGTTTGCGAATATTCGCCTACATCGCCTCCTGGCGAAGATATCTCGACGCACGCTTTTCCCGCAACTTCGTAATTAAGATACACGTGCGGATACAAATTATCGAACTGTACCGTCGGCGCGACCGGAACTACATTGCCGCGGCAATAAATATCGGTAGAATATATCCTATTGCCGTTTACGTCGGCGCTTATCGTTCTCCGCCCGGGCTTGGGCATATACGAAAACACGCGCTCCGTACCTTCGTAAATGATAGCGTCGTCCTCGTACCACCTAATATAACTGTCCGGATTACCTGTCATACCCGTAACTGTTACCGTGAACGTTATGGGAGTGTACGGCTGTTCGGACTGAGTAAGCTCGCCGACA
>CAJUQF010000075.1:8131-9669 GCA_910588315.1 uncultured Christensenellaceae bacterium | reverse complement strand
AAAGTATCTTTGCGATAACGAAACGGAACGCCGAGACGTCGTTCCCTACGAATTATACAATGTAAATGCTTTACGATGATTGTATACAAACAATGATGTAACGGTATTGTGCGTTATGTTTTCGACAGCGCGCGTTTGACGTTAAGCGCTATCGATATGATCGCAAGCGTAAGCGCGATCACGGAGAACACAAACGGCACGATCGATCTGCCTACGTACGCTACGAAAAACAACGCCGTCGCGAGCAATATATAACGCAATATTTTGTCTTTGTCGAACGCGCCGCGAAATGCCGAGAATCGCGAACGGCGCTTTATCGAATATTTCTTTTGCGGCAGGGCGGACAGCGACGCGAATAGCTTATATACTTCGTCGCCGTATACGCATTTGATAGCGACCCCTTCTATTTTGGGCGGCGGGACGGACGGCGGCGCTTTGCACAGCAGCGTTATTTTATCTGCGCCGTAATGTTTGGCTTTGGATACGGTGCGTGCCATATCTTTTTCGAGCGGCGGCGCGTCGAAAAAGCAGTACGCGGCGTGTCCGTTCAGATAAACGCCGTTCCCGTGCAGTTCGGTATTCGGTTCGATCTTTTTAAGTCCGCCGTATAACGCTTTGGTCGGTGCGGCGCTTTGCATGAACATAAAATCGAAAAACATATCGTCCGCTGCGGCGGATAGTTTGGCGTTATCGGCTTTGCGGTTCGACTTGAATTTCAGTAACACGAGTACGCAAGCCGTTATCGTCACGGCGCAAAATATCGACAGATCGGCGGTCGTGTAGTAACGCATAACGGCAAATGCCGCAACAAATATCAAACACGAGCCGACGGACCCATCTATAAATTTTGCAAATTTGCTCTTCATGCTTGAAATTATCGACGGAATGTGATAATATTATACCGATACCTTTTGTCACGGTGTTTGCCGTGCCGAAAGGATCGCCGATCACGAAACACGAAAGTAGAAAAGTTTGATCGGATCGGCAGAGGATAGTGGAGCCGTACATATGAAGACCGAGATACTCGAACCTACGGATGTTAACATTTTGCGTTGCGCGTCCGCGCTCAAAGCGGGCGGACTTGTCGCGTTCCCGACGGAAACCGTGTATGCGCTCGGCGCCGTCGCAACAAACGGCGCCGCGGTACGTAAAGTGTTCGACGTAAAACATCGGCCGTATGACAAGCCGCTTATCGTTGCCGTCGCCAAGAAATCGGATATAGCCAAAGTGGTAAAAACAATACCCGAAAAGGCAGCGGCTCTAATCGATAAATTTATGCCCGGAGCGCTCACGCTCGTGCTCGACCGCGCCGACGGAATACCCGACGAGGTTACTGCCGGTACGGATTCCGTCGCAGTGCGTATTCCGGACGATCCGATCGCGAAAAAGCTTATAGAGCTTACCGGCGCGCCTGTCGTCGTGCCGAGCGCGAACACGTCCGACAAAGCCAGCCCTACATACGCGAAACACGTTCTCGAAGATCTGGACGGCAAGATAGGGTATATTCTCGACGGCGGCGCATCCGAGATAGGAATAGA
>CAJUQF010000075.1:0-8121 GCA_910588315.1 uncultured Christensenellaceae bacterium | reverse complement strand
AGTCTACGGTCATCGATGCGCGTACCGAACCGCCGACCGTACTCAGAGCCGGCGGCGTAACGATAAAGCAGATAGAAAAAGAGATCGGCGCCGTCACTGCCGTGCGCGAGACGACACGGATCGGCAGTGCGTATATGCCGAATGCAGAAGTCATGTTTTCTGCGTACTATGACGGTATGATGCAAAACATCTGTTCGAAATACGACGAGCTTTCACGGCAAGACCGCAGCGCTGTGATCATATGTTTGGACAAAAACAAAAGCGCATACGGAGAGCGCAAGACGTTTACCGTCGGCGCAGATTATAAGGCGTACGCGCATAACCTTTTCGCCGCGCTGAGAAAAGCGGATGCCGATCATTACGACGCGGTCATAGCGGAAGGCGTCGACCCGTCCGGAATAGGCGAGTCGCTCATATCGAGGTTGATAAAACTCAGCGGCGGACTTATAATTTAATTCCGACCGAAAACAACTGCATATTATTTCGGGAGCTAAATTATCGTGCCTGACGGAAATAACAAAAAGCTGAATATAATATTCGTGTGTACCGGCAATACGTGTCGTTCGCCCATGGCGGAGTTCTTGTTTAAAGACTATCTCAAACGCAAAGGCCGTGCGTCCGATTTTACCGTTTCGAGTGCAGGACTCGCCGTCGAGAAAGGGAGCGCATTGAGCGAAAACGCCTGCGCCAAAACGTTTACAGTAGCTATGTCGCTCGAAGCGGATCTGATCGTAGCCATGTCGGATATGCACGCGGAAAGATGCGGGTCCGACAATGCCGTGTCGTTCGAAGAGCTTATCGGCTCGCCGATATCCGATCCTTATGGCGGCAGTACGCGCGAGTACATAGACTGCGCAGTGCAAATGCGTTCGGCATTCGATACCGTGTTGGATATTGCGGACGAAAGACTCGAAGAAAAGCGCAAACGCGGCTGAGCGGCGTTCGTTTTGGGCAAACGTCGTTATTCGAGAAGCATTTTTGCCCGCTTGCTTTGGTCAAGATTGATTGGCTTTTATTGCGTTATTCTATTGAAGTGATAAGCACGCAAAGCTACGCGCGGCATATGGCTGCCGACGACAAATTCGGTGTGTTCCGCTGCTTTCAGCGAAACTTGTGCGCTTTTCGCGCGGACCCGTGGCTCGGAGACAGCCACGTGGTATAATACCTAATTTATTTGTCGAATGAAAATTTTTCGACAAACACGTGACAAATCTTTATCATTATGGTATAATATATAATAATTACGCACAGGCAAACATCGGGCGTAAAAGGAGTCGGCATGACGGTATTTATCGGTTGCGACCACGGCGGAGTGGAACTCAAAAATGCTATAGCGGAAGAACTCGAAAGCCGCGGTTATAAAGTTTTTGATCTCGGTACGGATAGCGGACAGTCCGTTGATTATCCCGATTACGGTTTTGCCGTTGCGGAAAACGTCGCACGCACCGCCGATTCGCGCGGTATAGTGATCTGTAAAACAGGCGTCGGTATGAGCATGTGTGCCAATAAGGTCAAAGGCGTGCGTTGCGCATTGTGTTTTAACGCCGAAATGGGCAGGCTTTGCAGGGAACACAACAATGCCAACGTGCTTGCGCTCGGTGCAGGCAATACCGATATCCCGACGGCGCTTTGCATCGTCGACGCTTTTCTTACTACGGAGTTTGCGGGCGGACGGCATGCGAACCGAGTGGCTAAGATCACATTGTACGAGGCGAATCATGGCTGATAACGAAACGCTGCAAACGTCCGTACCCGATGATAAGGAAAATAAGCTCGATCATGCGAGCGATGGCGATCCGACCGGATCTTCCGCGCCCGAGAAAAAAGAGACCGGCATAAACTACGAGGACAGAGAAAAACTCGACGGCGAACTGATGGGCGCGCTTAACGATATCCTGTCGGCGGAAACCGAGGCGACGCGTATAATCGCCAAGGCGAGCGAGTCGGTAAAAGCGATCCAACAGGACGGCGCCACGCGCGAGCGCGACATGAAAGAGCAATGCGATAAGGCGATAGCCGCGGCGCACGACAAGGCCGTCGCGGACGCAATGCGGCGTGCGGAAGCTGAGCGCGAAAAACGTATAGAAGCGGCGAAAGCGGACGGCGAAAAACTTTTTTCGTCGAAACAAAAGGATATCGAGAAGTTGGCTAAAGAACTTTACGCAGCGGTCGGAGGCAAAGGTTAATGGCGATAGCCGAAATGTCGCACCTTCGTCTTATAGGGCTGAGACGCGAACAAAATAAAATACTCGATAAGCTTACGGATCGCGGTATGTTCGAGGCGCGTGCCACGGACGAATTGCCGGGTGCGTTTTCTTCCGGGGATACGGGGCTGTATCGCGAACTCAAACTTAAACAGAGCCGCGTTGCGTTTGCTTTGGGCTTTTTGAAAGCGCGGCATGCCGAAATGGCAAAGTTGCTTGCCAAAAATAAAATAGCCGTCAAGAAAGGTAAAGCCGAAAAGATCGAGTATACGCTTTCCGACGAAAAATATAAAGATGCGCGCAGATTGATCACACATGCCGATTTCGCGGACGCCGCGGCGCGCGAATACGAGCTTTTGCATATCGCGGACGAGCTGGAAAAAATCTCGTTCGAGATAGTGGAATTCAACTCGCGCATGGCGTCGCTTAAAAGCACCGCTACCGAGTATGCTCCGTTCGCGGAAGTCCCGGTAAAACTTTCCGAGCTTTCCCGCGACGGGAACATCGTCATATCGCTGTATTATAACCGTACGAGTATCGCGCCTAACGATTTGCTGAACGAACTGCCTTGCGCTTACGATCTTTGGGCGAGCAACGGCATGACTGTACTCACGGTGTGCTTAAAGAAAAACTTCGCCGAAATAGATAAAAAGCTCGGCTCTGCCGGGTTTTCGCGCTGTATTTTCGACGATGACTGTACCGCGTCTCAAAAAGTCGCGGCGCTCGAGGCGGAGATATCCGATATTAAACGCGCGTTGTTCGATCTTAACGTAAAAGCGCTCGGTTACGAAAAATACGTTACGGAGCTGTGCATACTGTACGACGTTATTGGACTCGATATAGAACGCGCGGAGGCGGAAGAAAAATTTTTAAAGACGGACAGTACGTTCGTACTCGAAGGGTGGATGCCCGCGCGCGTCGCGGAAAGCGTCGTGGCGGAAGTTTCCGAAAACTGCCCTAATACTTTTATTCAATTGCTTGCGCCGGAAGAGTGCGATGCGCCGCCGACGCTTGTGGAAAACAACAAGCTTATCAAGCCGTACGAATCTATAACGGATATGTACAGGGAGATAGACCCCAATCCTATAATGGCGGTGTTTTATTTCCTGTTTTTCGGGATCATGTTAGGCGACGCCGGTTACGGACTTATTCTTGCTATAGCCGGGTTTATTGTCGGTACGAGCAAAAAATTCGACGTAGGTATCAAGCGGCTGGCGCTACTTATTGGTATGGGCGGCGTATCCGCCGTATTTTGGGGCGTGATGTTCGGCGGCTATTTCTCGATAGATTTCGGCGCTACCGAAGTGGCGATAATATTGAATCCGCTCGACAAGCCGCTTTTACTGCTCGTTTTGAGTATCGTAATGGGCGTGATACAGATATCGGTCGGGTTCATTATCAAGTTCGTCGCGCTGTGTAAAGAAGGAAAACCGTTTTCGGCGATATTCGATTGCGGTTCGATACTGTTGCTGTTTGCGGCGCTTGTGTGTCTTGCGATAGGAATGTTACCGTCGCTTGCGCCCATGCTCGGCATTACCGTTGATTTCGTACCGCCGAGCGGGCTGTCCACAGCCGCTATGGCGCTTGCGCTTGCGGGCGTCGCGCTGATACTTATTTTCGGCGGACGAAACAGTAAAAACGTTTTCGGTAAGGTGATCGGCGGATTCAAGGGGCTTTACGGACTCGTCAATATTTTATCCGACTTGCTGTCCTACTGCCGTTTGTTCGGATTGTGTCTTGCGAGCTGTGCGATAGGGTTGGCGTTCAACCGCTTGGGCGAGATACTGATGGGAATACCCGTCGCCGGATACGTTATAGGCGGTATCGTGCTGGTGGTATTGCATATGTTCAATCTCGTACTCGGCGTACTAAGCGCATACGTTCACGACGCCAGACTGCAGTTCCTGGAATTCTACGGCAAGTTCTATGACGGCGGCGGCAGACTGTTCAATCCGCTCGGCGTTAAAACGAAATACATTCGCTACAACTGAGCATTATAAACATCGGTTAGTTCCGCAGTAAAAGCGGTTCGACATAAAACAAATATTCTTTGTAAGGAGAAATTAACAATGGATTGGGGTATTTTTTACGCCATACTCGGAGCGGCTATCGCCGTTATAGTGTCGGGCATCGGCTCGGCAATAGGCGTGGGCCGCGCGGGACAGGCGTCGGCGGCATTGCTCAGCAAACAGCCCGAGAAGTTCGGTAATACACTGCTTTTACAGGTCATGCCGAGTACGCAGGGTTTGTACGGCTTTGTCGTTGCGTTCATGGCAATGGTAAAACTCGGCGCGTTCGGCGAAATGGTTTCCATCACCGAGGCGCAGGGCTGGACTATATTCGCATACTGCATGCCGGTCGCCATCGTCGGATTGGTATCCGCGATAATGCAGGGTAACGTCGCTATAGGCTGCATAAACCTTGTAGGCAAGCAGGAAAATCAAATGGGTCACGCCATACCAATGCTCGTTCTCGTCGAGATATTCGCGATATTCGCATTCATAGTCTCGATACTCGGCGTCATGCTTTTGAATATCGGCTGATCCTATGTGTGGAAAGCAAAAAATAATCGACGAGATACTCGCGACGGCGCGTGCCGCCGCGGCTTCCATGGTGGAAGAGACGACGGCGGAGCTTAACGAAACGACCGAGACATTGCGTAGTTCGCTCGAGCAAAAACTTTCGCTTGCCGCCGAGCAGTCGAAAAAAGCCGCGGACGACGTTTATGCCGGACGCGTCAAGCTCGGCGATCTCGAAGCGAACAAAATAATGCTCGCCGCCAAACAGCGCGTGGTCGCCGCCGTGTACGACGAGGTCGAGCGCAAGATACTGACTGCTCCCGACGCGGAATATCTCGCGCTTTTGCAAAAGCTTATCGTCGCGAATTGCGAGGACGGCGACGTTGTTATCGCCGCGCAGACAGACGCTAAGCGCGTGACAGACGCTTGGGTGAAGAAAGTGTCGACTGCGGCGAAGAAAAAGCTCGCACTCGCGAAAGAGCGCGGTGCGTTTTCGGGCGGCGTTGTGTTGCGTAACGCCAAATTCGACCGAGACCTGACCGTGTCCGAGATCGTAAAAGAGCTTAAAGACCGAACCGTGACGGTTACGGTGGAAAAACTGGGGCTGCAATGAACACGACAAAGGTTTATGCCAATATGCTTGCCGTTATGAGCTTGGATCGGCTCGATCCGGAAAAGCTCAGGCGTGTAGCGGAGTGCGTCGACGTTGCCGCCGCGTTCAAAATGCTTGCCGATTACGGTTATGCGTATAAGGACGGCGATTCCATAGACGGATTTATCGTAGGCGAGACCGATGCGCTCATTCGTTTTATCGAGGACAATGCGCCCGGTAAGGCGGTAAAGGACGCACTGCTCGCGCGATTCGTGTATAACAACTGTAAGCTCGCTTACAAATCGCGTTTCGCGGAGATGCCGTCGGACGGGTATTACGACGTCGGTTTCGACGCCGAAAAGATAGCGGCGGGCAATTACGAAGATGCGGATGCGTACATGCGCGCCGCGCTCGAAAAACTCGACGAGGACAAAGTTACAAAGCCGCAGGATATAGACATCGCGCTAACTCGCGCCATGTACGAAAAGATCCTTTCCTGTAAAAGCGCTGTCGTGCAAAAATATTTTCGCGCCGAAATAGATATGAAGAATATCTTGTCTGCGGCGCGCTTGCGCAGGCTCGGTATGAGCGGCGACGAGTTTATCGCTGGCGGTAAGATAGATATAGAGCTTTTGAACGAGGCTGTTTCGGCGGAAAGTTTCGCCGATGTGTTCGAACAAACACCGTACTGTGAATTTGCGGAGAATTTCGAGACGGCAGAGTTCAAAGACCTTTGGCGCGCAGAGCTGGACAGCGACGATCTTTTGTATTTCATGACGGCGTCCGCGGTTGCTGATTTCGCGTCGTATAAGCCGTTTCTCAATTACTATGCGCAGGCGCTTATCGAACTTAAAACGGTCAAGACCGCGCTCGTTTGCATAAAGACGAACGCGCGCGACATGTTTTACCGCAGGGTGCCCGTAATGTATAAGAACTGAGTCAAGGAGCGTGTGCTTTGGAAAAGATAGGTAAGATCGCCGTCATAGGCGACAGCGAAAGCGCGACTGCGTTTCTTGCGATCGGCGCTGCCGTGTATAAAGTGGACGACGAATATAAAGCGGCGGACAAATTGAGAGAACTCGCCAAAACGGACGAGTATGCGGTCATATTGGTGACCGAGAACTATGCGGCGAAAATGGAGTCGCTCATGCAAAAACTGAAAGAGCAAACTTATCCTGCCGTGCTTTCTATACCCGGCTCGACCGGCTCCAACGGATTCGGACTCGCGGGCGTAAAGAAAGATGTGGAAAAAGCCGTGGGCGTCGATATATTATTCTGACCTTCTCACGGTTTCTTACGCGGCATCTTGCTACCGATATCGGCGCTTGCTGTGTTGCGCCCCGCTCGTCGTAGCGCCGCTACGACTTCGGAGGACGCGCCTTGCAATCGCACGATATCGTTAACGAAATATGTTCGCGCCGAAACCGCTCACAGGTCTGCTTCTCGGCGACGTATTCGCCGCGCTTTCGCCGCCGAGGCTTTACGGGTGGACGCAATCCGTTCGCGTCGTGTCGGCTCGTCGGCTTGCTTGACATCGCATGTATAGGACGGATATGGATTACGTGTTTCGAGGCGGAAAACGGTACGGCAATAATCGGCGCATTCCTATAAAGGACGCAACAAACGACATGATTGTATATCTGTCATTTCGAGCGAAGTCGAGAAATCTTATAAAATAAAAATACGACCGAACCTATTCATTTTTCACTATTACTTCTTCACTCGCACGCAGTGCATAAATACTAACTATTATTACTTCAATTTCGGAGTTTTTATGGGCAAGATAATCAAGATAAGCGGTCCGCTCATCATTGCGGACGGTATGCAGGACGTAAAGATGTACGACGTCGTGCGCGTATCCGATAAGGGACTTATCGGCGAGGTCATAGAACTTCGCGGCGATCGCGCGTCGATACAGGTATACGAAGAAACAAGCATGCTCGGTACGGGCGAACCCGTCGTGTCCACCGAGCAGCCTTTGTCCGTGGAACTCGGACCGGGACTTATCGGCGGTATTTACGACGGTATACAGCGTCCGCTCGAAAAGCTTTACGAAATGTCCGGCGATAGGATTGACCGCGGCGTAAGCGCGCCGGCGCTCGACAGAAAGAAAAAATGGCATTTCGTCGCAGAAGTCAAAAAGGGCGACGAAGTGGTCGCCGGCGACGTAATCGGCACGGTAAAAGAGAACGAAGTCATAGCGCACCGCATAATGGTGCCGTACGGTATTTCGGGAAAAATAGATAAGATATCCGACGGCGATTTTACTATCGACGAGACTGTCGCGGTCGTAGTTAACGGCAAGGAAAAGCATAATGTTTCCATGCTTCAGCGTTGGCCGGTGCGGCGCGGCAGACCGTATGCGGAAAAACTGCCGCCGGACAGACCTCTCATCACAGGTCAGCGCGTCGTCGACACGCTGTTCCCCGTGGCAAAGGGCGGCGTTGCGGCGGTTCCCGGTCCGTTCGGTTCGGGCAAGACCGTGTTGCAACACGCGCTTGCCAAATGGAGCGACGCGGACATAATCGTTTATGTCGGTTGCGGCGAGCGCGGCAACGAGATGACGGACGTGTTGAACGAATTCCCCGAGCTTATAGACCCCAAAACGGGCTATCCGCTTATGAAACGCACCGTGCTTATAGCAAACACTTCGGACATGCCGGTGGCGGCGCGCGAGGCGAGTATTTACACCGGTATCACGATCGCCGAGTATTTTCGCGATATGGGTTACTCTGTCGCTATTATGGCGGACTCCACGTCGCGTTGGGCGGAGGCGCTGCGCGAGATGAGCGGCAGATTGCAGGAG
>CAJUQF010000074.1:5312-9794 GCA_910588315.1 uncultured Christensenellaceae bacterium | reverse complement strand
GTTGTACACCGTAGGAACATAAACTTCCGTAGCGTCGCCGTCATAACCCGTAACCGTAGAACCGGAGAAAGTCAAACCGCTCGTATAGAACGACGTATATAACGAAACGTTACCGCTTGCATTTCCGAACGTATGTTTGCGAGTAAGCGCCGCATCCTCGTACCAATCGCCCAAAACTATGGAATCGCTTATTTTCGGATCGAAAAGTTGCGGAACGGTAACTTGTTCGCCCTTCTCGACAAAATCGACTTTAAGCAGCTCGCCGTTACCGTAATAACTTATGTAAGCATACGCGGGATCCTCGTCCCAGCCTGCATACAACGTGGCATTCTCTACCGGAAATACAGATAAAGTAAATTCATTCAAGCATTCCGGATCGGTATACCAACCGCCGAACACATACCCGTCGCGCGTAGGTGTTTCGGTCGAAACGTCAAGCTCCGTATTCGGCGCGCCGATAGAATAATGTTCTTTGCCGTCACCGAAACTGCCGCCGTTTGCGTCATAGTCGACTCGAACGTTCATCGTGCCGATCCAAACCGCATGAAGCGTCATATCTTCGGCATTCATGCGCGAATCGAAATCATATTTGACCAGAGTCGTTTTGCCACTGCCCATATCGACTTCTTTATACCACGCGTCGAATCTGAACATGTCCTTTTCGGGATTGGCGGGCATTTTGACTTTATCACCGACTCGCACTTTAACAGACGCGACGGCGCTGCCGCCGTGAGTATCGAACGTAACGGTGTACTTTTTTGCTTCTTTCGTGTCGGAGCATGCACACAGCGCCGTAACGGAAACCGCAGACATCAAGCATGCCAATGCAATACCAAATTTTTTCATTATCTGCCGGACCTCCTTTTTGCAGCTGCAACAAGCGCTATCGAAACAAGCGACAAGAGCATCGCAAATGCTATGACGATCCCTACATAATTAGTTGACGAATCTACGGAAGAATCATCGGAACGAGCCGACAGTCCGCCGAAACCGACAGGATCGCTATTGCGCGTACCGTTTTGCAAATCCAGCAATTCCTTATAATAATTTCTTCCGCCGAGCAGTTTGTCATAGTACTCTTTGTCGATCGAACCCGTGGCATCCGAATACTCGTAATTGCCTGTGACGAAATTCTGCTGAACCGTACTCAACATATTATAGATACGTACAAGCGACGATATCTCAGCCGAAGTAACATCGGGGTTATCGAGCGCAGCTTTAATGTCGTCGATATATTCGAGTGTGCCGAGCAGGATATGAATACTGTCGAGAGACTCTATTATTTTACCGACGTAGTTGTTCCAAATTCGATTATCATAACCGGAGTTATTGATCGGAATGTAAATCTTTAACGTTTTACCGACACCGCCGTCGCCTTCGTATTCGAAGTTGAAATTATCGTAATAGTTGACATAGTAGTACGGATCGTCGTCGGGATTCAGGATTTCCTCTACTCTGTCCGGATCGTCGCCCTCGACAGGATCATCGCCGATACCGGGGTCTTCCGCCGTAGTTTTGACATTCACGCTGTCTTCGTTATCCTCGCCGTCATCGCCCGGTTCGGGGTCCGTAACGGTAGGTTTAAGAACTTTGCGCGTATTGCTCTCCAGCGTAGGCGCCGCGGTAGCATATATAGTTACGCTCTCAAGCGACGACATACCGCTCATAGCAGATGCGCCGATAACCTGCATATACGCAGGTAACGATATGCTTTCGAGATACTTATTGGAATTAAACGCATATGCTCCGACCTTAACGGTTCTGGAATACACATCGTACGAAGTACCGGTTTTGCCGGCGGGATAGCTTACAAGCGTGTAGAAATTCTTATCGTTTACGCTGTAAAGCACGCCGTCCAAGCTCTTGTACATCTTGTTCGCGTCGGCGACGGTAAACTCCGTAAGCCCTTCTATACCGTAGAAAGCCTTGTCGGCTATTTTATTCATAGTCGCAGGGAGCGCGATACGTGTAATTGCCGTACCGTAGAATGCCTCGCTGCCTATATTGACAAGAGAATTAAGACCGATCTCTTCAACTTTCTCCGCACCGTAAAACGCTTCGTTTCCGATATCGGTAGCATTTTTCAAGTCGACAGCTTCTAAGGCTTTGGCGCCTTTAAATGCCTGCGCTCCGATTATATTAGCCGAATCGATATTGAGCGTGGCAAGCGCCTCGCAATTTTCGAACGCTCTGTTACCGATAGTTACCGCATACGGCAATTCGACCGACTTAAGCGATGCACAATTTCTGAACGCACCGTTACCGACCGTAGTAACGCTGAAATCTTTGCCGTTATCGGAAACCACGGAAGTCAATTCGGTATTAGCAAACGCATAGTTGCCGATCTTTGTAACACGGTTGAGATTTACGGTTTTAAGCGGCGTGCCTTCAAAAGCATACTCGCCGACCGAATCCACCGATAACGGCATTGTCACAGACGTAAGTGCGGTTTTTCTGAATGCACCCGCGGCGATATGCGTGACCGTGGAATTCGTAAGATTCACCGTAGCAAGACTCGTACAATCTTTGAATGCGTTGTTACCGATAATCTTAACCGTTGCCGGTATCGTCACGATACGCAAACTGCGGCACGATGCAAACATATTATCACTTATTTCGGTAAGATTCCCGAAATTGACCGATGTGAGATTTACGCAATTATTGAATGCCCCTTCGCCGACTTTGGTGATCGCACTACCGGCAAACGATACGGATCTGAACGGCGCCGAAATGTCTACGGTAACGGTCTCTCTCGTCGTTGCACCTGTATCCGTACTATTCTCGTCATCTTCTTTTTCGTAGCTGTAAGTGGTACCGCCGAAGGCATAAGCACCCAAATATTTGAGTCCGCGCGGCGCCGTGAACGCAGTATCATACGGCAAACCGGTAGCGTCCATTGTCGCATACGAACAATTTGCAAAAGCATAATCACCGATATACGTTACTTTATCACCTATCGGCAACTGAACGAACGCACACCTTTCGAATGCCCCCGCGCCGATATATTTTACATTATCAAAGCCCTTGAATATGGAATAATAGTAACCCTGGACTTCACCCTTATCGTCATACGCCACGCGCTTTGCGTTTGTAAACGCACCTTCCTCGATGTATTCAACATTAGTCAGATCGATAGTCTGAAGCGTAGGCACGTTGGCAAATGCAGATCTGCCTATCGTCTTTACCGATGCGGGTACTTTAAACTCGGTACCGGATTTCTTGCCGGGATATGCCAAAAGAACTTTTTTCGCTCTGTCATACAATACGCCGTCCTCGGAAGAAAGATATTTGTTGCCGTCCTCGACGCTAAATGATGCGACAGACACACCGCCGAGCGAATTATAACCGATATTTTCGAGGCGCGCTCCGGACGATACGGAAATATTCTTAAGATCGTTACTGCCGATAAACAGCTGATTGCCGAGTATAGTGGTGCCTTTGGGGAACGTAAACGATTCGAGCGACGTGCAATACGAGAATGCCGCATCCTCGACCTTATACAACGAACCATGGAACGTTACGCTCTTAAGCGACGTACAGGAATTGAATGCCAAAGCCGAGATCGTATTTACGTCGTTTTCGAATACGACCGATTCCAACCCCGTACAACCTCTGAACGCATGCAAACCTACATTCTTTGATTTTATAGTGACCTGTTTAAGTCCGAAGCAGTAACCGAACGCAGCGCCGCGATCGATAGGATTCTCACCGGTATAATACGTCGTATCGTAATCCATAGACGTATTGGCGGGTATAGTCAACGTTTCGAGCCCGGTACATAGGAAGAACGCACCGCCGCCAATAATTCCTACTCTGCCGAGATTAAGCGTTTTTAATCCGGTACAGTAGTGGAACGCATATTTATCGATGTACGTACACTTATCGAGATTTACTTCTTCGAGCGATGTGCAGTTCCAGAACGAAGAATCGCCTATAGTGTGAACGTTTTCGAGATTTATCTTCTTGAGATTAGAGCAATATGCAAAAGTTATCTTATCGATAGATTCGACCGTCGTAGGCAATACGACTTCCTCGAGATTCTCGCAGTTTACGAACGCACCGCGCATTATCGTAGTGATTCCCTCGGGAATAATTACTTTTCTGATATACTTATTGCCCTGGAACGCTCCGGGATAAATGTATGCGACGCCGAGATCATCCGGTATCTCGACAACGTTGTGTTCGACTTCGCCGTTTTCATTGACCCAATCGCCGCCTCTGCCTGTATAAGAACGCAAGTACACATTTTCGTATACACGGAATTCCTGTTTTACCGTTACGGCGCAGTAACCCGAAACGTAACTGCCGTTGGCGTTGGCACGAATCGTCGCACTGCCGCTCTCTGCGGCGAATATTTCCACAGACATCCCATCCTCGCTGACCGTGTACGTTACGTTGCTGCTTGTACTCGACCATACGAGATCGACGTCGCCCGTGTAATTATACGGCTTGACCGTCGCCGTTATCGTAGCGGTTTCTCCG
>CAJUQF010000074.1:0-5302 GCA_910588315.1 uncultured Christensenellaceae bacterium | reverse complement strand
CTCCAGCGCGATAGCCGTAGTGCTTAATTCTATACCGGACAAGCGAATGGACTCCAACGGCTCGCCGGAAACATGGATCACAAACTCCAAACAATGGTCTTTGTCCGCAGGATCGAATTTATCCACATTAGGCGTGTGAACTCTTATCGTAGCATCTCCGCCGGATTTTTTAATGCCGGTAATAATGCCTTCTTGGGTTACGTCGACGATAGATTCGTCCGAACTCTCCCAAATAAGATCTTTCATCCAATAACCTTCGAGATAAGTCTTATCCGCCTCGATCTCGGTATTATTGACGTTTGCGGTCACGATAATATAGTCTCTCAAGTCGAGTTGCCCGTTAGGCTGAACATAATATTCGCGATCGGTGTTTTCGTCGATTATCGCAGAACGCACCTTGGCGATCTTCAAATCGCTTTTCTTGGTATTATCATCGATAACGATCTCGACTTCTTTGAGATTTTTGGCATAGTCGTAAATCGTGACGTACAGTTTGCCTTCGTTCTTTTTGGTTATCAGATCCCAATAACCGGAAATATTGACGGAACAAAGCGTATCGGCATTAAATTCTCCTTCAACAGGTATCATGCCGTCGGTAAGCGATTGGAGACCGTTATATTGCGTCACCCATTGATTATTGCGGAAAACACGCGAAGTGCTTTCATACGTATATACCGAATATCCTTGAATGTAGTGATTATCGTAAATCGAAAGATCCAGATAATAGTAGTCGATCCCGTTGACTTCGCTTTTGCGAACAGCTACATCGGATAATTCGGGCGCTTCGTTATCTATCGTAAACTCGAACGAGAACGTGTTTTTATTGCCGTGTACAAATTCGCTCATATCGGGATCGCCGGTAGACGTGATATACGAATTGTCTCCCGTCCAATCGAGATAGCACGTCATGTCAAACGTGTACTTGGCGTTATTTGGCAAATTAAGCTCGCGAATATCGAGTTCGACCATTACAAAACCGCCGGTCTGCTCGCCGCTTGCATGAGACTTACGCGCATTATAATCGATGCCTTCCCACAAAAGTTCGCCGGTAGCGCTGTTGCGTATCTGCATTTCCACGCGTTTCGCGCAACGTAACAAGCCGGCGCTTATCATATACAACAAGTAATCGCCGTCGGGATTAGTGGTAAGCGAAGCGTATTTTTCCTGCGGCACCGGTTGCGTGTATCCTGCCGCCGGAAGGAATTCAAACGATCCCATCCCCCAATAACCGAGATTATCGGCACCTGTCGCCGAATAAAAACCGGCATACGGAAGAGTGCCGTAAACGTCGGGTTTAAGTTTGTCTTCTTCGAGAACGGAATCGTCTACCGCAGATTCGCCGACTTCGTACGCACTGACGTCGAGCATAGGCGCATCCGCCCAATTGCCGTAAAATGCAAGGTACGGGATATTCAGATCGATACCGTCTTTGTTATTGCTTTCGAGAAGAACATACCCCTCGACAAACATACCGTTGATAAACAGATCGTCGAGATACTTTTTGTCCGCAGCGGAAAGTGCGATAGTAACGGTTATTTCGGCTTCGCCATAGCCGCTGAGCGATACCGTATTGCCATTGGTAAGCTTTGCTATGCCTTTACGCGCACTAACGGAATAGGTATTCTGCGTATCATCAAAGAGATGAGATTTTTCGGCGACCGTCCTATCGTCGCTGGACATACTCTCGGTCATAACAAACTGATTGAGATTATAGCTTATGGCATTACCGGAAGTATTGACAAGATTAAACTTCAAGGTATAAATACCGCTGCGGGACGGATCGTCGCCGAGCGAAAGTTTGGGTTTATTAAGCCCATCTACGGTAAGGTATGCCTTGGTATTTATTGAATTGCTTATATCGGCAATACCGGACCCCTGTTTACGCGGAGAATACGGATTGCCTTCCTCGTTTTTAACGATGGTTGCGGTACTCATCATCCTGCTGTAAGACTCGTCGCGGATCTGCGAAGTCAAATACTCGGGATGACTTTCATTAACATACTGACGCACAAGGATCAAAGCGCCTGCCAAGTTTGGCGCCGCCATGGACGTGCCGCTCAATTTGTCATACTGATCTTTACCGGCTATCGCGGAATATATCTCTCCGCCGTGCGCCGTAATATCGGGCGCCAACACGAGATTGGGCAATGCGCCCCAACTCGAAAAGTCGGACATGAACGGACCTGCGAGATAAGACGTCGATAGTTTTATTTTACCGCTGCCGGCAGCCACCATTGCCGCGGATCGATCCATGGTGACAAAACAGCTCGGTATCAATTCTTTAGTACCGACCGACATGCTTATCGTGCCGGATACATTGTTGTAAACAATTACGCCTATCGCGCCGCGGCTCGCCGCAACGCGCACTTTTTCTTCGAAATTGGTATTACCGCGCTGAACGACGGCGATCTTACCGGTTACGTCGTAACCCTGATAGTTGACAGACAAACCGACGCCGGGTATCACGACATACTCAAACTCGCCTTCCGTTTTATCTCCGAGCAATCCGCCTACAAAATCGTTGGATTCGGTTTTACCAAGCAACCGCGACTCGGCGAAATAAACTTCCTGTCCTTCCGCTACGAAATATTTGGTTTTCACACCGCTGACTGAGCCGACGGAAAGCGCCGCCGTATACGAACCGGGCGAACCTACGGTACCGGAATCGGGATTGCTCGCAAGGTTGGTATTGCCCCAAGTACTGTTTTGCGCCGACGAGGCATCATTGCTCGCCGCAACGACCAAACATATACCCGCAGCATTTATCGAATCGTAAACTTCGTTGATTATTTTTTCGTCGACTTCGCGAGTAAAACCGCACGACGATCCCAGCGACATGTTGATCGCATCGACGCCGAGCGTGACCGCATCGTTAAGTCCGGCTAATATGGCTTCGGTCGGGGCGCCCGTTGTGTAATCCGAAAACACCTTGAACGTAGCGATCTGCGCGCCCGTTGCAACACCGGTTATCTTATCCGATTTACCGGCTATAATGCCCGCAACGTGCGTGCCGTGCGAAGAATTGGGATAAACGTTGGTGTCGCTGTCGGCATAATCGTATGCATACGGAAGTTTGCTCGTAAGATAAAGATCGTCCTCATCGATATCATACCCTCTTGCCGCGGAAAGCGATACCGAAGTAAGCAACGGAGCCACAGCCGCGACGTCGTCTTTAGAAATGGCAAGCGTAGCGGCAGGAAGTTCCATATCGAAAACTTCGTGCGTATAATCGGTACCTGTATCTACTACCGCAACAACGGTGCCTGTACCATCGTACCCGACGCCTTCCGAATTGAATATACCTGTTTCGTAAACGTCCACATAGTTGGTAGTTACGGATGACGGCTCCGGTGCAAGATATGTATCGGACAGCATCACACTTTTGACATATTTGCATTTCTCGATAGCCGCTATATCGCCGAACTTTATTGTAGCGGAAATAGCGTTCATGATCGTAGTATAATCAAAACGCTTTTCTATAATATATTTGGATATCTCTCCGAGCGCAAGCTCGCGCACGTTTTGCAGATTCTTAAGATTGTTTTTGCCCTTTTCCGTAGCCAAAGCCTTGGCAACTGTCATATTGTTATCTGTGGCATAATTCATCATAGGCGTGCCGACGAGCGACACTATAACTTCGACTTCCTTATCGGCAGAAGGCATCGGCGCTTTGGAATTATTCGACCCGACCGAAGAATCGGATAACTTATATTCGCTGTCATCGATACTGCCTTCGGCGTCCTTATACGAAATTTTAACTCCGTTAAGATCGTCGACTGCCGCAGACGCACCGCTATTCAATCCGTCACGTGTTGTAAATACGGACGGAGCATAAACGAGCTGCATCACAAGGATAAATCCAAGTAATGCCGCGATCAATGCCACTGATAATTTTTTTATGAAAGATTTTCGAGCTGTTTTAGTCATTATCAAAAGTCCTCGAATTTGAGCGTTCGAATTTCGGCTGTTTACGAAACGAACGTTTTCGACAAATTCGGTTGGCTTAGTTTACATTGTATCAATTTTTCCAACCGTTTGTCAAGTTTATTATAGTTATACTTAACAAAAGATAAAATTATTTGGGTATACCTATCTGTTTGCGGTTTCGCCGTCACCGCTGTCTTGCGGTATACGATCGTCGTTTTCGTCGAGTACAGCGAAAGTCCCGTCGGCTTTGATTTCGATATACAACGTATTGGTGGAAATCACACCGTTTGTATTGAGATAAACGACGCGGAACACTTCCGGATGATTCTCGATTTGCGTGTACGTACCGTTATGATATACACCGTCGCTGTCGATATACGTTATCGCGGAGAATCCGTCCGTCGTGACAGAAGAACCGCGCTCGCCTACAAAGGTCTTCCGCAACTGCATATCGGCAAATTTGACAACATACGATTTTGTCGTTTCGCCGCTTTCTTCCTCGTTGTTACGTGTATACATACGGAAGAATCCGAGCGTACGTACGTTATTATCCACTATCGTATAAAGCTGTAAAGTAGACGAATCGACCGCAACGTAATATGCAAGATATCCGGTACCTTTATCCGTATCCGTGACCAACAACGCATATCCGAGTCCGTTTATCTGCAATTTCTTAACGCTGATATCGGTTTCCGTATATGTCACTTCGTCCGAGCCTTCGGTTTTGTTCGGCACCGGGAATTTCTCGATCTCGTACGGAGTCTCGCAATCGAACAATCCGAAGTTATCTGCCGAATATGCGCCGTCGAGCATTACGAGTTTCGCATATTCGCCGTCGCTCATGACGGTGAAGTAGAAATACGGCGAACCGTTACGGTTGAATACATACAGCTGCAAACCGGATATAATGAGCAGATCCGTATTCTGGTAAATACCGACGGTACCCGTAACACGGTTCGTTTGATTCGGTCCGAAAGTGATCGGGGCGTATCCGCCGCCGGCGATATAACCGACGGGATCCGAGGATAATCCGCTATACACATACACGCCTTTACTGAACATGTCTGTAGTCTTGAGTTTATATTCCGGCATAAACGTTGTTTCGCTGTACGCCACTTTGAATATGACAGATACGGGCTGCTCTTCTTCGGAATCCGCCGAATCTACGCTGTACGTAAATTTAACTTCGCGGACGGATTTCTCGGCAGTTCTTTCATATGTACCGTCATGAGCGACATAGTCAGATTCCGAAACGGTTTCCGAATCTTCAGCACCCGTGTATTCGTAATAAATACCGATGAACTTGCCGTCGCCGTTTTTCTCGCCGGAAAGATAGTAATAGTCGAGGCTGCCGTCCTCGTCTTTCCACAATCCT
>CAJUQF010000073.1 GCA_910588315.1 uncultured Christensenellaceae bacterium | reverse complement strand
CGTTCGCTGCGGTGGTAATGCCCCGTAGTGTATTCGACAACGAGTTCTTCCGCCTCGGCATACAAAATAATATTCTGCACGTCGCTTTTAAGTTTTTTAAACGGAGTTTTAAGCGAGAACTTGTACTTCTTGGCGAGCGCCTCGAAACACTGTTCGAAGTGCGGCGTCGAGTCGAGCTGACCGCCCTCTATAAGATCGGCAAGCGAACCGTCTCCGAAGAACAGCAGTTCCGGATCGACCTTTGTCAAAAAACCCAAACCGCCGCATGTCGGACAGGCGCCGTACGGCGAATTGAACGAAAACAGACGCGGCTCGATTTCGGAAATCGACAGACCGCAGTTTCCGCACGTGTATTGCGTGTTGAACAGCATTTCTTTATCGTCATAGAACGCGATCACCAATCCGTCTGAAAGTTTTATAGCCGTCTCTACGGAATCAGTAAGACGTTGCTGCAAGCCGTCTTCTATAACGATACGGTCTACCACTACCGATATATCGTGCTTGGTGTTTTTATCGAGTTTTATCTGTTCGTCCACACCGTATATTATCCCGTCGACGCGCATACGGGCATAACCGGCTTTTTTGAAATCTTCGAACATCTTGGAATATTCGCCTTTCTTGCCGCGCACGACCGGCGAAATTATCATGACCTTGCTTCCGACGGGCAAAGCCATTATCTTATCCACTATCTCGTCTACCGTTTGCTGATGGATCTCCGCGCCGCAATTACAGCAAAAAACATCGCCCACTCGCGCAAACAACAAACGCATGTAGTCATATATCTCGGTTACGGTGCCCACGGTGGAACGCGGATTGCGTCCCGTAGTCTTTTGATCGATCGATATCGCAGGCGACAGTCCGTCGATACTGTCCACGTCGGGCTTTTCCATTTGCCCCAAAAACATGCGGGCATACGACGAAAGCGATTCGACGTATCGCCTTTGCCCTTCCGCGAATATCGTATCGAAAGCGAGCGAAGTTTTGCCGCTGCCGGATACGCCCGTAAAAACCACCAATTCGTTTTTGGGAACGTTAAGGCTGATATTTTTGAGATTGTGCGCACGCGCGCCTTTTATCACTATTTCGTTGTTCGATTCTTCCATGCCGTCTCCCGTTTATCCGTTCTTTCGTTTGGCGCTGTTTTTCGCCATGTCGCGTTGCAATTCGCGCAATTCCGCTATCTTGTCGCGATACGTTATCGCCGACTCGAAATTGAGTTCTTTGCTTGCCGTCGCCATCAAGCCGCGCAATCGTTCGAGTTCTTTACCTATGTCTTTAAGCTCCACTTTCGACTGCTTGCTCGTGATTTCGATAGTATTTTTTATGGGCTTGACTATAGTCCGCGGCGTGATACCGTTTTCTGCATTGTACTTGGACTGAACGTCGCGGCGGTGCTTTGTCTCGTCGATAGCGCGTTGCATCGAGCCGGTAATAACATCTCCGTACATTATAACACGGCTCTCGCTGTTTCGCGCCGCTCTGCCTATCGTCTGTATAAGCGACGTTTCCGAGCGTAAGAAACCTTCTTTGTCCGCGTCGAGAATGGCGACGAGCTGTACCTCCGGTATATCCAACCCCTCGCGCAAAAGATTTATGCCGACGACAACGTCGTAATCGCCGCGGCGCAGACTATTGACTATCGTCACGCGTTCCATGGTATCTATGTCGCTATGCAGATATTTGACTTTTATGCCCTGCTCGGCAAGATAGTCGGTCAAACTTTCCGACATACGTTTTGTAAGCGTCGTAACAAGCACCCTGCCGCCGCGCTCGACCGTGTCTTTTATCTCGGTGATAAGATCGTCGATCTGTCCTTTTGTGGGCTTGACCGTCACGGGCGGATCGAGAAGTCCGGTCGGGCGTATAAGCTGACTCGTATACCGTCCGCCGGTCAATTCCAGTTCGTACGGCGCCGGCGTCGCGGAAACATATACTGCTTGTTTTATCCGCGAGCGAAACTCTTCGAACTTGAGCGGACGGTTGTCGAACGCCGCCGGCAAACGAAATCCGTAATCGATGAGCGACGTTTTGCGCGCTTTGTCTCCGTTGTACATGGCGCGGAGCTGCGGGATTGTCATATGACTTTCGTCGATAAATATTATAAAATCATCCGGAAAATAATCGAGAAGCGTGAACGGCGGTTCGCCGGGAAGTCTGCCGTCGAAATAACGCGAGTAGTTCTCTATACCGGAACAATACCCGATCTCTTTCATCATCTCAATATCGTAACGCACACGCTCGCCTATACGCTGCGCCTCGATGAGTTTGTGATTATCGGTAAAAAACTTTACGCGATCTTCGCAATCTTGTTCTATCTGCTCGATCGCGGAAAGCAACGTCGAATGCTCGACCGCATAATGGCTGGCAGGAAAAATCGCAGCGTGAGCAAGCCTTGCCGTAACGTTGCCGGATACGACGTCGAACTCGCTTACGCCGTCTATCTCGTTGCCGAAAAACTCAACTCGGATACCGCGATCGGACATGCTTGCGGGAAATATATCAACGATATCGCCGCGCACTCTGAAATCGGTGCGCTCGGGCGCCATATCGTTGCGCTTGTAATTTATATCTATAAGCCGAGCGATCAGCGCATCGCGCGTCATCTTGTCGCCGGGGCGAACCGATAAAGCCAGCCTATAATACTCCTCCGGCGCACCCAATCCGTATATACACGAAACGGACGCCACAACTATGGTGTCGCGCCGCTCGTGCAACGAACACGTCGCGCTGTGCCGAAGTTTATCTATCTCGTCGTTTATCGCAAGGTCTTTTTCGATATAAGTATCGGTTGTCGGAATGTACGCTTCCGGCTGGTAATAATCGTAATAACTGACGAAAAATTCGACCCTGTTTTCAGGAAAGAATTCACGGAATTCATTGCAAAGCTGCGCGGCGAGCGTCTTATTATGCGCAAGCACGAGCGTCGGACGCTGAACGCGTTCGATGACGTTGGCCATGGTAAAAGTCTTGCCGCTGCCCGTCACGCCCTTTAAAACCTGAGCAGCCAATCCGTCCTCTATGCCCTCGGCGATCTGTCTTATCGCCTCCGGTTGATCGCCGGTCGGCTTGTATCCGCTGTGTAATTTGAATTCCATAATAACCTTTTGCTTTCTATCGAAAGTAATTATTCGACGCATGTCAAATTATCGGCATATATTATAGCACAATATACGCTTTATTGTCAATTATAAGCGATCGATATGACTGCGTTTACGAAAAACGGAAATTCGTAATTTCCAGATCCAAAATGCCGAAACAAATCATGACGTCGGCGTTCGACGGAAATTAAAAGATATCGCACCGCCTTATCTTTGAAACGGTAAAAAGTCTTCGGCGTCGGTTTTATCATAAATAAAATCTTTACCTATAAACGACGCGCGGCAAACTACATCACCGTACTTTTTACTTATCCTATCGAGTGCAAGATCGAGTTTTTCCAACTTTTCGTTGCGCACATTGTCGGAGAATAAAGACATTTGCACGGGCGTATCGGTCTCGTCGAGCTTGGAAACGGACACCGTGATCGTACGCATGGGATCGCCGTTCCAATTCTCCGCAAACAGAGCAAGCGCGTGTTCGGCTATTTCAGTCGAAGAATACGTCGAAAACGGCATTTGACGCTGACGCACTATCGAAAACAGTTTGCTGTCACGCATCCCGACGGAAATAAGCGATCCGCGGTATCCCGCTTTACGCATGCGCGCCGCCACTTTTTCGCTTAGATAATATATTAGATCGCGCGCGTCATCCAAAGTTTCGATGTCGCGTGTCGCGGTCATGCCGTGTCCGATAGACTTTACATCGCGGTTTTTCACCGCTTCTCTTACCGGCTCGGTATCTTCGCCGCAGGCGTACGCTTTCATTCTTAACCCGTTGATACCGAAATGACTTTTAAGTACCGCAGGATCGGCATGCGCAAGATCGCCTATCGTTATGATGTTGAGTTTTTTCAAATGCTCGTACGTTCTGCGACCGACCATGAGCATTTCGTCCGCATTAAGTCCCCAAATAAGCTTTTTGTAATTATTCCTGTCGATCACGGTCGTAGCGTCCGGTTTTTTCAAATCCGAACCGAGCTTGGCGAACACTTTATTGAAACTCACGCCCACCGAACATGTAAGTCCGCTTTCTTTTTTTACCCGTTCTCTTATCATATCGGCTATTGCCGTTCCGTCGCCGAAAAGCTTTTGCGAGCCTGTAACGTCCAACCAACATTCGTCTGCTCCGAACGGCTCTACCATATCGGTAAAGTCGTTGTACAGTTTAAACATCTGTTTGGAATACGACATATACAGATCGAAATGCGGCGGCACGGTGACAAGTCCGGGCGCTTTTTGGCGCGCCTGCCAAATCACGTCGCCGGTTTTCACTCCGAATTTTTTTGCGATCTCGTTCTTAGCAAGAACAACCCCGTGCCTGAGCTCGGGATTGCCGCAAACCGCAAGCGGCACGTTCTTCCATTCGTTATGCGAAACACACTCTGCCGATGCGTAAAAATTATTCAAATCGCAATGTAAGATTACTCTGTCGGTCATTTGAACTCGTAAGTTGCGTAAACCTTTTCAACCTGTTCTTCCGTAGCCAAACCTACCGCTCCGCCGTCGAACCGAATTTTAAGAGCGGCGAATATTTCTGCACGTTTCATGGCATCCAATGCGTCATAACCGCGGAAATAATAATGATTGAACGCTGTGAACAAAGCGTCGCCGGCGCCGACCGTATTTACAACTCCGCCGATACCGACCGCGGGAAGGCGCATTATACTGTCCGTGGCACGCTCGTAAAAAATCACGCCGTCGCTACCCAATCCGATCGCGATTATTCTTGCGCCGTATTCCGTCTTGAGTTTTGACAAAAACTCTTCCGGCAATGTCGGGAGATCTTCGTCGCTCAAAAACAGGATATCCGCATATTTCATAAAATCACTGTTAAACGGATCGTGTATGTCGCTGAGAACATGCACGTCGGTAGCGATCGGCTTGCCTGCGGCTTTTGCAACAGCCAATAGTCCGCGGTTGAAATTGGTATTGCAAAGCATACATACATCGGAATCCGCGATCGCGTCGGCAACTTCCGCGGGATCTATCGTCTTGTCCTGAATATCTTTCAGATCGCAATATATCTGCCGCCTGCCGTTTGCGCCCTGCTCGTAAAGTATTATGGATACCGGTGTTGCGTCGATATTCTCGAAAACGTATCTGCGCGATATCCCGCTGTCGTCAAGCGCCTGTGCGGCACGCCTGCCCTCTACATCCTTGCCGATAATAGAACAAAAAGTAACTTCGTCGGAAAGCGTCTTTGCCGCCATGGCAAGGTTGTAACCCACGCCGGAAATAGACGTTTCTATTCCGAAAAACGGATAATCAATCGGATAGTAAGTAACGGGAAAAGAACGTATACGCAGATTGGTTTCCACGTTAACAAGACCCGACACAAAAAACTTCATCGTTCACCTCTCGACTTGCGGCGCATTCGCCGAACTTTACGCAGCACAACATCAAGCAATAGCATTTAGGATTATACTATATTTATCTTATCTTGTCAAGTCGCCTATATTTAGAATTAATATATTATAACATATTTATTCCGGCAAAATAACGCTTATGTGAAAATATGATTGACATTTCGGGAAGAATGATTTATACTGATATTCGGAAAGCAATTATTTTCGGAGGAAAATATGGATAAAATAGAAATTGCCAAACTTTTTAAAGACGGACCTATGCAAACGACAATGCGCAGAGCCACTTTCGACAGATTACAGATCCGCCCGCAGGTCAATTACCGCGGCAGAACTCAGGACGAAGTATTCTTCCAAAAGCAAGACGGCGCCGCCGTCGAGTTCGAAGTCGTGCGCAGAATGGATTTCGAGCCGGAAGGCGTATTCGAGATCACGTCGGTATTTACTATCCGCCGCACTCTTAACGATGAATTCGTCGGACAGGACATCGATTTCCGCGAACTTTTACATTCGTTCACGGCGACCGATTTCAATATGCTCTGCGGCAACGTATTCTCGTCGATGTCGCTCGTTATTTCCCAGCTCACGCAGGCTTCCAACGGTATCCCCATGGTATCGCCGCCCGTATACTGCGGGATCGCCGCCAAAATGGCAAACGCAGAATAAATACAGATAGATACAACATAATCGAAAATCGACCCTCGACTCGTTCGGGGGTTTTTTATTTGTCATTATATGTATATCATTGTTTGAAGTATGCAAATGTCGAAATATGCCGAAAATTTTACATAATTTCCATATCTTCGATCAAACTATAAATATGTGTGCCGCATACCGCTCGTTTTAGCTTTTAACGGCGGCATTGGATATAAACTTATTTGGATACTATCGGTATAAATATTTTTTTATAGGAGAAAATTCATGGAGTATAAAATAGAGGTGGATGAAAATTTGAATTCCCTGCTTGTCAACAACGCCGCGACGCGTAATATAACGGTTACCGCACTGATCACGGAATTATTGAAACGTTACGTCATCGACGCGCATATTATGGAACAGAACGATTTGTGGAAGTCGGGCATAGACGATTGCGCCGACATCAATCTCGATTGGGCGAATCTGTAATTGCAAAGGAGAAGGCTGTGACTGCTTACAAGCGCGGAGAAATATATTATGCGGACTTAAGCCCCGTCATAGGGTCGGAGCAAGGCGGAGTGCGTCCTGTTCTGATCATACAAAACGACGTCGGCAATAAGTATTCGCCCACCGTAATAGTATGCGCCGTTACAAGCAGGATAACAAAAGCCAAACTGCCCACGCATGTGGAAATTCACGCAGGACAATTCGGACTTGCGAAAGATTCGGTCGTGCTGTTGGAACAGCTAAGAACGCTGGATAAACATCGGCTTAAAAGCAGAGTCGGCGAACTCGACACGGTGGCTATGCGTAAAGTCGAACGCGCAACTCTCATATCGCTCGGTTTTGTATGATTTCGCTATACCCGCCGCAAGTTATACACGCTTAAATATAAACGGTTCGCTTTCTGTTTTGCGAACCGTTTTCATTTTATTACGATCTGTAAATAATCTATCGCATCACTCTTCGTAGTCGGCATACTTCAATACGTCGCCGGCGGTCAACATAAGCTCGGCATATGAGCTCACGGCTCGTTCTGCGCCGATGCCGTTACGGTAACATGCTACGGTCGCGGCGTCAAACGGCTCGAAACTGCAAGAGAGCGCCGTTATACAACCGCCGAGCGTATCGCCCATTCCGCCCTTCGCCATAGCCGGCGTGCCGGAAATATTCAATCTGACTTCGTTGCCGTCCGTAATTATCGTAGTTGCCGACTTCAGGACCGTGACCGCACCGCTTTCCCGGGCGAAAGCTATCGCATTTTCAACCGTCGCCGCTTTACCTGTAAGCCGCACAAACTCTCCGACATGCGGCGTTACGATTATCTTCGGTTTTGCCGATTTCAAAAAGCCGTAATCGTTTTTTATAGCGTTTAGCGCATCGGCGTCGAGTACAAGCGTGCCGTCGTAATTATCGCACAGATATCCGACGATTTTATTCAATTCCGGATCGCTGCCCATGCCAATGCCGAGATCGATCGCTCTTGCTTTCGATATTATATCGTCGAGAGCGTGCTTATCGAATTTAATAAACCCGTCCGCGTCCGACGGCAAAAATTTCATCATCGCCATAGACGCACGCGCCGCAGCGGATACTCTATGGATATCGGGAAGACAAACCGTTACAGTACCCGCGCCGTTAAGATACGCGGCATGCGCGGCGGCGCCCGCAAGCATGGGAGCGCCTATCATGTTTCCCGAACCGCCTATTATATAAACTCTGCCGCAAGTGCCCTTGTGCGCCGTCCTGTCGCGCTCGTACGGCTCGAAATCGTCGTCCTCGCACACATGCAAGATCGAGTCCGTTTTTACGCCCACGTCGCGAACGATTATCCTTCCGCACACCGACCTGCCTTTCTCAAACAGCATGCCGATCTTATAACACGAAAAAGTGATCGTAACGTTCGCTCGGAAACATACGCCGAAGATCTCGCCGCTATCGGCGTTAAGCCCGGACGGAATATCCACCGCCGCTTTAAACGCGTGTTTCTGCGCGTTCAACTTTTCTATCAGCGTTTTTGTTTCGCCTGTTATCTCCCTGTTAAGCCCTATCCCGAATATAGCGTCGATGATACAGTCCGCATCTCCTTTATAATCGACAGCGGAATACATATTCAGGTTTTCGTTTTCGGCATAAGCTATCGCCGTTTTGTCGAACTTGGCAATATCACCGACCAAATAAGCGCTCACTGCGCAACCGGATTTTTTAAGTCTGCACGCTATAAGTATGCCGTCATAACCGTTGCCGCCGACGCCGCAAAACACCGCCGTTCGTTTTGCGCTTTTAGCGCGCGGATAAATATCGTCCGCTACGGCGAGCGCGGCGTTCAAACGCAAGAATATTTCATTTACTCCAGTTTTCATAACGACAGATTCCGCCGCTCTGACCTGTTCCGCCGTCAATACGTTCTTCATAATACATATCCTCTATTGCGCATTGTTAACTTTTTCCGCGATACATGCGGCTATTGCCAGATCCCCGTCATGCGAAACCGAGATCGACACGTCAGTACCGAAAAACGATCCTTCTGCTGCGCCGCACGGTACGACGCACGGAGCGCCGCCGATCGAATGAGTTATTTCCACATCGCAAAGCTTTATATCGACGATACCGCAAGCCCGCAAAGCCTTTATAACGGCGTGCTTGGCGCACATAAGCCCGGCGTAACTTTCAAACGGGCGCGGCTTGCCGTCGCAGTATGCGCGCTCGCTTTTTGTAAACGCGTCGGCATGTTCGCCGCATTGCATTTCCGCACCGAACTTCGATACGGATAAAGTGTGTATTCCTATCATAACTTGACCGCGTTTTCCACGGCTTGAGCCGCAGCCTCTACGGCAAGCGTCATCAGGATATTCATATCGCAAGTCTTATCGCCTTTGGCAAGCGCAAACAACGTGTCGCCGTCGGCATCGGTATGAACGGGCCGAATAGACAGCGCAAGTCCGTCGTGTGCGACTGCCGCAAGCTTATTGACCTGCGTTTTATCGAGTTTCGCGTTTGTCATGATGCAACCGACAGTCGTATTCGTTCCCGATCTCATCTTAAGCATTTGAAGCAATGCTCCGCTCGTAAGCGCATCGACGGTGTTCAAATACTTACCGTCAGGAAGTTTCGCACCGGACAATATATTGCCGGTCTTTCTGTCGTACACGTCGCCGAGCGCATTCACTGCTATTATAGCCGTGACGAACACATCGCCGAAATTATAAGTCGCTCCGCCGATACCGCTTTTCGCCGCGCTCTGCGCACCGAGGATTTTGCCGACAGTAGCGCCCCTGCCCGCGCCTACTGCGCCGAACTCGACATAGGAAGACGCGTTTTTAGCCGCTTCGTAACCCATACTTTTATCGGGATAATGATACTCGCCGGGCGTATTGAGATCGTACAGTATCGCCTGCGCTACGAGCGGGACAACTTTATCGCCCACGGCAAACCCTACGCCGCGCTCGGAAAGATATTGCATTACGCCGCACGATGCTTCCAAGCCGTACGCCGAACCGCCGGACAGCACGATCGCGTCGACATGCCCCTGCGACTTCTCGGCGGCAAGCATATCGGTCTCGCGCGTACCCGGCGCGCCGCCGCGCACCGACACACCGCCGACGGCGCCGTCCGCAAGAATACAGGTTACGCCCGTATATTCGTCGTGTGCGTGTCCTATCTTTATCCCATCGGGGATCGAGACATTAAATTTCATGTATATCTCCTTCAATCATAATATTCGTCGTCCGGCGTATCGAAAACTCCGGTATCATT
>CAJUQF010000072.1 GCA_910588315.1 uncultured Christensenellaceae bacterium | reverse complement strand
GGTCTATGTTTATGACGACCATAAAACGATATTTTTGAATATAAATAACGATAGCACAATCGAGAAGTTGACAGACGCGCAAAGAGATGATATACTAAAAGAGTTAGAGGGTGACGGGTCGGTTATTGGGTCGGATGATGCCAAAAAGGTGTTCGTAAGCGCTCACCACCTGCCCGCCAAGCGGTGCTGAGTTGAACCCCAAGGTTTAGTTCAGCACTTTTGTTTGACAATATATTGTGGTTTTATATTAAATATAGATATTTACTAGTATATTTCGCTGTTTGACGCCTGAATTATCGGCACGTGAAAAGGGAAGCATATCAGAAATACTGCACAATAAAAAATCCCGACGGTCATTGTTGTCGTCGGGATTTGTCGTGTCGGTGTATTTGTAGTAAATTTCTATTCGGTCGTCGTATAAGATGATTTTGTCTATAAGAAGGTTAATCATCATTTGTGGCGATTTCGTCAAAGCCGAAGATATGTATTTCATAATCTTGTCTTTTGTAAGAACTGCGTCTTGTTTGTTACGCTCTATTGCTATTTTACATTCAATACCGGATAATTGAGACTCCAATTCTTCCAGTCGGGATTTGGTCGATGGTGTAAATATACCCTGTTCCAATGCCGCTATTAAGTTGTTTATCGACTTTTGTATATCGGATTTTTCTTTTTCGAGAATATTCAAAGTCGATTGACTTTGCGCCTTTCTTGCGTGAGTCTCTAAAACTTTGGCGGCTATATCGGACAGCTTATCGGGTGTGCAGAGAAGATTAACCGTGGTATCGACAACGAGTTTTTCCAGATCGTCTTTTCGCATAATTTCCTTTTTGCAGCCGTTGCCTTTCTTTCTGCCCAAACATTTATAGTATCTTTTAATCTTTCCGGATTTTCCTGTACCTGTTTCGGGACAAATCGTACTGCCGCATAAGCCGCATTTGATTTTGTTCTTTAATAGATAAACGGTATTGGGACTGCGCCTGCCGTATTCGTTTTCCATGATCTTGAATCTTACTTCTTCGAACAGTTCGATAGGCACTATCAAAGGGTATATATCGGTGAAAACTTCTCCGTCGTGTCGGTAAATTCCTATATACTTTCGGTGCGTAAAATCCTATGTACCGTGTTTAATGCGAAAGGTTTTCCGTGATTTAGAACGCCTTGTTCCGTCAATTTGGCGACGATGTCTTTTACATATACTCCTGTAGCATACTGCTTGAAAATAAACCGAACAACATTGGCGCGGTTTGCGTCTATAAATATCTTTTTATTAACGACTTTATAACCGTACATAATGTGTCCGCCGGTGAACTGACCTTTGCGACGCGATTCCGCCATGCCGCGACGAACCTTTTGAGAGAGCTCGGCAGAGTAGTATTCGGCAAGTCCTATATAAACGTTTTCAAGCAGTATGCCGTCAAGGTTCTTGCTACCGTCTATTTTCTCGGAAGTGCGTTGTGTGGCGGATATAAGTGTCTTGCCGTTCTTTTTAAGTTTTTGCTTGTTGACCGCTATCTCTATTGAGTTGCGTCCGAATCTGTCTATTGCATAAACGAGTACAATATCCCAAATTACGGGTTTACAGCAATCGGACAGCATCTGCTGAAAAGCGGGACGGTTATCATTCGTGCCAGACATAGCTCGGTCTATGTAAGTGTCCACTACGTTCAAATTATTCTGAGCTGCATACTCATTGCAAATTCGGAGTTGTCCTTCTATGGACTGTTCCGTTTGTCTTTCACTTGAATATCTCGCATATATAATAGCATTTTTCATATTGCAAATCTCCTTGTTAAACACTTTACAACAAACGAATGCATTGCGTCACAATATTCGCACTTGCAAAATCTAATGTTGTTATGGAAAAACTTTAACATAGCATTAACTGAACCTATCATAAACAAATATCTCCTTTGCCGAATTTCTCTTTCGACAAACAAAAGAAACGCCCGAAAAAGGCTTGCGAAGCAAAAAGTTTTTATATAATGTCTGCCGTCAAGGAAAAAGCGAAAAATATTACGTCGAAGTTTTAAAGTTAAAAGGTTTCGGTAATATTTTTCGCCCTTGATGGCAAAGGCTATTTCGGGCACAACCGCTGTCGAAAGAGAAAAGGCAAAGACTGATTAATATTCGGTGCACATTCGTTCGTGTTATTGTTTTCGGGAGTAATATAGGAATATACAGGTCAGATATTTGGGCGAAAACCGCAAAAATAATGTAGGATGATCATACGGAGGTGTTTATGGAAAAAGTCGAAATAGAAAACAGCCTAAACCTTGACATATATATTAACGGTAAACCCGATTTGACTCTCATGCCGAATGAAGTTATAGACGCGTTTTGTTCTGCGCTTTTATCGTTATATAGCGAACTATTCATTCTAAAGTTGAATGAATAGTCTGTTTTTTGACTGAAAGTTCTCTAAATTGACCGAATAGTTAAAGATCTGAAAGAATGGCGCATTGACTAATTTAATGAAATAGATGTACGCTATTAGCAAGTACAAAAAAGATATAGGAGCTAATGATGGAAAACAACAAAACAATGAAAAGGCTATGTAAAGCTTTGGTATCGACTGCAAATGTCGTAGCCGAGCTTATATATAACAAAAAGGGCGACGATTATTTCGATTTGGATTGTTCGGAAGACGATATACCGATCGACGATCATATGAAAGACATGCTCGATTATTTAGACGGTATGTTTTACGAAATCAAAGCTCTGCATAAACAGCAGAACGAGTTTTGCGAAAAACTGAAATCGCTGGAAGAAAAGATCGGCGGCATAGATAAAACGGCGACAGGCGCCGACGGCAGATAGCGACAGCGGAGAACAAAAGATGAAAGAGATAATTCTTAAAGTCGAGCATCCGCAGTTGCCGCCGATGATGAAATACAGGCGTTTATGTCTGGAATGCGATCTTGCCGAGCTTGCGGGTTATTACGGTAAGCCTTATTCGTTACCGCTGTGCGAGTATCTGGATTTCACATATGACCGAGCCGGTTCGAAAAGCATAGCCGAACATTTAAATGCCGAAAAGAATATATTCGAGCTGTACAAAAATCACGGCATGAGATTTGAAAAATTTCATGTAGCGAATAAAGCCGCGTACAGTCAATACATAGAAGATAAGATCAAATCGGGCGATCCGGTCATTGTGCACTTGGATTGCTTTTATGCGCCGTGGGATCCGTCGTTCGGGAAAGAGCATAACAACCATACGGCAATAGTGATCGGAATACGGGACGACGGATATTATGTAAGCGATCCTTATTTCGGCGCGAGCGATTGGGTGGGAAAAGACGAATTCCATAGCGGGTCGGCGTATTATTACGAGATCGACTTCGGCAATGTCGAAAGCGAGGCTATTCATAGAAACGCCTTAGTAAAAAAGACGGTCGAATTGGCACGAACCGGTTATTTTGAAAACATAGATAAACTTAGCGAGGATCTGCGAACGGCGACGCCTTCGTCTCCGGAAATGGACGATATAGCCGAAACATTCGGGAATATAGAGTGGAACAAACAGAAATTCATAATGTTTCTTTACGAATGGGAGACATCCGAAGGTCACCATAGATATTCGGGCGAATACAGCAAAGTCTGGGCGCGTTGGCAAGTGTTGAAGGTGATGTGCCTTAAAGCAAAATACAGAAAGTACGATTCATCATCGCGCGAGAGCATTGCGGATTATTTGGAGATCACGCTGCAAATAGAAAAAACCGTTTTACACGATCTGCTTGAGATCGCAACGACGGGCGAAGATCGAGATATAGCCCCCGACTGCTTGGATATTTCTCGGTATTGCAACAATAAAGGCTTATCCGAGTCGTGGACTGACGGCGTTGCCGACTGTACCGGTTTCGGCGAATACATTTGCGTTAAGGATCGATCCGACGAAATCAAGCGCCGTGGATATGATTTACTGCAAAAACAACCTCTCGACAATATCGTATGCTTGGAACAAGAGATCGTTTTACCGAACGGTTTTGTTTCGGATAGTATCGTGTTTCTTGTCGCTGCGGAATGCGGCGACTATAACAAAGCTTTTCGGCTTGTTTATTCGGACGGGTATAGCGAAGAAAAAAAGTTTTTCATACGCGATTGGTCGGTCAAAGGCGAAGGCAGAGTGGATCTGGGCACGAGTCATTTTTTGGAGAATAAGCGGTGGGAAAAATTCCGCGACCATGTTTATGCCGACGAAGTGACGGTCGTGACGGATAAGAACAGGACATTGAAAACCGTCGTTCTTCCGGCGTGCAGCAACATACATATATTTGCAGTAAAGAGCGAGAAAGGAGAAGAAAAATGACGACAACGGAATTCGAACAATTAATCGGTAATTCCGATCGCCGAGAAGTCAAGCTGAACGGCAATTTAGATATAAAGATAAGCAGAAGCAATAAGCTCTATGTCGGCAGACAGTTCGTACAGGGCTATATAAAGATCGAAAGAGCTGGAATAACTATCGACGGCGCGAATGCTACGATCAACGTCGAGCTCGATGACTGCGTCACTAACGATTGCAGTCTGTTCTATCTGACGCCTTCGGCTACCGGTGTAAGGTTTGTCAATCTCAACCTTAATATAACTGTCAACAACGAACACACCGCGCACAAATTTTTTGCGTTCTACAACACCGCGTATGGCGTGAGCTTCGAAAACTGTCATGTAACTATCCAAACCGACAGACAAATCGATCTCGCCGTAATATACAACAACGGGAATTACGATTACCATTTGGACACGCGCGCGGATAATCTTGTAGTTTCGAACTGTCAGTTGAAAGCGGAGTGTAATGCCGAAGAATACCCGCTATCGTGCGAGGTGTACGGGCTGTATAACTATTACGCCAACAGTATTTCGGTACACGACTCGTATATCCATACGGTCATGCGCGGCGACGGCGAAAAGCAAAGAGCCGTCAGCGTATATACAAACGGCAGGTTCGGTCGGTTCGTGGGGAACAACATAAAATCCAACTGCTGTCATCCGGACGGCGTAAAGAAAGAACAAGCGCACGCCTACGGGTTTATCGACAGCGGCTGGCATAATATTATCTCCGCGAACAACATAGTCGCCGAGTGGGCGGGGCGGTGTGTCGGGCTGGAAGAGCTCGGACTGTATGCCGAGATCGAAACGAACAAGATCCATTCCACTCATACGATCTACGGCACGAGCGTAATACTGAGCGGCGAGGCGAGCTTGCTTCGCGGCAACGCGATCACATCGACGGGCCGAAACACGCGACTCGTGGAAATAAAGAGCGGGCCGTGCATAGTGAGCGGAAATGTATTGGGCGAACTTCGAATGGCGGAAGAACTCGTCACAAGCTGCGGCATATACTGCGTCGCCGAGGACATCCCGCAAAACATAATAACGGAAAACATAATACGCTATGTCCAAGATTGCGGGATACTGTATCTGCCGAGTAACGCCGTAATAGAACGAAACTTCATGCAACCGGAAACCAAGGCTATATTGCGCGCAGGAAAAGAACGCCGCGACCTTATAGCGTTGTTCGATCCGTCGCGCATTTGCTCCATAGAGAAAGAGGTGCGATGATGAACGACGTGATCGAATTTATGTCGACGTACGGCATAACATCGGTGCTGTTTGCTATAGGAATAAACATATTGACCTGGGGGATAAAGCTCCCGATCAAAGCATTGGCAAGCAGGCTCAAAGACAGCACGACTGTCACGAGATTTTTAGTGTTCCTGCCGATCGTATTGGGGTTCCTATTGGCAATGGCGTATACGGCGGCAATAAATAGATCGCTCGTGTTCGACGAAGCGTTTTACAGGCTCTGGCTGTCGTCGAGCAGTCTCAGCCTGACGTTCTACGCCGTGTTCGAAAAGATATTCCCGGGCAAAAAGAAAGTTTTGAGCGACGATGAGATAGCCGCGAACAAGCAGCTCATCGACGAGATAAAGACCGCTACGGGGCTTAGAGAAGCGCAGTCGGACACGGATACGCAGACGCAGACCGCCGCGGCGGACAAACAACAGGCAAAACAACATTTTATATTGGGGAGGCGCAACGATGAACAAACTGAGACTGAGAGCTAACGAGCATTCCGGCAAGCTCATAGTGTTCGAAGGCACGGACGGCGCGGGCAAAACCACGCAGATAGAGCTCACGTCGCGGTATTTAACCGACAAACTCGGCGCGGAGAATGTACTGTGCGTAAAACAGCCGACCGACATGTCGCGCAAGACGAAGCTGTTTCAAAAAATGATGTACTGTAAAGATCACGACGAGATAGACTACCGCGCCGTGCAACTGCTCACTATGTCGGACAGAGTACAGCACATTCGCGAAACGATCGAGCCGGCGCTGTCGGCGGGCAAGACCGTTATTTGCGACAGATACATATACACGTCGCTTGCGAACATGCTCGCCCGCGGCTACACGCGCGAGAAGTGGTTTTATTATGCGGCGCGGCACTTAATAAAACCGGACGCGGCGTTCCTTGCAAACGTAGAACCCGAGCTCGCCATAGCGCGCATAAAAAGCCGCCCAAGCGAGTGCGACAGGCACTTGGACGAAACGCTGTTGTGCAACGTTCATAACGAGTTCGTAAAAATGTCGAAACGCGAAGGCTTTACGGTCTTGGACACTTCGGGCGACGCGACTACGGCATTCGCCGTGATCGAGAGAACGCTCGAAAAGGCAGGCATAGCATGAAGAAAACGGATCTCGAATACATAGCATCGGTACTCAAAGGCGAACCGCCGCGCGAAAATATTGCGCCCGATTGGTACGAGATACTCGGGTTTTTAAACGCTCATCGCATAGCGGGACTGTTTTACAGCAGGGCAAAGCGCGCGGACATAAAGCTGCCGTTCAGAGCGGACAAGCTCCTGTCGAAAGTGTTCGCCGAGCAAACACGTCGCAATATATTCATGCGCGAACAATTAAAAATCATTGCCGCAAAAATAATCACGGATAACGTCGCGTGCGTGTTTCCCAAGGGCAGTTTTCTGTCCAATATGAAAGACGGCGAAAAGATCTACCGTGACGGCGAGCGCGTTTCCAACGATATAGACCTGATCGTAAGGCCCGACGAGATAACAGGCGTTGCGAACGTTCTTTCGTCGCTCGGGTTCGTTCAGGGCCGATACGACGCCGCGAAAAAAGAGATAATACCGTTTTCGCGTATAGAGATACTAACGCGCCGCATGAACAGGGGCGAGACCGCGCCGTACGTTAAACTTACCGGCGATCCGGAGTTCCCGTTCGTCGAGGCGGACATAAACTTCTCGCTCGGCAACACCCCGGGCGAACATGCGAAACTGCTGTCGGACACGGTAGACTCGCGCATAACTTACGACGGTAAAGTGACATTGCCTGTTACGAGTCCCGAGCTGTTCTTTTTGCACCTTATACTCCACCAATACAAAGAGAGCGCGCTGTACTTCATGGTCGAGCGCGGCAAAGACCTCGAGCTGTACAAGCTCGGGGATATCTACTATTTTTGGAACAGCGGGCTGTTGAACAAAAGCGCTCTGCGCGACGCGGTGGGAAAATACGGGATAGCGGAAGAAACGCGCGCAGTGCTTACGCAGGTGCGCGAGCTGTTCTTTACCGACTGTTTCGACGAGTTCATCAACCTTATAGGCAAAGGCTCGGTCGAGCAGCCGCACGTCACGGACTATCCGAATAAGCGCGTATATGCGTGGGTCGGCTCGGTGACGGAGCGCATACTTGCGTTCGACAGTCGGCACATGCTGCAAGGTATATCGGAGCAAAGCCATGTTAAATAAATTTCAAATCTCCGGCGCGCTCGGGCTGTCTTGCGTCGAATATTATTTTCTCGCTTGGATAGCGCAGTACTATTCGGTCGAAAAACTTTACGCGCAGTCGTTCGTGCCTATAAAAAAGGTGTTCGACGATTTCGCAAACGGCGCCGAGTACGCGCGCTACGACGCTCTTCCGCGGGTACAGGACACTGCCGAGCGATGCTGCATAGTCGAACACTCGTTCATGAACCTGACGGCTAAACAGGCGATGAAGATCATTCCGACGCAAGGGTATGACGATCTGTGCTTGGTGCGCGTGAACGACAGGTTTTTCGAGAACTCCAAACGCCGAGCGTGGCGCGACGATCACTATATCTGCGTCGACAAAGCTCTCGCGTGGGTAAACGAATATCCGCTGTCCGTCGGAAAGTTCGCCGAAAGCGAGTTCGAACGCGTCTACGACGGTGCGGTGTGCTGTTACTTTTTGAAGGATTTGCATGCCGAGCCGAAGGACGATCCGACGCAAAAATTGCGCGAGCAGGACTTTGGCGGGATAAACACGGACATTGACTTAGCCGCATTAGTGAGTGCGCTCGGCATACTGCGCGTTTCCCGAAAACGCTTGGAGCTGTTCTACAAAAGCCGCGAGCGCGTCAGGGCATTATTCGAAGAAGAGAACGCGCTGTTGGACAGGCTGTATATGGAAACGAGCTTGAAGCGCGTAAGAAAACAGCAGGGCGGGAACGAAATAAGCCGAAAATTAAACACGGTCATAGAAATAGAAAAAGCTATCGCGGAGGCGTTAAATGACAAATAACGAATTAAAGTGCAAAATAGTCGACATAGCATCGGAGCAGATCGGCGTCGAGCTGACAGACGATATCGACCTCAAATCGAGTGGACTCGACAGTCTGTCGCTCGTCATACTCATAGCCGGCATGGAAGAGGCGTTCGGCATAACGTTCGACGACGACGATCTTCAGCCCGAAAATCTCGTCGCTCTTGCCGACTTGGTTGCGCTCGCGGGTAAATACCTATGAAACTGTGGGAATATCTTAAACGCAAAATGCGTCCATTCGCCGAGCGCGTCGCCATTGCAAATACCGGCATGACGTACGGGGATATACTGTCCCTGCCCGAGCGCGACGGCGGCAGACTCGAAGTCTGCGAAGGGGCAACCAACGCCGAGCTTGCGGTCAGCATACTGAAAAGTCTTGCAAAAGGCAAGGTCGCAGTTCCGGTCACGAAGGCTTACGGCTCTGCGCGGCGCGGCGAAATAGTAAGCGCGGTCGCAGGCGACGCGTCGAGCTATCCCGAGCTTGCGTTTGTAATGTTCACGAGCGGCACGACGGGCAAGCCAAAAGGCGTCATGCTGTCGCACGAAAATATAATAACGAATCTCGAATACATATCGGGTTATTTCGATCTGTCGGGTTGCGAAAACATATGCATATCCCGATCGCTCGTGCATATCGCGGCGCTGACGGGCGAGTTTTTGTACGCGCTCGCAAAAGGCTTGACAGTATATTTCTACGACGCCCCGTTCAACCCCGTAAGCCTGACACGGTATCTTAACGAAAACGCGATCGACGTGTACTGCGCGACGCCCACCGTTTTTTCCACGCTGTCGCGGTTCAATAGAACGCCGCTCGGCGTGAAGGTATCGGCAATAAGCGGCGAGCGCCTGACCGAGCGTGCGGCACAGGCGATAGCGACAGCATTCCCGTCGACGAAGTTTTACAACGTTTACGGCTTGACCGAACACAGCCCGAGAGCGGCGGCGCTTATGCCCGACGAGTTCGCAAAAAAAGCGGGCAGTATCGGCAAGCCAGTAGGCGACGTGAAAATGAAAGTCGAGCGCGGCGAGCTTGTAATAAAGTCTCCGTGCGTCATGCGCGGCTATTACAAAACCGACAGCGATAAAATTCGCGACGGCTGGCTGTACACCGGCGACGCCGCGCACACCGATACAGACGGTTACTATTACATCGACGGGCGCATGGACGACATGATCATTCGCGCAGGCGTGAACATCTTCCCGCAGGAGATAGAAAGCGTGCTGACCGAGTGCGACGGCGTAAACGAATGTCTTGTTTGCGGCGTGGACGACGAACGCTGCGGTCAAAGGATAGTAGTAAAAATTAACGGCACGGCGCCGCTCGCGAC
>CAJUQF010000071.1 GCA_910588315.1 uncultured Christensenellaceae bacterium | reverse complement strand
AACGGTGACAGGACTTATTTCTCGCTTGCAAAATGCGATATGGGTAAGATAACCGTAAATGTCTATCCCGCGGCAAAAGGGTATTGGTCGCCGGCACCCGTATCTGTCTCTTACGAAAAGAAATCGCTCGCCGTGCCGAGCGGACTTGCGGTAATCGGCGATACGCTTACCTGGAATCCCGTACACGGCGCGGCGTCGTATACGGTATGTATCGGCGCCAAGAAGTTTACGGCGGACGGCGGCACGTCGTTCGATCTGAGCGGCGATGAGATCGAATGGTCGAATACGGGAGTTACGGATATTTCGGTCGTCGCGACGTCAGCATCCGGTGAATCCGTATCGAGCGACGTTATGGGCGTCGATTATTATAAATGGAACGCCAAACTCGAATATTCCGGCAACACGGTATCGTGGAAGTATGCGTACGGCGCGGACAGTTACGAAGTGCGCGTCAACAACGGTAAAATATCGAGTTATACGGGCGTGAACAGCGCAAAGGTATCGCTTTCGCGTGCCGGGTACAATACCGTATACGTTCGCTATAACGACGGCGGCGTGCGTTCTGCGTGGCAGAGCGTGGAAGTGTACGCTTATGCCGTGGTATTCGATACGGGCGGCGTTGTCGGCACTGTCGAAACGCAGTATGTCGCATACGGCGACAGCGTCGATCTTACGGTCGGCGGCGAACTCGCCAAAGAGGGTTACGACTTCGACGCATGGTATAGTACGCCGGGCGGCGCGGCAGCCAACGGTACGCGCTATACCGAGTACGTTTTTAACGGAGCGGGAACGGTCACGCTTTATGCGAACTACATACCGCGTACATATCGGATAACGCTCGACTACAACGGTTGCGGCGCAGGCGACAAAAGCGCGGAAGTAGTGTACGGCTCGACGTTTAAGCTGCCTGCGCCTACGGATACTTACCGAGTGTTCACCGGTTGGTACAGCAACTCGGGCAATGACGGTATCAGATATACCGACGAGAACGGCGACGGTTTATCGACGTGGAATGTGGCGCAGGATATTACCGTGTATGCGGATTGGCGCGAAGTTTTTAAATTCACAAAAGAAAACGACTACTATGTAGCGGCAATGAGCGGCGATATCGGCGGCATAAAAACCGTCACCGTACCTTCCGAATATAAAGGCGCGGACGACGCGACGGCTTTGCCGGTGCGCGTATTGAGCGACAGTTCGTTCAGGTCTTGTACCGATCTCGTAACGGTAAATATACCCAACAGCATAACGAATATAGACATAAAAGCTTTTCGACCTTGCACGTCGCTCCAAAATATAAACGTGTACGGCGTCGAAGGAATAAACGAATATCATTACGAGTCGATCGACGGCGTGCTTTTCTATAACAACCGCCAGACGCTCGTTAAGGATATGTGGTTCTATCCTATGGGCAGAACGGAAACGGTTTATACTTTGCCGCACGGCGTGAGCAATATCCCGTCCGAAAGTTTCTACAAATCGTTATTCGAAGAACTCGTAATACCCGGCAGCGTAACTGCGATACAGCAGGATGCGTTTTACGATACGAAAGCGCTGAAAACGCTCACATTCGCCGAGGACAAAAAAGGTGAAGTGGCTCAGCCGCTCGACATTCGTCCGGGCGCGCTCAGAAAAGCCGCCAATCTCGAGGAGATCGTTTTGCCGTCGCGATACGATAATTTCGACAGAACTGCGTTTTACGATTGCAAAAAACTCGTGCGGTTAAAGGTCAATCCCGGCGGCAAATACAAATGCACGTCGGACGGCATGCTGTACGAATCTACGTCGGAAGGCAACGTTTTGCTGTATTGTCCCGAGAGCAGGGCGGATAGCAGCCTTACGATCCCGGCGGAAATAACCGTTATCGGAACGCACGCATTCAGCGGCGGCAAGATCGCGAACGTCATCATTCCCGCCACAGTGAAAGAGATAAGAAAACAGGCTTTTGCCGGGTATAAAACGGTTTTAGGCACGACAGCAGTCACCATCGGCGGTTGCGCGTTAAAGTCGGTCACGTTCTCCGGCAACAGACTTTTGCCGCTCGTTATAGGAGAATCGGCATTCGGTTACGAGGACGCGGCTACGGTCGCGACCGCTACTGGCTGTACGAGCCTTGCAAGCGTCGTATTCGAAAGAGACTGCAATGTCGTGGCTATGGAAAAGCGCGCGTTCTCCGGCTGTCCCATAGTTACCATCGAATTGCCGAACAGTCTCACTTCGCTCGGCGAAAGCGCGTTCGCAGGATGTTCCAAATTGACGACATTCAATTTCGCGCAATCGGATACGATCGAATCGAATAAATCTCTATCCATAGCCTCGGGCTGCTTTACGGGCTGCGTGGCGCTAACGAGCATCAAACTTCCGTATTACGTAAAGGAATTCGACGAGGGCGTGTTTGCGGGCTGTACAAAGCTTGCCAACGTAGACGTCGACGAAAATAACCCGATACTCTCGTCTATCGACGGAGTGCTGTTCGATAAAAAAGTCGAAGAGATCAAGTTCTATCCGTCGGCGCGTTCCGGACCGTATACTTTGCCGTACACGATCAAAAAGATCGGCAGCGGCGTTTTCCAAGGCAAGACGGGGCTTACGGGCATTACGATAGGAAACAGGATAGAAGAGATCGCGGACAATGCGTTCAAAAGCTGTACGGATCTTGCGGACGTCGTGTTTATAACCGACGGGCGAGACGAAAAGACGGAACTCAAGCTCGGCGTTTCGGCTTTTAACGGCTGTACGCAACTACGATACATAAATCTTCCGTCGGGCATATCCGAATTACCCGATCAATTGTTTTACAACTGCAAGAAACTTGCAAGCATAAACGAAAAGCGCCCGTCGGTGCGCAACGACGGTGCGACAATATCGATACCGCACGGCGTCACCGATATAGGCAAGGAAGTATTCTACTATTGCTCCGATCTTATCGGCAAGCTGACTGTTCCAAACACGCTCGAAAATCTCGGGTACCGCGCATTCTATTATTGTACGGGGCTTACCGAAGTGGAATTCGAGTCCGGTAACGTCGAAACCAAGCTGTATATGCTCGACGATAAAGGCAAAACGGACAGCGCCGGTAATTCGTACGCATTTTATAATTGCACGGGACTGATCGAAGTCAAACTGCCGGAGCGGCTTGTCAATCTCGGCACAAACGCATTCGGCGGCTTCGGGGCAAAACTCGAAAGAGTGAATATCCCGTCCACCGTTACGGTTATCGGTAAAGGAGTGTTTTACTATTGCTCCAAGCTTACGAGCGTATCGTTTGCGGAGAACAAGACGTATAGCGTCACATTCGTGCCGGCAACGACCGCAAGCGCGGGCGTGTTTTACAACTGTTCGTCGCTTGTATCGATCGCATTGCCGGAGGGCATAACTACGGTCCCCGCGCATTGTTTTTCGGGCTGTGCGGCTCTCGAGAGCGTGTATCTTCCCAAAACGATAGCAAACGGCGAGTACGACGGCAAGTCCGATCAGCTCGCGGCGATAGGCGACAAAGCGTTTTACGGCTGCAAGAAATTGACATCGCTCGAGTTTGCGGACGGCGGCGTAGGCGGCGTGTCGTTCGGCAAAGAAGTATTCGGCGGTTGCGAACTGTTTACGACGCTCACTCTGCCCGATAGGCTCGCGGACCGTCGTATCGGCGCGGAGAGCAAAAAGACGAGCGCTACCGCAATCATGCCCGAAACTATGACGGGAAGTCGTATCGCAGAATTTCGTATTTCGGGTACGGCGAGTGCGACTGCCGATTACACCGCCGCAAACGGTATATTATACAAAAACTCCGGCGCAACGCTCGTGCTTTGTCCGTTGTATAAATCGGGTGCGGTAGAGATACCGTATTCCGTAGTTAAAATACTCGATAAAGCTTTCTACGGCAATACGGGTATCACGTCTATAACGTTCGCAGAGAAAACGGCGGAAGCCGCATCCGATGCGGTAGACCAAACCGGATCTGCCGACGGGCTTACTATCGGCGGCGACGTAAACGGTAATAGCGCAACTGCGGCGACGGGCGGCGCATTCGCGGCGATGTCGCTCCTATCGATACGGTTCCCCGCGCGGCTAGAAAAGATAGATGCTTACGCGTTTGCCGGCAACGTCGATCTCGGCACGGCGGTGTTCGACGGAGTTGCCGATAAATCGGCGCGGCTTGTATCGATAGGTATAGGCGCGTTCCAGAACTGTACGTCGCTAAACGGCATATCGTTCCCCGCGTCTATGAAAGAAATCGGTAAGAACGCATTCAACGGCGATACGAAGCTTGCGTCCGCCGAATTCGTAAAGGACGGCGAACTTACGACTCTCGGAGACGGTGTGTTCCAAAAGACCGCGCTTTCGGCTGTCGAACTGCCGAAAAACGTGTCGAAAATAGGCAAAGACGTGTTCTCGCAATGCCTGTCGCTGACGTCCGTGTCGTTGCCGGACAGTGTAACGAGCCTCGGTACGGTTTTCGTCGATTGCTATAATTTGCAAACCATATCCGTGTATTCGTCATCTCAGACCCCCACGCTGTCCGCAGAAAGTTCCGTACTGTTTAATGCGGGCAATAATACAAATACGCTCGTCGCGTACCCTCAGAACAAGACCGACAAAGAATACGTCGTTCCCATCGGCGTAACCGACATCGCGGCTAACGCGTTTGCTTACAACCAATATCTCGAAACGGTGTACATACCGGATACGGTAAAGACGGTAGGCGAAAAAGCGTTCTATATGTGCGGTGCGCTCAAAAACGTATACTTCGAAAATTATACCGCGGAACTTCCTGCGGCGGACGGCGAAGAAACCGCAACTCCGCCGGCGGCTAAAGAACTCGCTATCGGCAATTACGCGTTTTCCAATGCGTACAGACTGCATACGGTCGAACTTCCCAAACGTTTGTCGAGCTTGGGTACATACGTGTTCGCTTATACAGATTCGCTTTCCGTCGTAACGGTCGAAAGCGGCTGTACGGCGCTTGCGGCGATAGGCAATTACGATTTCTATTACAGCGGGATCAAGTCGTTTTCGATCCCTTCATGCGTGCAGAAGATAGGTCAATATGCGTTCGAATACAGCGGCTTGACGTCGATAACCATACCCAAGTCGGTCACGGACGTCGGCGGCGCCGCAAGCGGTTACGCTTTTGCATACTGCACGAGCTTAGATACCGTAACGTTCGAACCGGGCGGAACTAAAGCCGTTACCATGCGTAATTACAATTTCGTAGGCTGTACCGCGCTTACTACGGTATCGCTATCCGATAAAGCGTCTACTACGGGAACGAATGCCTTTAAGGACTGTACGAGTCTTACGACGGTGATATTCAACGGCGACGGGTTAAAGACGATAGATACGTCCGCGTTCCAAGGCTGTACGTCGCTTACGGGCATCACGCTCGCGCAATCGGTAAACAAGATAGCAAGCAATGCCTTTAAGGATTCCGGACTCACCGAATTTACATACACAGCGGGGCTTACGAGCGTGGCGTCGTGCTTTACCGGCGCACCGCTTGCGCGAGTTTATTTCGAGGACGGCATAAGCCTTGTCACGTCGCCGTCGTTCTCGGCAATGACTACGCTCGAAAAAGTTGTGCTGCCCGGCTCGAGCAGTATGACGGCGATCGCCGGCAGCGCGTTCAGCGGCTGCACCGAGCTCAAGCAGGTGACATATAACGGCAGTAAGACCGTCATGCGCGACGGCATATTCGAATTGCCTAACGGCATAACGACGATAAATTCGAGCGCGTTCCAAAAGTGCAACTCGATGACGACTTTGATCTTGCCCGATACCGTAAACACTTTGGGCAGCTATGCGTTTGCTTACAATCCCGATCTTACAAGCGTAGCTCTACCGAATAAGTTAGCCGTGATAGGCGAAAGAGCGTTCCGCGAATGTACCGCGCTCGAAAATATAGATCTCAAAAACGTGACCGAGATCAAGACGTATGCGTTCTATAAGAGCGGGCTTACTTCGCTTACGGTACCTGCGTCGGTGGATACGATAGGCACTTATGCTTTCTCCGAGTGTTCGGAACTTATTAGCGTCGAGTTCATGCCGGGCAGCAAGCTTACGCAGTTCGCGGCGTCGCCGACGTCGATAAGCTATGCTTTCTCGTATTGCGGTAAGCTGACAAGCGTAACGCTTCCGGACGGACTGGAACATACCGGTACGCAGACGTTTTATCAATGCCCCAATATCGAATCTATATCGATCCCTTCGACCGTAGTTACGATAGGTAAGTCCGCTTTCTGCGACGTAGAAGCGGTATCGATAACGTTCGAGAAAAATGCCGACGGAACATGCGCTTTGGAGAGCATAGGCGATTATGCGTTCCGCAATGCGGCGATAACCGAGCTTACGCTGCCTATATCCGTCGTTTCCATCGGCTCGCGTGCATTCGAATACTGTAGGAGTTTGCAGACCGTAGACTTCGATACCGACGTCGGCGAACCGCGGCTCGAAAGTATCGGCGCATACGCGTTCAAGAATTGCGACGTATTCAAAGAGTTCGAGATCCCCGCGTCGGTAAATTCCATCGGCACAAACCCGTTCCTTTACGATTCGTTGCTCGCCATTACGCTCGATAACGGCAACAAAGAATTCTCGATGTTTAGGGGCATACTCTATACCGCCGATCTTACCGAGCTTGTCGTGTGTCCCGGCTCGATATCCGGCGAAGTCGAACTTGCCACGCCGTGCGTAGAAATACGCAGCGAAGCGTTTGTAGGCAGCAATATCGAATCCGTATCGATGCTTAAGACGGGATTCACGATAGGCGATTGGGCGTTCAACTGGTGCAAACAGCTCACAAAAGCAGAGATCGGTGCGGAAGCGAATATCGGTGAATCTGCGTTCCGCTATTGCGATAAACTCGGCGAGATAACGCTCGGCGAAAGTTGCACGGTGGGCGATCGGGCATTGCTCGGCTGTACTTCGCTTACTTCGCTCGTCATACCGTTCGGCACAAAGCTCGGCACGGGAGTGGTGGACGAATGTTCCGGACTCGTCAGCGTAGATACGACAGCGGAAGCGATAACCGTATGCGGCGCATCCGCCAACATAGACTTTATCGCGGGCAAGGTCGAGATCACGATAGTGGACGACGTCCCCGACGGGGCGTTCAAGGGCAATCTCGGCATTACGTCTGTGATACTCGCCGAGGGCGTTACGTCGATAGGCAAGGAAGCGTTTCAGGGCTGCTACAATCTCGAAAACGTCAAATTCCCGTCCACGCTCACGACTATAGGTCAGTCCGCATTCGAAGGCGATAATACCGGTGAAAAAGACGAAAACGGAAACCCCGTATATATAGGCAATAAGATGTCCGAGATCGATCTTTCGCAAACGTCGGTCACGAGTATCGGTAACTTCGCGTTCCGTTTCTGTACGAATCTCAAGCATATCGAGTTCCCTGCGCAATATACCAAGCTCGGAATGTCGTTGTTCGTAGGTACCGGTTTCGAGACTTTCGAATTTCAAAACACGATAGAATCTCTCGGCGGCAATGCCTCGTCTACTTCGACTATAGTGTTCCTTAACGCTTTCGAATTGCGTGAAGTGAGTTTCGAAGCGGGTTCGAAAATAACCGTTCTGCCGTATATGGCGTTCAGCAGCTCGTTTATAAAGAGGATCACTTTGCCCGAAAATCTCGAAACGATAGGCTCAACCGCATTTTGGCAATCTACCGTGGAAAGCATCGTGATACCGCGCACGGTGACGAGAATATACGAAAAAGCTTTCAAGGACTGTCCAAACCTTAAGGAAGTGATTTTCGAAGAAGGCAGTATGCTCACAAATATTGGGGCAAGCGCTTTCGAGAATTGCCCGTCGCTCACCGATGTGAGAAATTTCCCCGCAGGAGTGACAACGTTCGGCAGCGCCGTGTTTAAGGGTTGTACGTCGCTCGAAAATATAGATTTCGCAACAGACGAAGCCGGCAAAAGTTTGACGGCTATAGGCGCAAACATGTTCGAGAACTGCAAGTCTCTTTCATCGATAACGTTACCGGATTCGCTCGCGAAGATAGATAACAACGCGTTCCTTAACTGTACGTCGCTCATGAGTATAACGATTCCTAGCGGTGTCACCATCATAAACACGTCTGCGTTTTCGGGCTGTACGTCGCTGTCTCGAGTTGTGTTTGAAAAGGACGTCTCGGGCGTTTGCGAGCTTGTGACGATATCCAACAAAGCGTTTGAGAATTGTGCCTTTACTGCGATAGACATTCCCGACTCGGTCACATCGCTCGGCAGTAACGCTTTTGCCGGAACATCGCTCGTTTCTATCCGTGTTCCTAACGGCGTGACGAGCGGCGGAACGTCGGCGTTCGAAGGACTTGCGTCACTCGAAACGGTGATCCTTCCCGAAGGTATGACGTCGATAGGGTCGAAAATGTTCAAGGACTGTACGGGATTAAAGAGTATAGTTATTCCGTCGAGCGTAACGGCGGTTCTTGCCAATGCGTTCGAAGGTTGGACCGAGGAACAGACTATATATATGACCGGTATAAAAGGTCCGTTCAGTACCTGGAACATAGGCTGGAAGCTCGGTTGCAATGCGGATATTGTGTGGGATTACACACCTGCGCAGTCTGTCGAATAAGTTTAGGTATGCGCGATGTTTGTCGAACATGTGAAAATATTTTGTAAAATATCCGATAAAATGCGTATAAATACTTGACAATCGATATATTTAAAGTATATAATTTCAAATAATCATAATTGACCGACAAAGGCGTCGAAAGTTGTTTTCGATTGCCTTTTTCTTTTTAGAGATTTATTGATCCGATAGCCGTATCGGAAAAGGAGAAAACAGTGACATATCAACAGGCTTTTAGATCGAATCGTTCGAAGATGGTAGGCGAAAGTATCGTCAAGTCTATCGTTCTCGGTTTTCCCGTAGGACTTGTCGCATCTATCGTCATTGCCGTCGCCACGCTGTTTACCGATTTCAACGGGTTATGGCTTGCTCTCGGCGCGCTGCCGGTAATTACCGCCGTTGCGGCTGTCGCAATATATTTCTCAAAGCTCCGCGTATCCGAAAAAGCCGTTGCGGAACGGCTCGATCGTATGGGCTACGAAGAACGTTTTATCACGATGCAAGAGTACGCGGACGATAAGTCGATCATGGCGGAAATGCAGCGTAACGATACCGAAAAGGTGCTTGCGGAAGTTTGCGCGCGCAACGGCGGCTCGGCAGGTTCGATAAGCGGCAAGCAAAAGCGCGAGGCGCTCGGATTTACCGTAAGGAATATAATCACGGTATCGGTCGTTGCCGCGGTAGCCGTAGTGAGCATGGTGTTTACGGGACTTCCGCCCGAAAAGCTCAAAAGCATTTTCGTACAGCCTGCGGTTTACACTATCGAAATATCCGCAGGCGAGTTCGGATATCTCGTCAACGAAAACGATAAGTATATTTACAATGCCGATAGCGCTTCGAAATTGACTTATACGGTGAACGAGGGCGACTCGAGCGCAAAAGCGGTGGTCACTGCGCGTGACGATATCGTGACGACGGAAGTTGACAAAGAGACGGGAGAAGAGTACGAACTCCGCCATGCTTATATTTTTTCAGGTTGGAGCGACGGTTATTACGACGAATATAACGCCGCGTCGCGTTTTACCGAAAAAGCGGATGCGGGATATTCGGCTACGGCACAGTATCGCGAGATAGAACTTGAAAAAGATCTCGGCGCAGGCGGCGGCGGTGGCGGTAGCGGTAACAGCGGCGACGGCGAAAGCGACGTCCCTCCGCCTCCGGATTCCGATCAAAAGCCGGATGGCGACGGTGACGGCGACGGCAATCCTCCTCCGCCGTCGGACGATGATTCAGATAATAACGGAGCAAATCACGGCGACGACAATTCCAATAACAACATAATCGACGGTAACACGCCGTACGGCGAACATTTGCCCGACTATATAAAGCAGGCTATAGACGGACTTGCCAACGGCGAAGAACTGCCGCCGGCGTTACGGAAGTTGATAGAGTCTTACATGGGTTCGCTGTAAGGCGGTAATTCGATAAATAAATAACCATACGAGGTAACACCATGGTAACAGAGAAAGACATAGAAAAGTTCAGCGAGCAGTGCAAAGGGA
>CAJUQF010000070.1:752-10188 GCA_910588315.1 uncultured Christensenellaceae bacterium | reverse complement strand
CTGCGATCTTAAACGCCATTTCGGACGAGTCGACTTCGTGATAGCTTCCGTCGTACAACGTAACTTTGAAGTCCACGCACTCGTAACCGGCAAGGATACCGCTCATGCGCGCTTCCTGTATACCGTTGTCGACTGCGGGGATATATTCCTTCGGAACGGATCCGCCCACCGTCTTGTCTTCGAAAACGTAGCCCTGCCCCTGTTCGAGCGGCTCCATGATGACTTTACAGTGACCGTACTGACCTTTACCGCCGGACTGACGAATGTACTTGCCTTCCGCCTCGACTTTCTTGCGAATGGTCTCGCGATATGCGACCTGCGGCTTGCCGACGTTGGCTTCCACCTTGAACTCGCGGAGCAAGCGGTCGACGATTATATCGAGATGCAGCTCGCCCATACCGGCTATTATGGTCTGACCGGTTTCCTGATCGGTGTACGTCTTGAACGTAGGATCCTCTTCCGCGAGCTTTATAAGCGCCATAGTCATCTTTTCCTGACCGGCTTTGGTCTTGGGCTCGATGGCTACGCGGATAACCGGCTCGGGGAATTCCATACTTTCGAGTATGATCGGGTGCGAAGGATCGCACAGCGTATCGCCCGTAGTGGTATCTTTAAGTCCGACTATCGCGCAGATGTCGCCGGCGCGAACTTCGTCGATATCGGTACGCGAATTGGCGTGCATCAAAAGCAGTCTGCCGATACGCTCTTTCTTGTCCTTTGTGGAGTTGAGAACGTACGAGCCTGCGGGACAAACACCGCTGTAGCAGCGGAAGAACGCAAGTTTGCCTACGAACGGGTCCGCCGCGATCTTGAACGCCAAACCGGAGAACGGTTCGTTGTCGTCGGTTTTGCGTTCCGCTTCCGCGCCGCTTCTGTCCGTACCTTTTATGTGCGCGATATCGACGGGGCTGGGAAGATAGTAAACTACCGCGTCCAAAAGTTTCTGAACGCCCTTATTCTTATACGACGAGCCGCAGAAAACGGGGTTCATCGTCATTTCGATAGTCGCTTTGCGGACCGCCGCGCGAATCTCGTCAACGGAAAGCTCTTCGCCCGCGAAGAATTTTTCCATGAGCGCGTCGTCCGTTTCGGCAACGGCTTCGAGCAGTATCTGACGGTACTCTTCGGCTTGAGCTTTGTATTCGTCGGGAACGTCGGTCTCGTTGATAACGTTGCCCATATCGTCCTCGTATATCTCCGCCTTCATGGTAACAAGGTCGATCATACCTTTAAAAGTATCTTCCTTGCCGATGGGGATCTGGAGCGCTACGGGATGAGCGCCGAGCCGCGTCTTCATCATGCTGAGCACGTTGAAGAAGTTGGCGCCGTTGATATCCATTTTGTTGACGTACGCTATACGCGGAACGCCGTACTTGTCCGCCTGACGCCAAACGGTCTCGGACTGAGGTTCGACACCGCCCTTTGCACAGAAAACCGCAACGGCGCCGTCAAGAACTTTAAGCGAGCGCTCGACCTCGACCGTGAAGTCAACGTGTCCCGGGGTATCGATAATGTTAATACGCGTCATCGGCGCAGCAGCGGAAGTACGCCACTGCGTGGTGGTCGCCGCGGAAGTAATCGTTATTCCGCGCTCCTGTTCCTGAACCATCCAGTCCATGGTCGCGCCGCCGTCGTGCGTCTCGCCTATCTTATGCACCTTGCCGGTGTAATAAAGGATACGCTCGGTCGTCGTGGTCTTTCCCGCATCGATGTGCGCCATGATACCGATGTTACGCGTGTTTTCCAATGAAAATTGTCTTGCCATAATTGTTTCCTCTTAAAAAGGGTTGAAATCCTTGCATATAGCTCGGATGACAAATTGTATCTTTTTACATCGTTTTGATATTCAAAATCGGTAATGTTATACGCTAAAAGTGGACGACGAGTGACGGTGCGAACAGATTGCGTAGACGATTGCGGGGATAAGAAGGCAATGACCCCGAAGTCGTAGCAGCGCTACGTCGAGGGGGCATTAACGCACTTATCGCCGAAATCGATAGCAATATGACGCACAAGTCGCTCGGAGTACACTACTCTACCAACGGAAATGCGCGAACGCCTTGTTAGCCTCGGCGACTCTGTGCATTTCTTCTTTACGCTTGACCGCCGCGCCGGTATTGTTGTACGCGTCGATAAGCTCGCCCGCAAGACGCTCGTCCATGGTCTTTTCGCCGCGTTTGCGCGCGAACATGACTATCCAGCGGATAGCAAGAGTCTGCTGACGATCGGCACGGATCTCGAGCGGCACCTGATAAGTGGAACCGCCGACACGGCGCGCCTTGACTTCGAGTTGCGGTTTGACGTTTGCCATAGCCTGGTTGAAAACGTCCACCGGTTCGAGCGACGTCTTTTCCTTTATAATGGAAAACGCGTCGTACACTATAGCCTGTGCCGTACCTTTCTTACCGTCGAGCATTATCTGATTGACGAGCTTGGTAACGACTTTGCTGTTATAAATAGGATCGGGTAAAACATCCCTTTTGGGGACCCCGCTTCTTCTCGGCATGATTATCTCCTTATTCGATTTTTTTAAGCGCGTGCGCGCTTGGTTGATAGGCACAAAAAAGCATGTATCGCGTTCGGCAATTCACCTAAAAGCCGACTTTATATATAAATGACATATAAATTCGACTGCGTTTAAGTTACATACAGAACGCAGAACCGATGAGCAAGGGCGCCGCGACAGAATTGCGTAGGCGTTTTCGTGCGAGAACAAGGCGCATTGCCCGAAGTCGTAGCAGCGCTACGTCGAGGACAAGCAACGCAGTTATCGCCGAAAACGATAGCAAGATGTCGCACAAGCGCTTGCGAAACGGTTCTTTTTTTACTTCGCCTTCTTTGCGCCGTACTTTGAGCGAGCTTGCTTGCGCTTGGCCACACCCGCAGTGTCTAACGCACCGCGAATGATGTGATACCGCACACCCGGCAAGTCCTTCACTCTGCCGCCACGGACAAGCACAACCGAGTGTTCTTGCAGGTTGTGACCTATGCCGGGAATATAGACCGTACCTTCCATCTTGTTGACAAGACGCACACGAGCGATCTTGCGCAAAGCGGAGTTGGGCTTTTTAGGCGTAGTCGTCGTGACCGAAAGGCACACGCCGCGCTTTTGCGGGTTGTTATCGAGAATAGGGCTCATGGACTTATACTCGACCTTTTGACGACCTTTCCTTACAAGCTGGTTGATCGTAGGCATTGTTACTCTACCTCCTTATAGTAGTATTGCCGCTCTCACTCAATATCGAAGAAAGAGCATTACGCGCAGATTTCCACGCGTACCCTTAATTATAACCGACTCCCCCGCCCAATGTCAAGCGTTTTAAACAGACTTTCGCGATATTACCGATTGACATATAGCTCGCAACATGCTATCATATATAATAATGAAATAGACTGCAAAAGAGGAAAAAACGATGGTAAGTCGCGGCAATCGATTTCGGAACTCGGTTTTTATCGCCTATCACGGATCGAAAAACATAGACGGCACCGGCAAACAAGCCGAGGACGTTGCCAAACGTCTCAATACGTCTTTCCCGATAGCAAAAGCTTATTTCGGACCGGACACCGACGAACGTACGTTCGATAAACATCCCGAAGTCGTTATACCCGGCTCGGCGCTGTTCCTGTTTGTGGTAAACGATCGCTGTCCGACCGCCGACGACGGCAAACTCGATACGAACAAAGCGCATTGGCTGTGCCGCGAAATACGTGCGTTTTACGAGCTGTTTAAAAACGGCGAACGCAATAAAAAAGACTTTGCCGTTTATTATTGCGGCAATCTGTTGCGCACGCGTAAAGATATTTCGGCGTACGTAAGGCGGTTGTTGCTCGACATCGATCCCGACGGCGAACTGTATTACGGCAATCAATTTTACATACTCGACAGCATAGGAGTCGACGATTGGGTGCAAAAGCGGCTCGTAGATCCCGACTCGTCCGTACTGACAGACGAACCGTACTGCCCTTTCGATCTTCTCCGCGAAAAAGTCAAAACGATCATCGAAAATAAACCGAAAGATATATTCGTTCTGCAAATGGAACGCGGCATGGGCAAGACCACGTTTGTGCGCGCGCTCGAACGCGACGACGAATTCAAGCAAACCGCCGACGTGCGCGCGCTGTTCGTAAGCCGCGATAAAAACTACGCTTCTCCGGAAAACTTTTTGTGGGATTTTTCCGACTTGCTTCGGCTCGATAACGTCGGCAATATACGGAGCGTCGACGTCGCGCCCGTCGACATAATAAATTCCGATCCCGTTAAATCGTTCACGCGTTTTGTCAACGAATTCAAACAGAAATACTATGCCGACAAAAAACTGCTGATAATCATAGACGGCATCGACGACATGGGCATGGGCGGCAAAATGTCGGTTACGGATTTTTTCGAGAACTCGGAATTTGCCGACGGCGTATACGTGATGTTTACGTGTCGAATATTCGATAAAGCCGGCAGTTTGCGAAACGCGGCATAAGGTTTCGTACAACGTTTTCCGGGCGAAAAAATAATTTTCGATTCGAAAAATTACGATTATCTGAATTTTCTGTACAACTATTACAACAACAATATCATTGCGCAGTTTGCCGGTCGCGATAAAAGTATTTCGGTCCGCGAAATTTTCGACTCGATAGACCCGAAAAATATACTCTCGTTTTCCATTTTGATGAAAATAAGCAATATTTATCTCGATCAAACGACAGCCGAAAAAGTCGACTGGCATATACTTTCGTCGCTCGAAAGCGCATTGTCTTTCTATTATAATTACATGAAAAGCACGCTCAATGCCGAGACTTTCGCACGTTATAAAAAATTGCTCGCAATATTCGCAATGTCCGATTACGTTTTGACCGAAAACGATCTGCGCGACGCGTTCGGCATAGAATTTTCGGAAACCGTTTTAAACCAAACGCCGTATTTGCGCATATTCATTCGCCTGCACGACGATAACTCGTCGGTCGCTTTCGGCATCGTCCACGACAGGATCAAGCAGCTTATACTCTCGGACGATCCGAAATTCACAAAGGACTTGGTCGACGAAATATATTTGAAAATGTACTCGCTTACAAGTTCCGGTATGCCTATGGACGAGCTTTGCGGCAAGCGCTTTTCCATTTTCAAATTTTCGGGCGCTTTATTATCCGGTGATTTTATTTCGCAAACGGAAAAGGAACGGCTCGCCGCGCGGATCGTAACGTTGCCGTTTCGGCAGGATTGGTCGAAACCCGTTGCCGTTGCCGAACGCGAACGGCTATTACTGAAGTCGCTTGCCGATTACGCAAATTCGCCGGACTCCGCCGTTGCCGAACAATATCCCGAAAAATTCGCGCTCGCATATGCGGTGTATGCTCACGATTGTTTCATCCTGAATTTTTTCTTCGAATCCACGGGACATTTCGAAACCTGCAAAAAATACTACGATCTTATCGATATGGATCGCGCTTCCTGCGAAGTAAAAAACGAGTACGCTTTGATGCTGACTATTTACGCAACGCATTTACTATTATGCGGCAAAGTCTCGGACGCGCGGGAACTCATAGAAGAATGCACCGATCTCTGCGACGAACTTTTTGCAAGGCACGAGATCCCGCTGCGCGACTATGTACACTATTATGTCGCAAAAAGCAACGTCTATCACGACAGCGGCGACATCGCGAACCAAAAGAAGATACTAGATAAAGCAATGAAGATCGGCGGCAACGAATACAAAGCCGTCGACCCCGCGCGCTATGCTTTTATGCACACGGGTTACGCATCGTATTACGAATCCGTCAATAAGCCGAAAAAAGCTTTCAAGCATATCGAGATAGCGCTCGAAAACTATAAAACTCATTACGATCGCGATCATAACTCGATGTTCGTCGGCGACATGGTCGCCTGTATAGGTACTTATATCGTAATGTTGCCGGGAATGTATAAGGATAAAAACAAATGTCTCGAGCTTATGCGTCGCGAAACGGAAATACTCAAAACCGTCGTAGAAAAAACCGAATTCGAAAATCCCAATATCGATATGCGCGTACACATGAAAGTCGCCAAATTCTATTTTCTGCTCGGCTTGAAAAAAGAATGTATATCCGCCTGTACGAAACTTCTCGACCGCATCGAATGTTTGCTCGCCGGGAAAAACCGCGACTTCGCCACCGTGCGCATGTTTAAAAAAGAAACCGCCGATATATTGGCAAAAGCAAAATTGATATAAACTTATTTTAGCTCATTCGACTTTTTCAACCGATCTGCATTAATATTTCCAAAGAATTCGCGTAAGGTACTGCCGGTATTTTCGATATAATTCCTTTCCGTTTTCTTTTCGCGTACGGGGCGCAAAAACGCCGCGTCCCGCGGAAACGACGCAGCTTGCATATTTTCCTGCGAAATTTCCATCATCTTTAAAAATTCGCTTAATTTAATTATTTTTGCGGCGCGCCCGTCCGAAGATTGTCTTTTTACTCTCTCGAAATTTTTATCGTTCTCTTGCGCACAGTCGTCCACGAATATATTGCAATGTTTTGCGCCTTTGCAATATATCCCGCCGCGATCGGCGATAAATTGCACCAAACTCAACATTTCTTTGAAGTGCGTATTTTCGTATCCCTCGGTAAAACCTATCCTTTTACCGTATAAATTCTTTTTCGTTTTATTTTCAGCGCACACTCTTTTTACGAATTGCCCGAATAAATATTTATTATTTTCGTTTAAATTATTATCGTTATTTTTCTTATACGTCTCGAGCGCACGCATTATCTTATCTTTCGTCGCCTCGTCGGATATCACGCCGCTTTTTATCTCTCCGGCGCACAAACGACAATCGACCGTCATCTCGGGCAAAGAAATACCACGATCATCGCATATCGCTTTGGCGAGCAGCATTGTTATTTTGCTGTCGTAGCCGCTATTGTGCAAACTGCCGGACGTGTCGACTTTTAATTTTTCGCATGCGGTATCGAGTTTCAAAGCATGTTCGGGCGCGTAATATTTCGTATATATTTTTTGACAATCGAAAAATTTAAAATTTATGTAATCTTTATTATACCGTTCGCATGCGGTCTTTAAAAAATTCGCATCGTTTTCTATTGCATAGCCTAAAATCAGTTGATCGGGCGCGGTGATGAGTTTTTTGATCTCGTTATAATAATACGGGAACGCTCGACTCTTATTATATGTCTGCGTTCTAAGCGACAGCTTTTTTCTTACGATCGGATTAAACGGCTTTTCCGGCTTTATTATCAAAATATTCTCGTCCGTTATGTTGAATTTATCGTCGACAATCACATATCCGAATTCACACATGTGCTGCCCGTCGCAACACTCTATATCGAAAAACAAATATCTCATGCACCTTACTCCGCAACTACGATCTCGACTCGAATTACGCCGGTAAGATCGCTCGATCCGAGTACATACATGGTGACCGATCCGTCGACGATCCCATCTTTCCTTTCGCCGTTTACGGTAATAATACTCGAATCGACTTCCTTTTTCGACACCGTTACGCCGTCTATCGTCACGGTCAAAGTACCGCTGTCGCAAACGATCAATACGTCGTCCGCATCGCATTTTATTTTTAAAGTTTCGCCGCCATATATTATATCGACGATATTTTTTGATGCTTTAAAATATTCCCGACCGTCGTAATACAGCTTGCCGTTTTCTTCCGATAACTCTTTACCCGCTACACGCCAAGCCCCGTCGAAATATTCCATCTTATTGCTTTCGCCGTTTATCATAGCAATATCCATGTTTATCTCTATAATATTGTCGGCATTGCAATAATTTCCGGTAATGTTTTTTACTATCTCGAGTACGGCGTTTATTTCTTTCGGCAAATATCCTTCTTCGACCAATGTTATTTTATCTTCATGCCGACCTATCTCCGTATACTCATTCGAGTTTTCTATCCCGCTGTGTTTATGCGGCAGTCCGTCGAAAATCACCAATTCGTATATATCGCCCTGCGGATTTTCGGGCAATTTTTTCAATGTGATATCTATATCTTTTTCGGTCAAGGTCATGGTATTACCGTTTTCGCTGTAGTTTACACCGGTTACTTCCTTTACCGCAATACCGCCGATAATTATCTCCGCGCGCTCTTCGGATTCGTATACACGTATTTCCGCCGTCTCGTTTTCGCGCTTCCCGATCGTGTAAAATATCTCGCCGCCGTTTATCGTGAACTTGTAAACCTGCTCGTCGTCTTTGACGTATTTATACTCGGTATCGCCAATTTCGAGCGTACTGTCTTTGACGACGTATTCGTTTTCTCCGATCATACCGCGCCCGGTCTCGTCATAATTTGTATCTTTGATTTCTATTTCGCCTTTTAACGCATTCCAATATCTTCCGCGTATCTCAGGCAAGATCAACAGTTCCGTCGAGCCGAAATATTCGCCGTTTGCGCGTTCCACAACAAAATAAACAGTATATCTTCCCACATCCTTTTTGGTCAACGCAGCTCGGTACTCGCTCCCGTCTTCGGAATATTTTATCCCGTCGTTTTCTTCCGTCCCGATTATCTCTATGCCGTGTTCGCGCCCGTCATAAACAACCGTCTTGCGCTCCGCGCTTATACCTTGCAAAACCGCCTTATAAATTTTTATCTTTCCGGACGAAACAAAATCCTTGTATCCCTTGCGCACAACCTTGAAATATATTTCATACTCCCCGACTTCCGAATATTCTATCGCCGTTTTAGACCATTCCGTACCCGTTTCGGAATAATACACCTCGTCGGTCGCTATGATATTATTTACTTCGATCCCATGCCTGCGTCCGTCGTATTCCACCTCCTTTTCGGTAGCATAAACGTCTTTTATCTCACGCTTGTCCGCATCTTGCCGATCCGATCCGCATCCGATACTCATCAACATAAAAGCGACCGCCATCGCTATTATACTCGCTATGACCGCCGCTCGTTTCATCTGTATTTCTCTCCGTTTTTTCTTTCGTTATTTTCAAGTCTATTCCCCGCCCCGTTCTTTTGTCAAGCGTTTGGTGACGCATTACGCAAATTTCTCGTAATTTTCATCGTTTCTACGCATTATTCGATAAAAAGAACAGATTCTTTTCTACTCTTTATATGTATCAAAATTTTATTCGACGACTGCGAATATATCTCTTACCACACTTCGCCGCAAACTACAACGAAGAACAAACTCGATAAGAAAGAACTAACCGAACGGCAAGAAGCTCGCGCAAATAGGAAAAGTACCCACCTTTAACCTCTTAGATTCAAATCGTGTGCTTTTGGCGGGGCGCCAAATAACCTAAATTGAACCTTTTATTATTTTTTATCGGTACAAGCATGCTCTAATATTTTTCTAAAATTAGAAAAATATTAGAAAAATGCATTGACATATTGCTGCAAATAATATATAATATACGAAAAATATTTGGAGTATATAATGGAAAAAGAAACAAATAGAGAACGTTTTGTTCGTATAG
>CAJUQF010000070.1:0-742 GCA_910588315.1 uncultured Christensenellaceae bacterium | reverse complement strand
GTATAGCTGAAGCTAGAACGCAAAAAATAATAGATACTATTCGACTATTAAGCAATTGCTCTAATCCGTATGCATATGAGTATACACAGAAAGATATTGATAAGATATTTTCAACAATAGAGATAGAACTACGTACCGCTAAGACAAAATTTAATAACAGCGGGAACAAAGATTCGAGATTTAAGCTTTAAATGGGTGTGATTATGGAACAAATGAAAGAACTATTTTTAAAAATTTATAATTGCAGTAGTTATGATGAATTGTATGCATTAGTTCATTCAAATGCTGTGCTTTCTAATTTTAAAAACTGGACTCCGTATGGAAGCAATAAAAATAATTGTGGGACATTTGAAAATCAACAGTCAAAACCCGAAGCCGCTCTCGTTGAAAAGTTAACAAATTCAATAGATGCCATATTAACTAAAGCCTGTTGGGACAACGGAATCGACCCTAATTCTAATTCGCCAACCGTACCCAAGACAATGTCGAAAGCAGTGGAGTTATTTTTCAAAATAATAAAAGGTAACTGGGAAAACGCTAGCTCCAATATAAGGCGTGAAATAGCAACCAATCTGCAAATTCTAGTCTCTGGAGATAAAATTACACCTAATATAGCCATTTATGATAATGGAGAAGGGCAAACACCAAAAGAGTTTCCTAATACGTTTTTATCACTACATAAAGGTAATAAAATGGGGATTCCTTTTGTGCAAGGGAAATTTAATATGGGGTCAACCGGAGC